>JAJFUP010000097.1 GCA_021372395.1 Deltaproteobacteria bacterium
AAGGATCGCCTGGCTCAGGGACTACTACTTCCAGGGGGCCGCGCGTGCGTGGAACAACGAGTTCACCCCCTGGAGCACGGGCGAGCCATGGGATGTCCAGTTCGACGAGATGACCTTCTACATCGTCCCCGAGACCTACCCTTTCCTGCAGACGTTTCGTTCCTCCATGCAGCAGGCCGCAAAGGCGGTGCCGCTCCACCGGGACTTCTGGGCGTGGAGCCTCCCGGAGCGCAAGGCCTGGTTCGTCAAGGAGGTGATGGTGAACCACGTGCCCCAGGAGATCCTGCCGGGTGACCTCATTGCCGGGGCGCGCTTCAACATCCAGACCTCCACGTGCTGGACCAAAAGAGAGGCAAAGGAGCGCGACAGGCTCGTCTACGGCAGGAACGGCGTGCGGGCACACATGAAGTGGTTCCACGACCACGGCTACGGCAACTCGGGCGCAACCTCCGGCCACCTCATCCCGGGCTACGAGCGGGCGCTCACCATCGGCTGGAAGGGCATCCACGAGGAGATCGCCGGCAGGTACAGAGAACTCGGCAGAAGCGAGAAGAAGGGACCCAGAGGGGAACAGCTCCGCGCCATGATGACCGCGGCCACCATGCCGAGGCACCTGGGGCTCAGGTATGCGGACCTCTGCGCCCGGCTCGCCGGCTGCGAGACGGACCCCGAGCGCAAAGGCGAGCTCGAGCAGATGGCGAGCAACCTGAACAGGGTCCCCTGGGAACCGGCCGAGACCTTCTGGGAGGCGGTCCAGACCCTCTGGCTCACCCACATGCTCGTCATGAGCGACGAGAACTACCCGGGCCCCGGCGTCTCCTTCGGGAGGATCGACCAGTACCTCTTCCCCTACTGGCGCTCCTCGATCGAGCACGGCATGGACCGCGAGTTCGGCAAGGAGATCCTCAAGTGCTTCTGGGTCCACGCGAACACGGCCTACGACGCCATGATCCGCGTGGGCAACAACGGCATCACCGCCGGGTACGGCCAGCTCATCACGCTCTCCGGCATGGGAGAAGGCGGCCGCGACCTGACCAACGACCTGACGTACGCCATCCTGGAGGTCATCGACGAGATGTCGCCCATCCTGGAGCCCAAACCCAACGTCAGGCTGCACCGGAACAGCCCCGATGAGCTGCTCGACAGGGTGGTGGACATGCTCTCCACGAGCCAGGGCTCGCCCTTCCTCCTCAACTTCGACGAGCGCTCCATGGCGGGCATGATGCGCGAGGCGAGACGTGCGGGCGTCGAGCACCTCATCCACGAGGGAAACGTGCACGAGTACGCGCCCGTGGGCTGCCTGGAGAACACCATGCAGGGCAACGACCGCTCCGGCACGGTGGACAACAACCTGAACCTCCTCAAAGCCGTGGAGCTGGCGCTGAACGACGGGAAAGATTTCCACGAGTTCGTGGACCCCATAACGGGAAGGCGAGAGAAGATCCGGCCCCACGGCCTTTCTACCGGCGATGCTTCCCTTTTTGCGACCTTCGAGGCGTTCTGGGACGCCTATGCGGTGCAGACCCGCGCCATGATCAGGCGCCTGGTGGACCTCTACGAAAAGTCCGAGTCCATCCGGGCCCGCTTCTGCCCCACCCCGTACCTCTCCTGCCTGGTAAAGGGCTGCGCCGAGAAGGGCCTCGACATCACCCGGGGCGGAGCCGAGCTCAACTTCACCACGCTCGAGGCCGTGACGTTCGCCACCACCGTTGACTCGCTGCTGGCCATCAAGCACCTGGTGTACGACACCGGGGAATGCACCATGGCCGAGTTGATCGAGGCGCTTCAATCCAACTGGCAGGGCCACGAGAAGCTGCAGGCCAAGGCCCGGTTCAAGGCCCCGAAGTACGGGCAGGACGACGATGCGGCCGACGCCATGGCGGTGCAGGTGATGGACCTGTGGTGCGAGGAGACCTGGAAGCACCGGACCGTCTCGACGAACCGCCGGTTCAGGCCTGGGATGCTCAGCTGGAACTACTGGGTGGGCGACGGGTTCATCCTGCCGGCCAGCCCGGACGGTAGGCCCAAGGGGAGATTCCTCTCGAACGCCATCTGCCCCTCTAACGGTGCCGACATCAACGGGCCCACCGCGAACACCAACTCCGTGGGCAAGGCCATGGGCGGCAGGGCAAAAGACGGCGAGGGCGACTTCAGGGGCTACTGCAGCTGCCTGCCAAACGGCGCGAGCCACACCATCACCATCAACCCTTCGCTGATGCGCGACCCGGAGCACAAGGAGAAATTCAAGGCCTTTCTCAAGGGGTACGCGGAAAATGGGGGAAGCTGCCTGCAGATCAACATGATAGACGCCGGCATGCTGCGCGATGCTCAGAAGCGGCCCGAAGACTACCGCTCTCTGCTGGTGAGGATAACCGGTTACAACGCCTACTTCACGAGCATCGGCCGCGAGCTGCAGGACGAGGTGATTACGCGCATCAGCCACGAGGGGCTGTAGGGGGCCACGTGTTTACACAGGGGCATGCCCCGGGCGGCGGAAAACCTGTTCCCGGTCGATTGATGCGTTTCAGGCAAGAACCGCCTCAATCGACCGGGCCAAAAGGCGACATGGTGTTTCCGGTGAACGGACAGAGCGAGAAAACCGTACCCGATCAAATCGGTCTTCTCAGAGGAGAAGACCGATTTGATCGGGCCAAAAGGAATGTGAAGTTCAAGAAAAACGGGCAGTGGGTGGAGGAGAGAACCATGCGCGAATTGAAAACCCAAAAAAGGTGTCACCCCCGCGAAAGCGGGGGTCCAGAAGTTCTTGAAAAAAATGGATTCCCGCTTTCGTAGGAATGACAATCTTGGGTTTTTACAATTGGATCCCATACCTGTTCAATTCGTTCATCTCCTGTGGAGATGAACGAATTGAACAGGCCAAAGGGGACGTGGTGTTTACGGAGAACATGACACCTGTACAGCTGTCAAAAGGCCGGTGACAAAAATGACGGATGACAGAAACCACGGCACCATCCTGCGCATCCAGCGGATGTCCACCGAGGACGGGCCGGGTATCAGGAGCACGATCTTCTTCAAGGGCTGCCCGTTGAGCTGCCTCTGGTGCCACAACCCGGAAAGCATCTCGCCTGCGCCCCAGATCCACTGGGAAAAGGCGCGGTGCATCGGCTGCGCGAGCTGCGTTGCTGCATGCGCTGCAGGGGCTCTTGCTGCGGCACCAACCGGTATAGACATCGACAGGCTCAGGTGCACCTCCTGCGGTGACTGCACCAGGGCCTGCCCCTCCACGGCGCTGGCGTTCTACGGCGAATCCATGGGGCTCGACGACCTCGTGGCAGAGGTCCTCAAGGACAGGGTGTATTTCGAGAAGTCGGGCGGCGGGGTGACCCTCTCGGGCGGCGAGCCCACCATGCAGGCGGACTTTGCCCAGGGTCTCCTCCGCGAGCTCAAGAGCAGGGGGATCCACACCGCGCTCGACACCTGCGGGCAGTGCGCATGGGAAACCCTGGAGGGACTCGTCGCGCACACCGACCTCGTGCTCTACGACATCAAGCTCATGTACCGCACCAGGCACAAGGAGTACACGGGAGTGGGCAACGAGCGGATCCTCGACAACCTCCTGCGCCTTGCCGGGTGCATGCAGGAGCGGGGGATGCCGAAGGCCCTCTGGATCCGCACCCCTGCCATCCCCGGCTACACCGCGGACGCGGAGAACATCCGCGTCATCGGCCGGTTCATCCGCGAGAAGCTTCCACAAGCGGTGAGCAAATGGGAGATCTGCACGTTCAACAACCTGTGCATGAACAAGTATGAGGGCCTGGGAATCGACTGGGCTTTAAGGCACTGCGCGCCCCTGACGGAAGGCGACGCCAAAAGCCTCGGGGCCATTGCCGGGGACTCGGGTGTGGACCCCGCCGTGGTGCACGTGACCGGACCCACGAGAAAGGGTGCCCACGGCGAGCAGCACGGCCACAAGGCACACATGAGCGTCATCAAGTGAGGGGACTTTCGGGTGAAGGACGTGACAGGGAAACACCACCTCATTCCCGGAGGAATGAAACAACGGCAGGGAAAGACAAGGGAGGTTGCCCATGAAAAAGGCCTTTGCACGCTTCGATGAAAAAGACCTGAAGCGGTTCGAGCCCGAGGCGAAGGTGGGCCTCATCGCCACGGTGAACCCCCAGGGGCTCCCCCACGTGACCCTGATCACCGCGCTGCAGGCAAAGACAACGAGCTCTCTCATCTGGGGCCAGTTCTCCGAGGGGTGCAGCAAGCAGCACGTGAAGACGGACCCGAAGACCGGGTTCCTCATCATGACGCAGGACCGCAGACTCTGGCGCGGGAAGGCCATCTGGACCCATGAGCTCAAGCACGGAGAAGACTACGAGATGTTCAACCTCAAGCCCATGTTCCGCTACAACGCCTACTTCGGCATCCACACCGTCCACTACATGGACCTGATGGAAACCTTTGGCCGGGAAAGGCTCCCGCTCCTCCGGATCGCCGCCGCGACGCTGCTCACAAAAGCCGCGAAATCCGCTGCCAGGACCAGCCGGGACGAGCGAATCATGACCCCCTGGACCCGGGATCTTTTCAACCGGCTCGACACGCTGAAGTTCCTCTCCTGCACCGGCGGCGACGGCTTCCCCGTGATCGTCCCCCTGCTCGGCTGCCAGGCCTCCGACAGCACGCGGCTCGCCTTCTCCCCGCTAGCGTATGGAGACGAACTGAAGGGTCTGAGGCAAGGCATGCCGATCGCGGTGTTCGGCCTGACCATGGACATGGAGGACGTGCTGACCCGCGGGACCTTCACCGGGTTCGGTGAGTACCGGGGGGTCACGCTGGGGTGCATCGACATCGACTGGGTGTACAACTCCATGCCACCCAAGCCCTGCCAGATCTACCCCGCCGAACAGATCAGGCCGGTGGTGAATTTTTGAACCATGCGGTGAAGGAGCGGTCTTCCTGTGGAATGCGGGTGATGTTCACGGAGTTCATGAACATCCGCCCCGTGGTCGGGACAGGAGCCTCTCCTGCAAAAAAACCATCGGGATGAGAGAGGAGTCTGCATGAGAGAACATGCCGCACAGATCACAGCGGACAAGCCGACCGATCGGTTCGCTCGCATCAGGGAGACACTGCTCACGGAGCCGGTGCACCTCTGCCCTGAGCGGGCTCTCCTCGTGACCGAGTTCTTCAGGAAACTCGACGACCCGAAAGATCCCATGGTGATCAGGAAGGCCAAGGCCCTGCGCCATGTACTGAAGAACAAATCGGCCAGGGTCTTTGCGGAAGAGCTCATCGCGGGCAACGTGGGCAGCACACGGAAATCGGCCATCATCCAGCCCGAGCTCTCGGGGACCATCATGTCCGAGGAGCTCCTCTGGATGGACAGGAGGCGGACCACCCCGCACCTCATCTCGTGGCCCGACCGCCTCAGGCTCATCTTCAAGGTCATCCCGTACTGGTTCTTCAGGAACATGAACACCCGGGCATTCGGGTGGTACAACCCGAGGTTCCTGCGTTTCGTGTTCGAACAGCTCAACGCCACCTATTACCTCATCAACGAGACCGGCGGCATAGGCCACTTCCTGCCCGACTACGGCAGGGTGATCCGGATCGGCATCAAGGGCTGTCTGAGCTCCATGGAGGGGATGCATGGGGACCTCCATGAAGCGGGACGCATCGCCTGCGAAGGCATCGTCGACTACGCCTTGCAGCTGTCACGGGAAGCGGGCAGGCTCGCATCCGTGGAGGCCGACAGCAGGAGGAGTCAGGAACTGCTGGAGATGTCCCGCATCTGCGCCAAGGTGCCGTACGAACCGGCCGAAAGCTTCCACGAGGCACTGCAGTCGCTCTGGCTCACCCACCTGGCCGTGTGCCTCGAGGGCATCAATTCCGCTGTCTCCTTCGGAAGGATCGACCAGTACCTCTACCCGTACTACGAGCGTGATATCCGCGAAGGGAAAATCACCCGGGAGAAGGCCCTGGAGCTTCTGCTCAGCTTTTCGGCCAAGACCACGGAGCACATGTTCCTCCTGTCCAGCAGGGTGAGCGAGTACCACGGCGGATACCTCGTGGCCCAGGCCGCAACCGTTGGGGGCCAGGACAAAGGCGGGAACGACGCGGTCAATGACCTCACCTGGCTCTTCCTCGACGTGATGGAACACGCAGGCCTGAGGGATCCGAACTACATGGCCAGGATCCATGCCGCATCCCCCGAGTGGTATGTCAGGCGCGCAGTGGAAGTGGCGTGCAGAGGCAATGCAGTGCCCGGCCTGTTCAACGATACGGCCGCCATCGCATCGCTCACCGCACACGGTTATCCCGTGGAGGAGGCGCGCGACTACGCGATCGTGGGCTGCGTTGAGCCCACCATACCGGGCAAGAGCTTCTGCTCTACCGATGCAGGCCTGTTCAACCTTCCCCTGTGCCTGATCCTGGCCCTGAACCGGGGCAGGATGCCGGGCTCTTTCCGGAGGGTCGGCGCCAGGACCCCGGATCCGTCGACCTTCACCACCATGGAGCAGGTAATCTCCGCGTTCAAAAAACAGCTCGATTTCATGGTGGACCGCATGATCAGGGACATCCAGGTGATCGAGCTGGGCAACGCACGCTTCCACCCCACGCCGTTTTCCTCCCTGCTCGTGGACGGCTGCACCGCGAGCGGCCGCGACGTGACGGCGGGAGGCGCCAGGTTCAACTCGAGCGGCATCCAGGGCGTAGGCGTTGCGGACGTGGCGGATTCGCTTGCCGCAATCGCTGAGCTGGTGTTCAAGCGGAAGTCATGCACCCTGGTGCAGGTGATCCAGGCCATGGGAACCGATTTCCAGGACAACGCCAGGCTTAAGGCCGAGCTCGAAACCGCCCCGAAATTCGGCAACGACCTTGATCTGCCCGACGGCTATGCGGACCTCGTGGCGCACATCTTCCACGACTCCCTCTCGAGATACCGCAATACCAGGGGCGGCCCCTATGTCCCGGGCTTCTACTCCTCCACCACCCACGTGGGCTTCGGCAGCAGGACCCCTGCCCTGCCGAGCGGCAGGAAGGCGCATGAGCCCTTTGCCTCGAGCATGAGCAGCTCCAACGGGAAAGACCGGCTCGGCCCCACGGCCCTGCTCAACTCGGTGGCCCGGGTGGATTCCACGCTCGCTGCCAACGGCTATGCCCTCAACCTCAGGTTCGACATCCCCACGCTTCAAGGCGAGAGGGCCATCGATACCATGTCCGCCCTCACCCGGGGCTTTTTCGCCTCCGGCGGCATGGAGCTGCAGCTCAATGTCCTGGACCCCCAGCTGCTTGCGGATGCCCGGGAGCACCCGGGGAAATACCCCGGGATCGTGGTGCGGGTGGCGGGTTACTGCGCATACTTCGACGAGCTCCCGGTTTCGGTGAAGGACGAGATCATCAGCCGGACCAGGATCGAGCTTTCATGAAGAAGAGATCACTTGTTTTGAGATGACGGGTGTACTCCCTCTATGCCCATAAAAAGGGGCATGATTGCAAACACTCCAAGGCTTATGTAATAAACCGTACCCGAAACAGGGTCACGAGTTGCAAGGTACTCACGTATCGATATGCCCCGAAGCCAGAGTACAAGACCAAATTCTGCTACCAGAATGAGGCTGAGAGCGGTACAACCCATGCCAAGCCGACCGTGTGGTGTCGGCGGTACCCCCAGACGACGAACTATCCATCTTGCTGCGGCAAAGATGACGGCAATCATGATGGGTGTTTCCATCAGCTCGGCCATTCTCGTCCCAACACGAGGCACGAGCCAAAACAAGCGGACAGGTCCAAGAATGAAGCCTGCTCCGAATACGAGGGCAAAATACAGTACTCCAGCTTTCAGTATATTCATGGCGTCGCACAATCCCGCTGCTTTTCCGGCGATACGGCCGCACAGGACCTCATATGTATGGCCATCACATCTCCCTTGTGGATATGATTATTCTCGTAGCGTAGAGGTCTATCACCACATCTTGTTTATGTCTGCAAAAACCACGCAACCGGCCTCCTGATGGAAACCGGATCAGGGTAGGAATCCAGATACCCCACACGCAGGATGAACTGTGGTTCCATCGCAGACCTGTGGAGAGAGGTGTACTGATCCCGCCACCTTTTCTCCTCCAGGATCTGGGTCATGGGGTGTATGGCTATGCCCATCTCTCTGACCATGAGCGCCATCCTCTCAAAGCGCCTGCCCGTTTCGATGAGATCAGTCACGGTATTCCCTTCACTCGTGATAATAATCCAACCAGCCCCTTGTTTTGCCATTGCAGAATATTGATCAATACCCTGATTTCGGAAGGTCGTACCCATCACGTCTTCATTATTCATGAAGGTCCGCACATACCAGCCAGCAACGCCTGTAATTTCCATGCTTTCGGTCGTCAATCCGTACCTGAATTTCAGGGCATCGGACTTTTTCAACCGTATGCAGTTTGCAAGTTCCCTCTGCGCGTCATCTCTGGATGTCTGATATTTGAAGGACTCGGCAACCCAGTCTGGCAGGCACTTCGCATGTCTCGAATCCTGATTGAAATAGAAGATGTGCCCGGGCCAGACCGCGGTCAATGTATTTGTATGGTCTGCCGACAACGGGTTCTGCTGAAAACCTTTTTTCACGGTCCTGCGTGAGCTGATTCTGCTGATGGGGAAGCCTGACGGCTTTGTCTTCGTAAGGGTAAGTTTTACGAGCTTTTCATCAGAAGCACTTGTTCCGATCACTTCCACCTGAGCATCATACCCAAAAGATGAAGCCGCCGAGCAGAGGTTTTCCACAAAGGCCCCGATGGACAGAATGGCCTCTCGGTTATCGGGGTCTACTGCCGGGAGCAGCCTGGCCTTGTCCATGCCGATTACATACTCATAGGGCTTGAGCCTCCTGACAAACCATGGCTGCATGTTGTGGCCGCTGGGAGCCAGTGAGGCAAGACGGAGGATCTCCGCCATTGACGCTTCGAGCCCGGGCACAGGTACTTCTTGAGTACTTCCGGATGTCATGTCTGAGCGTGTGACCCCGACACAGCCTCCGAGTACAGGGGAAAAGCCCAGGATCAATGCGCCGGTGCCTGCCATTCTTATAAATTCTCTCCTGCTTGTTCCCATGATGTCCTCTTTTTTATCGATTGAAATCCACCCCAAACCCAAGGGTCAGGTACATCTCGTCTTCCCGATTTCGGTCCTGGATGTTTACACCCAGCTGCGAGTAAATCCTCGGTTTGTCCATGCCCCAGAGGGTGTCGGCAGGAACCCAGTACAACTGGCCGCCTACGCGCTGGCGCGTCAGATCTGCATCATGGGCATTCGTGATTTCATAGTAAGGCCCGACATACAGAATTGCCGCACCGGCACCCTTCCATGTAGGTATAAAGAACTGTGTCCGGTTGGCAAGGACATAGTCGCCGTCCTTTACGAGTGTATCGTATTCCAAATCCAGAAAATATGGGCCATCTCCGCTGAATCGGTAATAAGCCAGGTCGGTCTGGTTGATTATGAGCAAGGGACCGGCCTTCGCGTAGAGGGTCGGCTGGATGAGCCCACGATGCCCCGTGGCCTTCTCTTCGCTGCCCTTCAGGTCTTCAAGCTCATCCTTCCCGAATTTGGCGCGGGCATCCGGGAATGAGAGTAACCCGTAATTCGACCCAAAGAAACGGTAGAGATCATATTCCATGCGCAGGTTGAAAAAGACTGCAGGCTGCCATTGTGCATGGAGCGATCCTTTGGCAAAGGCAGGGTTTATTCCCAGGCCGAAACCGGCCTGTGTATAGCGAGCCGGCATGCCTTTCTCGTCTGTCTCCTGTACCCATCTCCTGTAACCACCGGCCATGAGCATCAATCCGTCCGGGTTCATCATTGCGGCAAGATCGGCTGTGTACGTGGTCTGTATGTCCGGGGCAGGTGAAGGGGTTTTTCCGTCACTTGTGTCTGCAAAAGCGGGCTGTGGGGCACTATTCAGAAAGATCGCCATGCAGAAAATGAAAAAAACCCGCACCATCTTCATTGTTGTCAGTAGCACTCTCATCGTTGTCCTCCTGTTTTAGTCACTTTACGGTGACATTAGGGATAAAAAACTATCCTTTTCCCCCGGGGAGCAGACACTGCTTGCAGATCACGGTGATCGCTCTCTCAATACGTTCCCAACCCTTGTCACTGCGGATGTCCACCGTGTTGTACATCTCGGTATCTCTGCTGCGAAGGAGCAGATGGCTGACAGCAGCCGAGAGCAGTGTTGTGATGGCGGCAACATCCGCATCCGCAATGACTAATTTTTCGCCGAATTCATTGAAAACCCTTATGGCCACGTCCTCCCTCACATTCCTGAGCACTTCGGTCAGCTCGTTGCGCTCCACCATCTCCCACGCCATGATCTCAAGGGTAATGGGTCGGCGCCTGAGCGCCCGAGCGAAATTGATCAGGACGAGAGCGACACTCTCGGCCAGAGACATGGACATGAGGGCTTCAATGTCATCACCCAGCATCTCGGAGGCTGAGGGCCAGAACTCTTCCGACTCGCCGAAGGCCCGCAGAAGCTCAGGCATCCCGCCGAAGTAGCGGTAGATGAGCACCTTGTCGACGCCTGCCTCCCTGGCGATGGCATTGATGCCCAGAGCCATGAAACCGTCCCGGGCGATCAGCGTTCCAACCGCCCTCAGAATGCCATCCGCCGTGGCAAGACGGTCCCTGCTGCGGCTGGCCTTTTTCATGGTTGCTGTATGAGACGATCTTTTCATCATGTCATTTGTCACCTTGTGGTGACTTGATATAACCGCACGGCGGCATTGTCAACATGATTTTTCCCTCTGTTTCTTGTCTCTGTCGCAGGGGTTGAATTCACGCAAACGATGCCGGGGCGAGTCTCCCGATTACTCAGGCAGTATTGAGGACCTCTACGCACGGTGATGTGGGATGAGAGATTCCGATATGGGTGTGTCTATGTCCTTGATGCCTGATACTATCTTGAGATAACTCAACGGACAAGACGAAGGCACGGCGGAAGAGCCGGAAGAAATACCCCCGGCACGAAAGGCCCGGGGGTATGGAGGGTTGTGGCTGGGTGGTATTCCGCAGTTATACCAGGCCCTGGAAGAGCATCGCGTCAGCCACCTTCACGAATCCTGCAATGTTGGCCCCGACCACAAGGTTTCCGGGGTGCCCGTACTCCTGGGCGGTCTCATAGCAGTTCCGGTGGATGCTGGTCATGATCTCCCGCAGGCGCTTGTCGACTTCCTCGCGCGGCCATGAGAGCCTCATGGAGTTCTGGCTCATCTCAAGGCCGGACACGGCAACGCCGCCGGCATTCGCTGCCTTGCCGGGGCCGTAGAGGATCTTCTTCTCGATGAACCGCTCGATGGCAGCAGGTACGCTCGGCATGTTCGCGCCTTCGGACACCAGAATGCAGCCGTTGTTGACCAGGGTCTCGGCGTCCTTGCCGCTGATCTCGTTCTGGGTGGCGGAGGGGAAGGCGCAGTCGCAGGGGATGCCCCACGGGCGCCTGCCGTCGTAATACTCGACCCCGAACTTCTCTGCATATTCCTTGATTCTGCCCCGATGCACGTTCTTGAGCTCCATGGCCCATGCAAGTTTCTCGGCGTTGATGCCGTCCTTGTCATAGATCGTGCCGCTGGAATCGGAGAGGCTCACGACCTTTGCGCCCAGCTGATTGAGCTTCTCCACGGTGTACTGGGCGACATTGCCTGACCCGGATACCGTGCAGACCTTTCCCTTCAGGCTGTCGTTCCTGGTCTTGAGCATCTCTTCGGCGAAATACACGGCGCCGTACCCGGTGGCCTCGGGCCTGATCAGCGAACCGCCGTAGCACAGGGATTTTCCGGTCAGCACCGCCGTGAACTCGTTCTTGAGCCGCTTGTACTGGCCGAAGAGAAAGCCGATCTCCCGGCCGCCCACGCCGATGTCACCGGCCGGCACGTCCGTGTTGTGGCCGATGTGACGGAAGAGCTCCGTCATGAACGACTGGCAGAAACGCATGACCTCGTTGTCGGACTTGCCCTTGGGGTCGAAGTCGGACCCGCCCTTGCCTCCCCCCATGGGGAGCGTGGTAAGCGAGTTCTTGAAGATCTGCTCGAAGCCGAGGAACTTGAGGACGTCGAGGTTCACCGTGGGGTGGAACCTCAATCCGCCCTTGTAGGGTCCGATGGCGCTGTTGAACTCGACCCGGTAGCCGCGGTTCACGTGGATCTGACCGCGGTCGTCCTGCCAGGGAACCCGGAATATGATCACCCTCTCGGGCTCCACGATTCTCTCGAGCAGGTTGGCATCCCGGTATCTCTTGTTCCTCTCGATCACCGGCCGAAGCGATTCGACCACCTCGGTGACGCTCTGCAGGAACGAGGTCTCGCCTGGATTCTTCTCTTTTACTGTCTCCAAAACCTTTGTAACAACCGGCATAAAAATCTCCTTTCGCCTTTACAGTGAAGTATGTGTTTTCATGACCCCTGAAATTCTTGGTATACGGATGAGATACTCCTGAGATGCTTGTAATCCATCACCGTGGACATGGCGAGGTTCTGGACCTCGATGCCGGCCTCTCGTGCCGCTGCAACGGGATTGAGGCCCCCGAGGAGGATCATCCCTACCTTGTTCACGTCAACGGGCACCTGGCAGATGGGCTCCCCCATCTTCCCCATGACAAGGACCGCCTTGATCCCCACGCCCTTCAACAGGTCGATGACCTCTTCCACGCCATCCCGGCAAACGCCCGCCACCTCGCGGAAGTTCGCGAGGATCTTGCCATCTCCCTTCTTTGCGACGTCACGCACAGATGTCATCTTGGCGCTGATGAACGCCTCTGACGGGTCAAGGGACGTGCCTGAATAGTGAATGAGCTCCACGAAACGCATGGGTTTGCGCTCGTGGATCTGGATGATGCCGCCGAACTTCGAGTCCATGGGGATGCCGCGCTTGAGGAGCACGCCGTTGAAGACGATGCTGCACACCGTTGCCAGGCCGATGCACCCTTCGGGTATGTGCACGTCGCCCAGAAAGCTTCCCTCGGACGCCACGCTCACCAGGTCGCTCACACACAGGTTTTTTTCGAACGCAGGCTTCATGGCCTTGAGCGCATCCCTGAAGCCTGCCTCCGGGAATATCGAGACATTCATGGGGAGCATCCCCTTCCCGGTGACGGGGTCGAAGGTGGTCTTGTACGCGAGGATCTCGATGCGCGAGATGGCATACCCGACCTTGTCCTGGACCCGGGCATTCCTCAGCTCTTCTATCCCCTTCTCGGTGATCACCCTGCCGTCCCTTCTGCCGACGAACCGGGTGAGCTCCTTCTGATCCATGAACTGGAGGTGATAGCGCACGGCCCTCTCGCTCAGACCGACCCCGTAATCCTTCATCTTGCGTGCGATGATGCGCGCACCGACAGGCTGCTGTGCCTGATTGAGGATCCTCAGGATCAAGATGCTCTTTCTTTCCATCTCCTCATGGGCAAACATACTCATCTCCACGGATATAGGAAGCCTATTGCCGATAGTACTAACCATGCTCCTTGTTCCCTGTCAACAGAAAATCGTTTGGCCAGGGAGGAAAAGCTCGCTGCCTGCTCCTCCAACATAATGATAACAATGATCGTTATTTCCCATACCCGTGCCCATCCACGAAAATACGGGCCCGGCCTCACCTCGGGACGCCGGGGATTTCCCTTGACAGACGGAAGCCTATTTCCCTCTCCATGGACCGTGCCGGTGCACGCTGGGGCAGTGGTCAGCCCCTGAACATTGCCGATTGACAAGGAACAGGGGTTGAGAATAGGGAAACGTCATGGGGGAGATCAGAGAGAACTGTTTGAAGATACTCTCGGAGATACCTCCGGGCGTCACCGTGGTCGCTGCCGCCAAATCCAAGAGCGCTCAAGAGATCCGGGAGGTCGTCGATGCAGGTATCACCTTTATCGGCGAGAACTACCTGCAGGAATCGCAGGTGGTGATCGGGGCCATCGGGGACCGTGCCGTCTGGCACTTCATCGGCCACATCCAGAAGAACAAGGCCAGGCAAATCGTACCTTTGTTCGACATGATCCAGACGGTGGACACCTTCGCGCTCGCCGCCCTCATCGATCAGCTGGCAGGAAAGCACGGCAAGGTCATGCCCGTGCTCGTCGAGGTGAACAGCGGCCGCGAGGAGGCCAAGCACGGGGCCATGCCCGAGGCGGTGGCCGACCTGGTCAGGCAGATGTCCGTGCTGGAGAACCTCCGGGTGCAGGGACTCATGACCATGGGCCCCTTCCTGGACGACTTTACGGGGCTCAGACCGTTCTTCCGCGAAACAAAAGCCCTGTTCGAGGAGCTCAGGGCACTGAATATCCCCAATGTCCGGATGGAAACCCTGTCCATGGGCATGAGCGACTCGTACTGCATCGCCATCGAGGAGGGCGCCACAATGGTGCGCATCGGCACGAAGATATTCGGGGAGCGGTCGTACTGAGGCGAAAAAGGCCTGACTCTCATTGAAGAATCAGGGCGGGATCATGTGGCCGATGACGACCCTGGAAGGCACGAATTCAGGCTCAAGAGTATGCCTGCCAGATCGCTTGTGCCAGACATGGGATAGAACTACAGACGTTCTTTCCGGGAGAACCATCCCTGGTCTTCTTCCCCTTAAACTACAGTTCCGCAGCACATTGTCCGACAATATAGTACGGCACCATACTATTGAGCAGGGATGACAGCGCCATGAATTCCGAGGATAGACAGCCGAAGACCATGCGTCCCGGCATCACGAAAGAGGAGACGGATGCAGCGAAGAAAATAGTCGTCAGTCTGCTCCTTGCAAGGAAAAACATCTCTTTATATCCCGAAGGCCACGTCATTATTATAAATTCCATTGAGCAGTTTCATACGCAGCTTGATCTTTACATACATCAATACGGAGACCTGAGATTTGACATCGAAAAGGATCGGCTTCTTTCCCAGGG
>JAJFUP010000201.1 GCA_021372395.1 Deltaproteobacteria bacterium
CCACTACCACGAGGATCACACGGGCGGGAACCACGACCTCATGGAGCGCTTCGGCGTGGATGTGTACGCACACCCGGCATCCATCCCCCTGATCTCTCGGCGGTTCGACCTCTACCCCTACCAGGAGATCGCCTGGGGCTATCCGGTGCCCACCACGGTGAAACCTATCCCTGAAGTCCTGACCACGGAGCACCTCACCTTCCGGTTCGTGGAGACCCCGGGCCACTGTCCAGGCCACATCTGCATGTTCGAGCCGACGAAGGGGTGGTGCTTCACGGGAGACCTCTTTGCCCGGGAGAACCCGAAGTTCATCAGGCCCGAGGAACATATCGGGGAGATCATACGATCCATGCGCAAGGTCCTCGATATGCCGACGGAGAGGCTTGTCCTGTTCTCTGCCGTGGGCAAGATCGTTGAAGACGGGAGAAAGGCCCTGGGGCGATGCATCGACTACTTCACGGATCTTGGCGCAAAAGTTCACCGGCTTCATCATGCAGGCATGACTGTTGACGAAATCCTGCAGAAGGAATTCGGCGGCGAACACCCCTTTGCCGAGCTCACCAACGGCCAGTTTTCCGCGCGCAACCTGGTGAAATCTCTGCTGGAGACAGTTTA
Organism: Deltaproteobacteria bacterium; assembly: GCA_021372395.1. Taxonomy (GTDB): domain Bacteria; phylum Desulfobacterota; class Desulfomonilia; order UBA1062; family UBA1062; genus MWEI01. The sequence continues at coordinate 616 of JAJFUP010000201.1, forward strand.
GGGGCAGACAGATGACAAAGCGGGAGGAAACAGGCAGATTGAAAAGAAACCTCTGAACGCTCATGCCGGAGAGATCTTATGCACAATCCGATCAGCCGCACCACATTTTGCCGTGACAAAGAGTGTACAGGCGTTCAGCCCTCCCCCTGATCTATCGAACTCAGCATTCTGTTCCCCGGATATCTGCAAAGTCTTGATTTCTGAGCTCGGAATACCTATGTATCCCTTGACACCCGATATCATTCATCCACAGAGATTTTAAGGAGAGCAAGCATGGAGCACAAGAAAGAAACGCACCAGTTCAAGGCAGAGGTTGTCAAGGTCCTGAAGCTCATCATCAACTCGCTGTACTCGCATCCCGAGATCTTCCTGCGGGAGCTCATCTCGAACTCCTCGGACGCCATCGACAAGATCAGGTTCAAGTCCCAGACCGAGACCGGCATCCTGGGCAAGGACGCCGAGTTCAAGATCAGGATCGTCCCCGACCGCAAGGCCCGGACCATCACCATAGAGGACAACGGCATCGGCATGACGTACGACGAGGTGGTGGAGAACATCGGGACCATCGCCCAGAGCGGCACGAAAGCCTTCCTCGAAGCCATGGAGGCCATGAAGAAGGACACTATCGCGCCCGAGCTCATCGGCCAGTTCGGCGTGGGGTTCTACAGCTCGTTCATCGTGGCGGACAAGGTCACCCTGGTCACAAAAGCGGCAGGAACCAAAACGGCGACCAAGTGGGAGTCCTCGGGAGACGGCACCTACACCATCGAGGAGACGGCAAAGAAGGGGCGGGGCACGTCGATCACCCTCAAGCTGAAGGAACGGGGTGAAGACGAGGCCGACTACACGGACGAGTGGACCATCAGGGACGTGGTGAAGCGCCATTCCGACTTCGTGAACTACCCCGTGGTCATGGACGTGGAGCGCGACGAGCCCATCCCGGACGCCGAGCTCCTCAAGGACAGCAGCGGCGAACCCATCGGCGAGACCACCAGGAAGGTGAAGCGCGAAGAGACGCTCAATTCCATGAAGGCTATCTGGGCGAGGAGCAAGGCCGAGGTGACCGAAGAGGAGTACGCCGAGTTCTACACGCACATCAGCCATGACTGGAACCCGGCGCTGACCCATCTCCACATCCGCTTCGAGGGGACCACCGAGTACAATGCCCTGCTCTACATCCCCTCCAAGCTCCCCATGGACTTTGCCGTGCGCGAGCGTAAGCACGGGATCAACCTCTACTGCAAGCGCGTGTTCATCATGGACGACTGCCGGGAGCTCATGCCCGAGTATTTCAGCTTCGTGAAGGGCGTGGTGGATGCCCCGGACCTGAACCTCAACATCAGCCGCGAGATCCTCCAGCAGGACAGCCTGGTGAGGAACATCCGCAAGAACCTCGTCAAGCGGCTCTTCGACCTCCTGGAAGGCATGGACTCGCAGATGTACGAACAATTCTATACCGAGTTCGGGCCCATCCTGAAGATCGGCATCCCCACCGACCCCGACAACCGGGACAGGATCGCGAAGCTGCTCCGGTACCAGACCACGCGCTCGGACGGCGCGTACATATCCCTGGCCGACTACACGGCCCGCATGCAGGAGGGCCAGGAGGAGATCTACTACATCACGGGCGAGCACGCGGCGACCCTGCTCAACAGCCCCCACCTGGAGCGCCTCAAGGAGAAGGACATGGAGGTGGTGCTCATGACCGACCCGGTTGACGAGTTCGTGGTGCAGGTGCTGAGGTCCTTCGAAGGCAGGAAGTTCACCAGTGCGGAAAAGGGCGACCTGAGCCTCGGGAAGGTGGACGAGAAGAAGAGACACGAGTTCGACGGCTTCTTCGCCTTCCTGAAGGAGGAGCTCTCGGACAAGGTGAAGGACGTGAAGGCGTCCACGCACCTGAAGGACTCTCTTGCCTGCCTGTCCGGCGAGACCTACGACCTCTCCCCCTACCTGGAGAAGATCATGAAGGCCACAGGGCAGAAGGCAGAGCCCGCCAAGAGGACCCTCGAGCTCAACATCGAGCACGCGGCCGTTGCCAACATCAAGTTCCTGTACGAGAAGAACGGCAAAGCCCCGATCCTGAAGGAGTATGCCCGCCTCCTCTTCGACCTGGCGCTCATTGCAGAAGGCTCCAAGGTGGACGATCCGGCGCGCTTCTCCAAGGCCATCGGCTCCATCATGGCCGAGGCCATCACTGCGGAGGAGCTCATCGAAGGAGACGCCATCGAGGTGTGAAAAAAGAAGAACGCCTCTGAATAAGGCCCTCCTTTTTCCTCAGGAAATACAGCGAGCGCCTGAGAGATGTACTGCAAGGCTTTGTGGAGCTTGAGTTCAAGCTCCACAAAGAACCTTCTCGACTTGCCTCGGAGAGTCTCACAGGAATTGTTTTCTCTTCTTCCGGAGCCGCGTTTCCCATACCCTCGGCATGTTTGCCCAAGCCAGTCTCTAACAGCATAAAAGAAAAGAAGCATTCCTGGACATATGATATGCATGAATGATATGACATGCATGCGTATATCACTCGATCCCATGCCGGGGGCTCATCGAGGACTTTGGGTTCAGAAACAGCGGAACGCGGGTTTGGAGTCTCGCAGGGAGAAACTTCGACCTGAGCAGAAGATTGCCTTCGACCTGCGAGAAACAGATCTTTTAAGGCCATGAGACAACCTGGACGGTCGAGCCGCTAACCCGATACACAGGGAGCAGCTTTTCCTTTCAAAGTGAACATGAAGTCCCGAACGATATGTAATTTATTTTTAGGGGAGTGGTCTGATGATGATTGAAATGGGGATCTTTCTGAAGAGAATTCGGTGGGGCCTGGCCCTTGTTTCAATAATCACAGCACCCATGAGCGTGGATGCCGCTTGCCGGGTTGTCGGCACTGCCCCCCCAGAAGGCGGATACATCATTGTCTGCGATGAATCTGATACCACTGGCATAACCGGCAGCGATTTCCGTGACATCATCACGGTGGAAAGCGGCGCCGAAGTGAGCAAAACGGTGCAGCAGACAGGCACCTCCTCCGTGCACGCCGATGCAATCGTGCTTGATGCAGGCAGGGGGAACGACACGGTCATGAACCTCGGTGCAATCGATGCCTCGGC
>JAJFUP010000238.1 GCA_021372395.1 Deltaproteobacteria bacterium
CCAGCTCGGGTTTGTAGTTGTACCGCTTCATCTCGGGTAGCGTGGCCGAGGCCATGGTCGCTGCCGTGGCATTGGTGGACCCGCAGATGGAGGCAAAGAAGGCGCAAGCCCCGATGGTGGCGATGGCGAGTCCCCCCGGCAGATGGCCCATGAACTTGTAGGCCGTACGAAACAGCCTCGTGCTGATCCCCGAATGAAAGGCGATCTGGCCCATGAGCACGAAGAGCGGTATCACCGTGAGGCTGTAGGAGGAGAAGGTCCCGAAGACGTCTTTGGACATGAGATTCAGCGCGGCGTCAGGGGACACGATTTGAGCAAAGCCGACAAAGCCGATCAAGGCCATGACGAATCCTACAGGCATGCTGGAAAAGAGGAGCACGACCAGGGCGACGAGGCCTGCGATGCCGATCATGGTGGGCGTCATTCGATTTCCGCTCCTCTGAGCTGCCTGATAAACTCCACGAACAGCACGATGCACAGCAGCGCGCAGCCGGCAGCGATGCCGTACACGAAGGGGTACACGGGCAGCTGGAGCGTGGGGGAAACCTCGGCGCTCGAAGCGATGCTTCGGGCGAACTCCACGCACTGCCAGGAGATGACGGCGAACAGCACGAAGGCTACCAGGGCATTGACGGCATTGATGATGACCCTGGCCAGCCACGGCAGCTTCATCACCAGGATCGCCACCGCGATGTGCCCCTTCTCGACGCTGGTGAACGCGAGGGCGAATGCGATCACCGTGCTCCCGGTGAACCCCACGATCTCGAAGGTGCCCGGTATGGGTGACTTGAACAGGCGGCCGAACACGTCCGCCACGGTCAGCATCATCATGAACAAGAGGGCCGCAGCAGCGATCCAGTTCATCTTCCCGGCGATCTGCACCACGAGTTTTTCGAAACGCACGAACGATATCATACGAAAGCCCCACCTCATGGCCCGGGGCGTTCCTGCAGGACAGAGCCTGCAGGAACGCCCCGGGGATCATATCACGTTCAATGCCCTACTTCGCGTTCTTCGCGATGAGCTCTCTCAGGAGGGCCACCGCCTTGGCGCCGTCGATGCCCTTGGCCTTGACTCCCTCTTCATACCCCTTGATGACGGGCTCAACGGCCTTATTCCATTTCTTTGCCTCATCCGCAGAGAGCTCGATGAACGCGTTCCCCAGCCCCTTGCTGTAGGTAAGGCCCTCGGCATCCGCATCATCCCAGGTTTTGCCGTGAACCTGTATCCATTCACTGCTGACATCGGTGAACACCTTCCGGATGTCTTCCGGGAGCTGATCCCACTTGGCCTTGTTCATGACCACGAACATGGCCGTGGTGTATCCGATGGTCCTGCAGTCGGTGGTGGACTTGACCACCTCGCCCTGCTTCCAGCCCTTCAGGGTTTCCATGGGTGCAAAGGTACCTTCCACTACGCCCTTCTGGAGCGCCTCGTAGGTGCCGGGCTGAGGCATGGCAACGGGCACGCCGCCCAGGGCCTCAACCACCTTGGCGCTCAGGCCAGTGGAGCGGATCTTCATGGCCTTGATGTCTGAGAGGACCTTGACCGGCTTCTTGGTGTGGAGCAGGCCCGGGCCATGAGCATGGATGTAGAGCAGGTGCACGTCATCGAGTTCTGCAGGCTTCATCCGGCTGTAGTAGTCATTCGCGGTAAGCGTGGCATCCATGCCGGTGGGGTAACCCAGCGGCAGGTCCACTGCCTCCATCGCCGGGAACCGTCCGCGCGAATACGCGAAGCACGACATGCCGAGATCGGAGATGCCCTTTACCACCCCGTCGTAGCAGTCGTTCGCGCTCGTGAGCGTGCCGCCCGGATACAGGTTGATCTTCACGGCACCATTCGTGCGCTTTTCGATCTCCCTGGCCCACGACTCGGCTGCCTTGGCCTGGGCGTGGGTCGGCGGGAAGAAGATGCTGTACGAGAGCTCGGTGACGGCTGCCTTCCCGGCCTCTCCCTTCGCCGGTGCAGCCTGGTCATCGGCCTTCCTGCCGCAGGAGGCACACATCAGCATGAGCACGAAGACACACAGAAAACCGACCAGTGATTTTTTCATAGATCCCCCCTTCATAACGTATCTTCTTCATTGCTGAACCAACAACAATGGACATGCCGTAAGGGAAAAGCATTCGGACGTGACATGTCCCCACACCGCTCTCAGAAAAAGCATTCATTGCAGTGTTGCAAAAAGCCCTGTCATCCGGGCAAACAATCCCCGCCGGCGCATTCGCCGGCGCCACGGAAAGCCTTGCCCGTGTCAGTGCCCGGTTGTATCTCCGGGTTCGAACCCCGCGCCGCACTTCCGGCACGCGGCACTGTCGGACCAGTTCATGGAGCCGCACTGAGAGCAGACATATATGGTGCCGGCGCCTGTTCCCGAGATGGTTCCGCTGTACGGCATCCCGGTAAGCCTTTTCAAAAGCATGATGATCTCGGAAAGCGCGTGAAGCACGATGAAGAGCACGACCCCGAGAACACCGCACCCTGCCCCGATGGCGAGCCAGAAGAATTCGGCCCTGGCGATCGTGAGCCCGATGCTCCCGAGGGTGGCGACGATGCCGAGGACAAGGAAGATCCGAGCCGTAACGGCAAGCCCGGCTTCCCTGCCAAGGGTATCGCGGTAGGTCTCCTTCTCCACCTTCGCCGCCTCACTGCCCATCCGAGCGCTTCCTTTCGCTACAGACCGTACACCTTGTCGCCCGGCAGCACATTGAACCCGTTCTTCTGGAGCGCCTCGATGGCCTGGTCGATGGCATCTATCTTGAAGATGATCACCGCGTTCTCGCCGCTTCGCTCCACAAAGGCATACATGTACTCCACGTTGATGCCCTCTGTCGTGAGCCGGTCGAGGATGCTGTGCAGGCCGCCCGGCCTGTCAGGGACCTCCACCGCGATGACGTGCGTCCTGCCCACGGCGAACCCGTGCTCGTTGAGCACCTGCTTGGCCTTGTTCACGTCGTCCACGATGAGCCTCAGGATCCCGAAATCGCTCGTGTCTGCCAGCGACAGGGCCCTGATGTTGATATTCCCGTCCTTGAGGACCTTCGTGACTCCCGACAATCCGCCCGGCTTATTCTCCAGAAAGATTGAAATCTGTTCTACCTTCATGAAAAACCTCCTTAGATATTCCTCTTGTCAATGACACGCTGGGCCTTGCCCTCGAACCGCTGCAGGCTCTTGGGCTCCACGAGCTTCACCTTCACGCTGACGCCGATGATGTCCTTGACGTCTTTGACGATCCGCTTTTCGATGTTCTGCAGCTTGCGGACCTCGTCTGAGAAGATGTTTTCGCTCACCTCGACCCGGACCTCCAAGGTGTCCAGGGAACCTTCCCTGTCCACGATGAGCTGGTAGTGGGGCTCCAGTCCCTCGATCTCCATGAGAACGCTCTCGATCTGTGACGGGAACACGTTCACGCCCCTGATGATGAGCATGTCGTCGCTGCGGCCCGAGACCCGCTCCATGCGCACAAAGGTCCTGCCGCACTTGCACACCTCGGGCATGAGGCGCGATATGTCGCGGGTGCGGTAGCGGATAAGCGGGAAGGCCTCCTTGGTGAGCGTGGTGAAGACGATCTCGCCCTTCTCGCCATAGGGGAGCACCTCTCCGGTGGCCGGATCGATGACCTCCACGATGAAGTTGTCCTCGAACACGTGCAGCCCGTGCCTGCCTTCGATGCACTCCATTGCCACGCCGGGGCCCATGATCTCGGACAGCCCGTAGATGTCGAGCGCCGTGATGTCGAGCCTCTTCTCGATCTCCTGCCTGATGCGCTCACTCCAGGGCTCGGCGCCTAAAATGCCCACCCTGAGCCTCAACGACCTCATGTCGACGCCCATCTCCTCGCCGACCTCCGACAAAAAGAGCAGGTACGATGGCGTGCAGCAGATGGCCGTGGGGCCGAAATCCTGCAGAAGCATGATCTGCTTCTTGGTGCTGCCCCCCGACATGGGGATGACGCTCGCGCCCAGCTTCTCGGCCCCGTAGTGGGCGCCCAGGCCCCCGGTAAACAGCCCGTAGCCGTAGGCGTTGTGGATGATGTCGTTCTTGGTGAGCCCTGCCGCGGCGAACGAACGGGCCATGAGCTCGGCCCACGTCTCGATGTCGCGCTTGGTGTAGGCCACCACCGTGGGCTTGCCCGTGGTGCCGGACGATGCGTGCAGCCGCACGATGTTGCTCATGGGCACGCTGAACAGCCCGAAGGGGTAGTTGTCCCTGAGGTCCTGCTTGACGGTGAAGGGGAGCCGCCCGAGGTCGGCAAGGCTCTGGATGTCGTCGGGGGTGACGTGCGCCTCCTCGAATTTTTTGTGGTAGAACCCCACGGTGTGGTAGACGCGATCCAACACCTGTTTGAGCCGTTTCAGCTGCAGGGCCTCCAGCACCTCGCGCGGCAGTGTCTCGAAATCTTCGTTATAGATCATGGTGAAACCTCCTCCAGTACTCTCTCGTGCAACTCAACCCACCTTTACCCGCCTGCCGCGCCTGAATCCCTCGATATTCCTGTCCCGGATCTTGGCAGGGAGCATGTCGCTGATGGTGTCCGTCCAGAGCGCCTCTTCCGGCTCCAGCAGCGTGGAGACCGTGCCCAGCAGGATGATGTTCACACCCTTGGGGTTCGAAATCTCCTCGGCGAGAGCGACACCGTCCACAAAGTGGATGCGGCTCGTCTTTTCCTTCAGGATGGGCGTGATGTCGGGATACGGCTCCTTGCCCGCGATGACCGTGGGCGGCAGGAGGCGGTAGCGGTTGATGATGACGTGCGTGCCTTTGTTCAGGTAGGACACGTACCGCGCAGTCTCCAGCTCCTCGAAGGACAGCAGGATGTCGCAGGTGCTCAAGGGGATGAGCGGGGACGCGACCTCGCGGCTGAACCGTACGTGCGACATGACGCTTCCGCCGCGCTGAGCCATGCCGTGGATCTCCGACTTCTTCACGTCGTACCCGTAGCGCATCATCACCTCGGAGAGCACGTCGGACGCGAGGATGATGCCCTGACCGCCGACTCCTGTCATGAGCACGTTCATACATCACCTCCGATGGCATCTGCCGGGCAGATCTCCGCGCACACGTTGCAGCCCACGCACATCTCGTTAATATGCGCTTTTTCGTCTTGAAATTCAATAGCCGGGCACCCGAGCCCTATGCAGACCTTGCAGCCCGTGCACGCGTCCGCGTCCACGCTCAGCATCCTGCCGGAGACATTGCGCGACTTGAGCAGCACACACGGCGACTTGGATATGATGACCGCGGGGCCGTCGTACTCGAGGCCCTCCTTCACGGTCTTCCTGGCTTCTTTCACCCGGTAGGGGTCGATGGTCCGCACCCACTCGATGCCGAGCGCCTTCACCAGGGTCTCCAGGTCGAGGCTGGTGGTCTGCTGCCCCTCCAGCGTGATGCCCGTGCCCGGGTGGTTCTGTGCGCCGGTCATGGCCGTGGTGCTGTTGTCGAGGATAACCACCAGGGCCACGCCGCGGTTGTAGGCAAGGTTCAGCAACCCGGTGATGCCCGAGTGGTAGAACGTGGAATCGCCGATGACCGCTGCGATCTTCTCCGTACCCGGCCCGAGCACCTTGGAGATTCCGTGGGCGTGGTTGATGCCCGCACCCATGCACAAGGTGGTGTCGATGGCGTCGAGCGGCGGCAGGAAACCCAACGTGTAACATCCGATGTCACCGCAGACGAAGCACTTGTTGCGTTTCATCGACCACAGCATGGAGCGGTGCGGACACCCGGGGCACATGGAAGGCGGCCTGCCGGGGAGCACCGGCTGGGCGGCCTTGCCCGTGCCGGCCCCCGAGATCGCGGCCTTCACGATATCCGGGGTCAGCTCGCCGCATATGGGGATGCGGTCCTTGCCGCGGCAGCCAAGCCCCAGGGCCTTCACCTGGTCCTCCATGAACGGGTCCAGCTCTTCCACCACCCAGAGCTCGCGAACCTGTGAAGCGAACTCCCTCACCTTTGCATCCGGGAAGGGGTACGGCATGCCGAGCTTCAGGAACGACGCGCCCGGGAAGGCCTCCTTTGCGTACTGGTAGGCCACGCCCGAGGCGATGATTCCGATGGCCGGGTCATTCATCTCGATACGGTTCAGGGGGGAGGTGTCCGCGTACCCCTTCAGCGCGACGATCCTCTCCTCGAGGACCGGGTGGCGGCGCCTGGCATTGGCGGGCAGCATCACGAGCTCGGCCGGGTGCCGCTCCAGCGACGGCGTGTTGGGCTCCCGGGGCTCGCCTGTCTCCACCACGCCCATGGAGTGCGAGATGCGCGTGGTGGTACGGAGCATCACCGGCGTGCCGAAGGACTCGCTGATGGCAAACGCCTCCTTCGTGAAGTCCAGGGCCTCCTGGGAGGTGGAGGGCTCCAGCATGGGTATCTTGGCGAAACGCGCATAGTGCCGGTTGTCCTGCTCGTTCTGGGAGGAGAACAGCTCCGGGTCATCCGCGCTCACCAGTACGATGCCGCCCCTGGTCAACGTGTACGGCAGTGACATGAGCGGGTCTGCCGCCACGTTCACGCCCACGTGCTTCATGATGGCAATGGCGCGTACGCCCGCATAGGATGCTCCGGAAGCCACCTCGAGGGCCACCTTCTCGTTCGGCGCCCACTCGGAGTGGATGCCCTTGTACTCCCTGGCAATGGTCTCCAGGATTTCGGTGCTCGGGGTCCCCGGATACGCGGAGGCAAAGGACACGCCCGCCTCGTAGGCGCCCCGCGCCACCGCCTCGTTGCCGCTCAGGATCTTCTTCATGTGCCTTCCCTTCCGTATCAGACTATAAAAAAAGGCCATGGGCTTTTGCCCATGGCCTTTCGTATCCCTGCGAGAGCAACCAGGCCTATGGGCAACCGCCCCTGCTAAAGTAAAAGCCGTAATAATAAGACCTGGTTACTGCCATTGTCTTCATAATCCTGTATATCCCTTGTCAGGCCGTCCGTGTCAAGCTTTTTCTTGGTTTCGCCCTCTGCACGGTCAGGAATGGCTGGCAGGATCACCATCCTTCACGCCGGTCTCGAAGCGTCAATTCATGAAATCCTGCCCAGGCACGTCAGCGTGGTCTACCGTCACCGTCCTGCTCGTTGGCCAGAAAGAGAGAGGGGAGCCCAATGAAAACGCCCAGCCCGAAGGTTCGATGGTATACGTGCCGTTGGGTACCAGAAAGATGTAGGAGCCGCCGGAGTCGGTCGTGTTGCCGGCAGAGGTGTTTCCCCCCGTCAATCTGAATACATAATCCTGTATGGGAACGCCATTCGCGTATGTCGCCCTTCCCGATATGAAGTAAGCCTCGACAGAAAAATCCTGCCCTGTAACGTCTGAACCGCTTACGATAAATGTTCTGTCAGACGGCCAGAACGCATAGCTGATTGCGGAGGCGGGCGTGAGCTTGAAGGAACCGCTCTCCATGCAATCGAACGAGTAGGTGCCGTCCCTGCCGGTATAGGCATACAGAGAGGTAGCGGTGCCGGCATTCTCTACGGTAACTTTTATCCCGGGCATGCCAACCCCGTTCTGATTGGCCACCTTCCCGGTAATGGAATAGGAGGGTGTGGGTTTGTATATGGTGATCGTGTCCTGCCCTGTCCTGTTCGAAGGATCGGCGGCAACGACTGTTATTCTGTTGTCGCCTAAAGCCAAGGGGATGGTAGCCATCCAGGTGTGTTCGCACAGGTACGGGGTGAAGAAGAATGAACAGATTCGGACGTACTGGGATGCCTTCCCGGATTCACCTGTGGTCTCATTCGTCCAGGTCACGGTGACACCGGTGAGCGTTTCGGCTGAACCTGAACAGCAACCCGACCATGTGGGGCTGATGAATGCCTCTCCCGACAGGAGAACCGAGTTGCACACGGTCGAATAACCGGAGGAACCCGGATCAGTGATAGTAACGGAGCCGCCCCCGCCCGTTTCGTTGCCGCCGTCTCCGCCTCCGCCGCCCCCACCCCCGCAGCGGACCGTTCCGATGACGAGAAAGATGACCGCAGTGCACACGCATATGGTAAAAGAGACCTTCTTCATCTTTGCCCTCGTTGCTCACGTGGGTAAATACAATACGAACGATCGATCATCCCTTCGAAGAATCATCCATGTCCCTGGCGAGCACGCCTTGCAAACAGAGAAAGAGGAGGGGGAAACGGGGGGCTCAGGGACCATTGGCAGTACAGAACCTTGGAAAACATGGCGTCTGAACTCAGATGGGTCTTCATGATTAGTCAACCAACGCATGCCGTCCTGGTATGGATTGCCGGAGAGTATAAGGAAAGGGGAGCCCGTGAGGGCTCCCCGATGCCGTTTTATTGCCGGAATGCGTCGGTACGGCTTGTGCACTCAGAAAATGCTCAGCCGTTCCTCTTGATCCGCCGGGAAAAGAGGCCCAGACCCATGCATATGCCTGCAAGCAGTATCAGCATGCCCGCGGACTGCGATGACGACTGCGCAGTAGTGATGAAGCACCACGAGCCATCGTGGTGACGCCTGCCGTTGTCCGTCCCATCCTCTTCCGTATTCGAGATCTGCACGCTGTCCGAATTGGTTACCTCGGCATCTGCCTGGGAGGTCGACGTCAGGGTGATGGTGTCGACCAGTTCCTCGGCGCCTGCGGGAACTGTCACCCGCACGATGATGGTGGCGCTCTCGCCGGCACCCAGGGTGACGGTGTCGCCGTCGGGCAGGCTCACGTCCCAGCCGAGATCAGAGGCGGCCTCCAGATCGAAGGTGTCTTCCTCCTCCTGGAAGTTCTGGACCGTGAATGCCAGGTCCACGGTGCTTCCCGGGGCGCCTGCCTGATCGGCCGGGGCAAGCACCTGCACGTCGCCGGCCTCGGTCAACTTCTCGAAGGCCGTGATCACCCAGGTCGCGCCCGGAGCCAGGCTGGCGCGGTTCCATTGCAGGTGGTATCCCGCATCTACAAATTCCGGATTTACCAAATCATCCAGCTCGCCATCAATGGCCAGAACATCTCCATCCCAGTACTCGCCGCCGTTGTAGTGATCGGCCGGGGAACCGAGGCCCCCGTAGAAGCCCATGATCCCACTCACATCCGGGTTCCGCAGATAAACCATGCCGAGGTTTTCGTCCCAATAGCTCTGGGCGTCGTCCTCATCGGCGAAATAGGCGTCTCCGCCGTGGAAGAACTTGCAGTTCGTGTAGGTCTTGCTGCTGTTATTCGTAATGGTCCAGGTCATCTTGTAGTAGCCCCGGCCGTCGGTGTACTCCACCTTCTGGGTGATGCTCACCCCGGAATCGCCGGCTCCCAGCACGGTATCGACCCGCCCGACCCCGGGTTTGGTGTTCGATACCCCGGTGAAAATTGGCAAAGCCTCGCCATACTCCTCTTCTGCCACGTATGAATGGTACGGGTCACTGTACTTCTCGGTGACACCCCCATTGTCGAACATGAGCACAGAACCCCAATCATACTCGCCGTCAACACCCTCTCCATCGCCATAATACTGAGCCACCCCTCCGAACCACAGGGCCATCAGCCCGGTATCACCGCAGTAGATCTCCAGGGGGTCCCCGACGAT
>JAJFUP010000110.1 GCA_021372395.1 Deltaproteobacteria bacterium
TCCCTTTGACAAAATCATCCCTTTCGATGATCTGTTCGGGGGTCTTTACAAGAAAGCTGAATCCGCTCTTTTCTTGTGATGTGAGCTCTCTCCATTTCTGCTGAACTGATTCATCAAGGAATGGTTCAGAGGGAGGTGTAGTAATTTCATACATCACAGGCATAACGAGAACGGTCTTTATTGACGAATAGTCATATTCATTGTTCCGGAACTCTTCAGCAACAGGTTTTGCCATGGATGATGAAGCAAAAGAGATAATGATGCATGTGAGGATAAAGATAAACAGTCTTTTCATAGGGTAGCTCCTCCATAGTAATTTGTACGGGAATTATTCGCTGATAATTGTACATTAGAACACGCTGAAATGTAAAAAAATTTTTTGAGTTAAGCAAAAATTCCCAACACAACACAGAATGACCGTTTTTTTTCAAAAATAGCGCCTCTGATCAGCGTATGCCAATTTTTGATATTTCTTTTGCGTTTCTTTTGTCCTTTTGTGATGGGACTTCAGTTATTTTGATGCTGTACAAAAATTATTCCTTATTGTATAATCTCACAGCTTAGACTCAAGACAGCAGGTGCGCATGCGCTTAATTTCCTGCCGAGGTCTGCGAAGGATAACCGTGTTCCTGTAACTTTATTAAGACACGTATTATGGCTTCCGGACTCCCTTGGGTGACGGAAGCCTTTTTTATTGCCGGCATCCGATCACAAAATCAACAGGAGGTGAAATTGAATGCCAACACAAGCAAAACGTGAAATGATCGATTCCCTGGTCGAACTGCTCAATAAGAGCAACGCAGTCTTCATCACCGAGTATCGTGGACTTACAGTCAAGAAGATCAGCGACTGCCGCAGACGTATCCGTGAAGCCGGCGGTGAAATGAAGGTATGCAAAAATACCCTCATGCGCATAGCTTTTACGGAGGCAGGCATTAACCACGCTTCTGAGTTCGACTCAGGCCCGAACGGTTACGTGCTTTCCTACGGTGATGTTGCATCTACCGCCAAAGCGATCCGCGACTTCTCAAAAGAGAAAGGCAACGAAGCTCTCGTAGTTAAAGCCGCGATCCTGGACGGAAAGATCCTCACCCAGGCTCAGATATTTGCACTTGCGGACCTTCCCTCAAGGGATGTTCTCATCGGTCAGGTCGTCCAGACGATTGCAGCCCCTCTTCGCGGTCTGGTCACAGTCCTTTCAGGTCCTGCAAGGGGACTCGTTACATGTCTCTCGCAGATCAAGGACAAAAAAGAAGCAGCATAGTATACACCAGCGGCGAGACAGCCGCCTAGCAGCATAAAAATAAAAATAATCCTTAGGAGGATGAATTAATATGACACGTGAAGATATTATCAAGGCAATTGAAGAAATGTCAGTACTTGAGCTCTCAGAGCTCGTGAAGGAACTCGAGGACAAATTCGGCGTATCAGCAGCAGCACCCGCAATGATGATGCCCATGGGCGCAGCAGCACCCGCAGCGGCAGTCGAAGAAGAGAAGACAGAGTTCGACGTAGTTCTCGTTGAGCACGGCGCTAACAAGATCGGCGTCATCAAAGTTGTCCGCGAGATCACAGGTCTCGGACTCAAAGAAGCCAAGGAACTCGTTGACGGCGCACCCAAGACCGTGAAGGAGCAGGCTTCCAAGGATGAATCCGAAGAGATCAAGAAGAAGCTCGAAGAAGCCGGAGCAAAGGTAGAACTCAAGTAGTTCCGCTTTAAAGATCTTCTGACAAGAGTTAAGCAAAAAAATGAGAGACCCCGCTGGTATCTGCGGGATCTCTTTTTTTCTTGCTATATCTGATCTGGATCAGGCTGGTCATTGCCGTACGCCTGAACCCTCCCGGAAGATCAGGACACCGTAGGGTATCGGACGTTCTGTATCATTGCTGTTGCTCGGGAGTGAAAACGTATTTCCCCTCCACCAGAGAGAACTTGATCCTCCCCCGTCAAGGTTCAGTGCAGTAGTCATTCCCAGCCATTTACAGACCTTTCTGGTCTCTTCTATCGTTGCACCCACACTGTGCATGTTGTCCCTTCCGTCTACGACAGCCCACATTACCCGTTTTCCGTCTGTTCCGACGATCGTTCTGGGGTGACGCATGTTGAGGACGTTTTCTCTTATGTTTTCTGTGTTCTCTGAATATTCTCCGTTCTTAAGCAGCAACGGCCCTGCTTGCAGCATCTCTGTATATTTGTCGAAACGCCTGTCAGAACTGATGCTGGCGACTTCTTTGCCGTCGATGAATATCGTCTCCCCATTCTCATTCCAGCCAAAAGCAGAACGTTGGGGCCAGAATTTTGCATTGTCGGTGTGTCCCTGTCTGCGAAGCACACCTATAGGCTTAGCTCCTGCAAAATACCCTCCATTGATGCCGCCTATTACGCCGTAGTTCTCCACCGCTATCGTCGCAAGGGGCGCTTTATTAGCTCCCACCATGACGGCAGTGGCTATCTGGCAGTTCACTGCATCCATGTCGACTGTTACCATCGCGGCGAAAAGCGGTTCATTCATACCTTTTTTCAGATCCCCGTTGGCCGGTCCGGCAGGGTTGCCTATCCCGTGTTTAAAGACGGTAAGCGTCGTTCCTTCAGAAGAAAATGAATCTTTCCATGAGACTTTCTTTTTGCATAGATCAAGCCAGTCTGTGAGGGTCTTAATATTCTCCTCCGCAAAAGGGCTTTCAAGATGGTCGGTCATCGCTGACGGCAGTGGCGGTGATATTTTTTTCGAAATTTCCGTGATAGAGTCCATATCACTCCACTCAGGCAGGATAGTTATCTGGTCGTAGACCGTGATAACAAAGCCCCATCCCATTGATTCCAGGGCAAGCCGTATGGCCGAGGAATTCGTCAGATTTCCCTCATGGTCCGTTAAATATTTCTTCGGTACGCTGTGTCCCAGTGATTTACAAATATGCGGCAACACCTCATCCTTTGTAATTGCGAATGATGCTTCTGAGGACATCAACGTGGCGGCCAAAATTAAGAAAGCAAATATGCAGGCATTCATTTTCCCTGTTCCACTAAGTATTTTCATAGGGTTTATGATAGTATTGACACGATTTATCCTAATCAGTATAATTGCCCATGTTCGATTTCGGGGTTTTAGCTCAGTTGGGAGAGCGCTTGAATGGCATTCAAGAGGTCGAGGGTTCGATTCCCTTCGGCTCCACCACGATTTTAACCCTTCCCAATTTCATGAATTGTGCAGTTTTTGTGCAGTTGGTTTTTACACACACGAAACAGTAGTTGCGCAACAAGAGCTGATAGTGATCCATGCTGCTGGATTCCGATTCCCCTATAGAGATCCCCGAATGAAACCTTCAAAACCGGCAAAACCTTGTTGATGGAGGAGAGCTGATCACCCAGGGCGGAGGACCGGCATTTGCATTATATGTTTGGCACCTGGCGGTCTTCTCTCTATATTCTCTTATGAATGGAGGTGAACTGTCATGGTCGACGTGAGGCGCGTTGATACGAAGGGCATGATGAAAGACTTCATGATGTTCCCGTGGACAGCAAGGATCTACGAAAATGATCCAGCATGGATTCCCCCTCTCATCAGTGACCAGAAAAATCTGTTCGACAGAAAAAAAGGATACTTTTTCGAGATAGGTGAAGCAGAGTTTTTTCTGGCATATGAAAACAGCAGTCTTGTCGGTCGTATCACAGCCCACGTGAATCATCTTTATGAAAACAAATATGACAACGAAACGGGGTTTTTCGGGTTCTTCGAGGCTGTCAATGACCCGGAGGTTGCCGGTGCCCTGTTCGATACCGCGTCTTCCTGGCTCAAACACAAGGGCAAGAAGATCATGAACGGCCCCCAGAGCTTCTCCATCTACGATTCGGTAGGTTTCGAGGTGGAAGGTGCTGAAAACATCCCTTCAGTGGGTCTTTTCCACTTTGCCGATTACTACAAGGATTTTGCTGAGGCATGCGGGTTTGTTAAATGCATCGACTGGCACTGCTTCCTGGTGAAGCGTGTCAATTATACTCAACATGTACCCTATCTGGATGAAGTAAAAAGGGGCCTTCTCTCTTCTACGGACGCGATATTCAAAAACCTTGACATGCGGGATTTGACAAGAAGGGTAAAAGATGTGCAGTACATCTTCAATGCCGCATGGGAGGGAAATTGGGGCCATCTTCCGCTTACAGACAAACAGACGGAGATGATTTTTTCCGAAATGAAGATGTTCATCACCCCTGAATTTACTGTATTTGCGGAGAAGGATGGAAAGACCATAGGTTTCATTCTCACCCTACCAGACATCAATCCGGCATTAAGGATCTTAAACGGGAGGCTCTACCCGTGGCGGATCTTGAAGTTCATGAGAGAAGCAAAAAAAACCAAAAGGGTGAGAACCGTCATCATGGGGGTGCTCCCGGAATATCACGGACAGCACATCGATGAGATTTTTTACCTGAAGGCCATTGAACAGGGGCTTCTCTCAGATATCTGGGAGTCGGATTGCTCGCTGATCGTTGAGACCAACACAAAGATGATCCATGCACTGAAACCGTTCACCCCTGAGCTCTACAAAACCTATCGCATCTATGAAAGACCTATTCTCTGACTTCAGGGGTGTTTATCCGTAGGCAGGGTTGTGTCCAAGAGTTGCGGGTGATGATTCCCCGGGCCATGCGCTCGCCCCAGCGGTACACGGCAAAACCAAGGCTTATTCCGACAATAGGGTCGCCATAGCGCTGGTAACCCGGCGAGAAGATTGAACAGCTCTGCCATGCTGATGGTCAAGCATTCTTCAAGACTCAAGTACACAGCAGAATTCATGCCTTCATCGCAGAATTCGATTTGCCGGATTTTTCATAGTTGATCTCTACCGTTTATCTATTGAGTTGGAAGACTCTGCAAATGGTTGCGGAATCATCAGGCCTTTGAAATATCGTTTGCGGGTAGATAGATTGACCGTGGTATACAGCTGGCAACCGAGCAGCGTTCGTTTCCATGGGCTCATGCCGAAGAAGCGTTTTGTCATTGCGCCGAAAGAATAGGCTTGCCTGTTCAGGCAATTGAAACCGTTCGTGAGCTCTTCAGCGGTCATGCCTCTGGGTTGAAAAAGGAGTGTATCCGGAGGATATCCACGGAGCCACCAGTCATGTACGAATAACCTGCCCTCGCTTAAGAGACGCTTATATAAACGTGTTCCCGGATAAGGGGTGAGAATCCTCAGCTGGACAACATCCAGACAACCTCTCAGAATAAAGTCAAAGGTCTGTTCGAACACATCCTTGTTTTCGTAATCAAAGCCAAAAACAAAGGAACCCAGTATACCGAAACCTTCTCCATGGAATCGATGCATGGCCTCATAAAAATCGATCCTCAGGTTCTTTATTTTTTTCACCTCATCCTGTGTGTGTTTCTGCACCGATTCGAAGCCGATCAAAAGCCCCAGGCACCCCGCACGTTTCATCAAACCCAGCAGTTCCAGATCTTCGGCTAATGACACTGTGCCTTGCGCCAGCCATCTCCGCTGAAGTGGTATCATTTCAGTAAAAAGCTTTTTGGCAGCATTGCGGTTCAGCCCAAGGGCATCATCGACGAAGAAGAGGTGCGGGGAATCAATACCCTCTATCTCGGCGATCACTTCTTGAACCGGCCTGACTCGATATTGCTGGCCCAATGTCTGGCCGATGCAGCAGAATTCGCAATCGTACGGACACCCTCGGGATGTCTCGACCCCGACCGGGATCGGAATATAACCCTTGCCTTTGGTTCCGGGAACGAGATCTCTCCGTGGGTTCGGCAGACCTTGGAGATCGGTCATCTTATCGGCCCGATAGAGCCTTTGCATCTGCCCCGAGGCGGCATCCGATACAAGTCGCGGCCAGATGCCCTCCGCTTCGCCCACAACCACCGCGTCCGCATGCTCGAGGGCTTCGTCAGGCAATACCGTGGGGTGTATTCCTCCCATCACCACCAACACCTTCTTCCGTCGATAGGCATCAGCGATATCATAGGCTCTGAGCACAAGTTCGGTCATGACAGTGATACCCACCAAATCCACATCTTGGTTCGTGTCATCAGGGGCAAAGGTTTCATCGACAATGGTAACCGTGTGGCCCGGCGGAGTAAACGCTGCCAGAAGAGGAAGGTTTACCCTCTGGAGCTTGAAAGGGCTTGATAAAGCGTCGTTACGGTGCTCACTCGGTGCGATAAGTTTTATTTTCATCATTCAGCCTCGTTACCATAACCGACTGGTTTCGAAACGCCCCAGCCCGTATCCGGTGGTTTCGGTACCATCTTCACTTCGTATTCGCCGAATCCATGAAGAGAGCCGCTCATATAGTGACGCACCGGTTTGTCCTCTGCCGTCAGAGAAAAAATCGATTTGTCATAAGGACGAACCCGCAAAGACATTGGTGCGCCCATCACAGGCTTCATAGCTATCATCAGCCCTCTTCCCATTTGGTGGCCATTATGCCCAGGACGAAGACCACTGCTGCGAAAACCCCTATGACCGAGGAGTAACGGAGCGCGGCCATGTTGTCTTCAAATATCATCGATGCCCGGAGACCCTCGTTCACGTAAAAGAGCGGCAGTGTCTTGGCGAACTTCTGCAGGAAACCCGGCATCAGCTCGATGGGGAAGAAGCTCCCCGACAGGAACATTATCGGAAAACTGATGGCGTTTGCCGCGGCAGCAGCGCTCTGCGCCTCCTTGACGAAGCGGGTGAGTATCATCCCGATTCCGACGAACGCGAAGACGTCGAGTAATATGAACGCAGGGAGCCAGGCATCTAGATGCAATTTGACATTAAACACGGCGTAGCTCACCAGCAGCATCGCAATCGTGGATATGACCGCGAGTATGAACTGGTACAGGATGTCGGAGAGTATCCATTCGGTACGGGTGATGGGCGTCGTGGACAGCTTCCTTATGATGCCCTTCTGCCGCAGCTCCGTATTCAGGTTCACCGTGCCGAACAGGCTCAGAGTCATCACCGCCATCGCGATGATGCCGGGAATGAAGTACTCTATGAACCGGTATTTCTTGGTGAGTATCGATTTCTCGACCGACCTGATGACCGGCGGCTTTCCGGACATCTGCTGGTTTATCCCGGCGAACACCGCGTCCAGTATTTGCATCTTCGTAGACACCGAAGATGAGCTGGGGTCGTATATGTATGTGATGGTGACGGATGCGTCTGCGTCGCCGAGCACGATCCTCTGCAAGAGGGCCCGTTCAAAGCCTTTGGGAATAACGAGGACAAGGTTCACCTTGTTGTCCCTGACGTACTGGATGGCGTTGATGGCCGGGTCGACCCTGGTTATCTTGAACTTCCCGGAGCTCTCGAGGGTTTTGATTGACTGTGTGGACGAATCCGTCCGGTCGAGGTCCTGCACGCAAAGATGGAAGGCCACGTTGTCCTGGCTCATGAAGATCGTTCCGAACACGAGTATCAGGATAATCGGAAACGCAAGCGTGAAGAACATGGCGGTCTTCTCGCGGTAGACGCTCATGAGTTTCACGAAGAGATTTGCGCCCACGACGCGCGGGTTCATTCCGCCCCCTTTTCCTCGACGTAACCGTCGTGGAGCGCCTCGCCGGTGAGCTTCAGAAAGACCTCTTCAAGGTTTGGTTTCCGAACGTCCAAGCCGAGGTACAACGCCCCGGCATCCTTGATGGCGCTCAGTATCTTCTGCACATCGTCCGTGTGCTCCACCCTGACCTTGATGTCTCTGTGGTTGTCAAGAAGCGGGTCAAAGCCCATCTTCCTGACGACTTCAAAGGCTTTTTCATCCACGGACTGTAACGTGAGATCCAGGTATTTTGTGTTGTTTTCGATGAGTTCCCCGGGAGAGCCCATAGCGATGATCTCCCCCTTCGAAATGATCGCGACCGTGTCTGCAAGAAGCTCAGCCTCCTCCATGTAGTGCGTGGTCAGAAACACCGTCTTCCCCTTTTCCTTCAGGCCCAGCAGGACTTCCCACACCTCGCGCCTTGCCCGGGGGTCGAGCCCTGTCGTAGGCTCGTCGAGGAACACGACCTCAGGGTCGTTCACGAGCGCAATGGCTATTCCAAGGCGTTGTCTCAAGCCCCCGGAGAGGTTCTTGTACTGCTCTTTGGTCTTGTCCTTGAGGTTCACGAGCTCTATCAGCGCGTCGATATCG
Organism: Deltaproteobacteria bacterium; assembly: GCA_021372395.1. GTDB lineage: Bacteria > Desulfobacterota > Desulfomonilia > UBA1062 > UBA1062 > MWEI01. The sequence goes on from JAJFUP010000110.1 coordinate 8,138, forward strand.
GTGTTCATGCAGCAGAAAAGCCTCAAGTAGAACTGTAATGTTTCTCTGACCGTTATCCTGTCGAATGAACTGAATCCCTGCGGAAGGACGCCGATGCGCCGGACGATGTCGTACTTTCTCTTCGTGACGTCCATCCCAAGAAGGGTCACCTTTCCAGACGTGGGCGCGCGGATTGTATCGATGATCTCGACACTCGTGGTCTTGCCGGCTCCGTTCGGACCCAGCAGGGCGAACACCTCGCCTTTACCGACGGTAAACGATATGTCATTGACCGCCAGTAACTCACCGTAACGCTTCGTCAGTTTTTCGACAACGATAGCGTATGTCGTTTCTTTGGTCATGAACCTCCATGTCGCCTATAGGGGCGACGGTATTGTAAGTTGGCACGTCAGCCCTTCTTCAGGTATCCCGGACGCTCGACCCCGCCTGAGTCAATTCGCCTGTGCGGGCGGATCAAGGCTGCGAGCAAGGATCTGCTCCTGTCGGTCATGGTCCTCTCCGTCCGGTGAGGCTAGGGAGACTGCGGGCCAAAACTTGAGGCGGCTGAGTACCTTATTGGTCACCGCCGACTGCCCGGCAAGAAGACGGTCAAACACTCTCTGACGGTGTTTGAAAAAAATAAAACTCGGGATGAACGTCGCACCAAGGTGGGCTTTGGTCTTCGCCGCGCCCTGTCCAGTGTAATAGAAAGGGATTTTCCGCTCCACGCAAGTGCGGACATTTTCAAGCCAGGACAAAACATACATGTTGTATTTGCGGCCGAGTTCGTAATCCATGCAGAAATATATATCCATCATCGCATACTGTTTTACGACGAGAAGGTTGAAAGCGATGAGTTTTTCCTGCACGAAATAGAGCGTAAATTCGGCTCCCGGGACTCTCTCGCAGATTTTTTCAAAAAATAAACGATTGTGCGCGCCAAGAGCTACGGGGCTCCTCTCCACTGTTTCCAGATAAAGTTTGTATATCCTGTCGAGAAAAGGAGAAATAATGCGGCTTCGAATCACGCGGACTTCATGGGAAACCCGCATTTTTCTGCGCAGGCCTTTTCTTGCGGCCCTTGAAAAGCGGCCCAGGTATTCCTCCATGCTGTTAAAATTGATCGGCAGTCGGGCGCAAGACTGATGTTGCACCCGGTTGAATGCTTTGAACACTCCCCCGGGAAGTTTACCGTAATGATTGAAGTTGTAAAGCGCCACAATATTACTATTAAGTTCGGCTGCAAGCCTTTGCAAGGCGCCAAAGGCCATTTTGCATGCCGCATCGAGGGTTCCCCCGTCGAGTTGAGGATCAACCCCGATTTCACTCCATTCCCCTATCAGCAACCCAACGCCTAAAATACGGGGTTGAAAAAGCGAGGGGATGAGGCGGCCTGCCGCTTTCAACGTTATTTTTATCCATCCCTGCGCAAAAGTGGACAAATCGAAACGGGTTTCAAACAACGGCAAGAACAGAATAGGAACATCATCTTTGAACACCACGATGCTTCGCAGGGTAAAACCGTCAATACCCGATTCTTGCAACAGGGAAAGGAGTGAAGCGGTGATAGAAGGCTCTGGGAAAAGCCGTCCAAGGTCTGCCGCTGGCAATCCGTCTGACCGAGGCATGCAATTGCAGGTAAGGTTCTCCATGTCCTGTCGGTCTCCAATTCAAAAGGGCGATGGAAAGCCACTTCTTTCTCTTAAGGACGCGATGGAGTCTGCGGAAAAGTCACCGCTTCAAAGCCAGGTACCACCCCGTGGCATCACTCCCGATTCCTAAACTGGCAAGATGGCGCAGATCCGCTTCCAGAACTTCGGGTGTGCTGTACTCCAGTATGCGGTATTGTGGATCCGTCCAAACGCGCCGCATCCGGCCCCAAACCTTTGTTTCCGGCGGCAAGGTGAGGCGAATGCGGTGGATCAGGTTGACGCCCGCCAACGACGCTGCCTCTATCACCATATCGGTGCAGTTGTTGGTCCTAATGCCGAATTGGTCATATTTCCGCTGCATCACGTGGTCATAGATCAATTGATACCGCCGCCGGGTGATCGGCATTCGCCAGACAAACGTGGGGGGGCGATTGGGCTTGCCGATCTGGAATTGGCCATCGGACATCGTATGCCACAAGTACGCGATAGGATTGGGATCCCCATCCCGAATTTTCTGAAACACGCCCTCATGGTAACGCGGTTTCGTTTGCCCGAAGTCGCCGGTGTGACCGAATTCCAGACGATCTTGGGGACTTTCCAGGATGAGCCAACTATGCGCCCACGGACGCAGCCAAATCGAGAAGACAAGCGAGGTCGCATCGCTGTAGTCCCAATTGGCAGTTTCATTGAGGATATAGAGGTAATATCCCTCATCCCCCACGGGCGTTCCGGTGGCGGGATCCAAGTCGGCATCGGGGGCAAAACGACACATGATCGAAATGGGTTGGGCGCTCCAGCCATCGGGTTGTATCGGAGCGTTGAGCCTGTGCGTATGGTATGCACATCCGGCCGCAACTCCTGTCAACAATATCGTCACCGCGAGGAGACACGTTTGATATACTCGTGCGGTTGTTTTGCTATTCATTCGGCCTTTCCCTTTTTCCCTTGGCCCACGGCCAACGTAAACCAATTCCTACCGTCTGAAACATCCAGTCAGGTCTCCGTTTTTCTGTAAAATATTTCTTCATTTATAGAACTATATTGCCAAAACATCTTGTATATCTAATCAAGAAGAACATTTAGCCGATCAATTGACGATCTTTTCGTGGGAACCCTCCGAAGTGGCTTCTTGCACATCTCATGGGCCACATGATCAAGGATCTCTTTGGATAGATTTACAATGTCTTGGTTTGTGAACCCATTGCGGACAAGTTTGCGGTAAAGGCTCTTGGCTAGTATCTTTCTGGCTTTCTCCGTGTCCATATTCTTCAATGGGATGTAGATTTGCTGCTTCTGCCCGGATTTTGACCTCTTTTTGAACTCCCTCATTACCTGCATCTGGTACAACGCCTATACGCTCACTGATAAATCATCGCCGAGGGTTACAACCTGCTGATTGAGATAACCATCGCTGCATTCATGGATGGTGCGAGTCAAATGGGCAATAGAAAACCATCCTTGCCTCTGTGGAAGCGAATATACCCATATGCTCCGGCCGGCGCATACGGGTGCGTGTTCCAACGCTTTCCCTGATAAGCGCACCGGAAAGGCATACGTCCCTTCTCTCCTGACTGATGGATAAACATGTACTTGTCTCGGTTCTACCCTATGAAATGCGCACCCAGCGGCTTTGACAACCGCTTCTTTCACAGACCAGAGCAGGGCTGCTGCCTGCTCCATATCTCCACCCGTCAAACTCAGTGCATGTCGAAGCTCCGGTTCATGGAAGACCCGGCGAAAGGGGTATTCTCCTTTGAATTCATTCGTCCCTGCCATATCGACACCGATTTCAGATCCGTCTCCACAGAGAGCGACCCAGACCTTTCCCCCACCCTCACTGAAGGAGATGGCCGGCCCCTGATATTTTCCTGCTATAAGATATGGCTTGCCCAACGGGCTACAAACCACCCGCATTGGGAAAGGTTCTTTGTTTCGTGTGCAAGAGAATCTCCAAACGGGATTTTTCATCGCCATGAAGTGGTCCCACAGGATCGTGAGCAGACAATGCTTTTCGTCCTCATGGTTCGTCTTGAATTCTTTTAAAGTACCGGGACAGGGCCGGGACGCATAGAAGACTGCGCCCTCTTTCTCAAGGAAACGAACGGTATGAATGGTTGTTCTCCGGCAATGCGTTGCCATACCCGTTCCCTCTTTCCCGGGCTGCAGTTCAATCCGAAACCAGGTGCATCCGCATACCATGAACCTGCATGATAGTGCAGCCCTGGTCATCAACCCCTCTGGCATCCCAGGTGAGACTTTTCACGTCCTGTGAACGCATCCGGGCCTCCAGTATTATCCGTTCCCCATCCCGGCATTTTCGCAAAAACCTCATCTCACCGATCTCCATGGGAATCATGGAACGTCGCTCCGATGTTGCCATTGCAATATTTGAGAAATTGGCCAGTTGCAAAAGTGCCTCGAAAAGATAGGGAGAGTATTGGTATCGAGTATTCTGCAGATGTTTGAAGTCCCTAGTCTCCCGGTAGATTGTCCGGCCCTTCACTACGCCTGAGCAGGCACCGTCAAGGGACTCCATCACGCGATACCGGCCTTCGAGGCCGCTGAAGTCTTTGTACCATTTGAGAATTTTTTTGAGACCCATTGGCTTTGTACACAGTTCATCCATCCGGACAGGAAAATCAGGGAATCCATTCCCCAGGTACTCTTTCCCGCCATCGAGGATCACTTGGCCTGTACAATATGGGACAAGTCGACCCGGCGATCCCCCTGAGAGGGATCGCTCATGTATCGCAAGAGAAACTTCGCATGACACCTCTCCAGGGGAGGCATCGGTCCGTCGGCAGGAGATTCTGGTAAGCCTTGGAATCCAAGGGGTGCATCGGATCGTGTCTATGAATCGAATCCCTCGAACTCCCCTCACCTTGAGGTGAGGATATAAGATTCGGGCTGCTTCCATGAATGTCTCCAGGAGCATGGCTGCTGAAACCAGTGGATCCTTCATGGATTTGAACGGCAGGTGATCGGCTATCCAGAGATCTTTCTCCAGAGAGAAGGATCTGACGGCCTCCAGGTATTCACCACGGATATCCAGACAGGAGACGCCATCTATCATGGGGAAGTCCTCGGGGCTAAAGGTTACGGCGCCTTCATTCAGTTCCCCCTTGACCAAAGGTCGGATCGTATCATTGAGCAGTGCAGTATTCACTCGCGGCAGACGCCGCATAAACATCACCCAGTCATCGTCTGCCGGGGCTATGGAGATCTCCCGGCAGAAAAGCCCTGCAAGCTCATTCACATGAATATAATCAACGCCCTTCCATTTCAGCAGTTCCCGGATCTCCGGGTCTTCCGCCATCCCAGCCCCCTCGACAGGGGGAAGCATTAACGCCTTGAACAAGATGGCGGGGTTTTTCCCGTGGAGGTATCTGAGTAATCCGGACATCATCCGGTTAGCACAGGCGTAGTTTGCCTGCCCGGGATTGCCCTGTATGGCAGCCGCTGATGAGAGGCCGATAAAAAACCTCAAACCGGCCTTCTGCGCAGCGGAAAACAGATGCCAGGCCCCGAGAAATTTCACATCTGTGACTGTTGAGAAATCATCGGCAGTCATTTCGCTTAAAAAACCATCCCTAAGGATTCCGGCCCCGTGAACAACCCCGTCTATCTTGCCATAACGGCTTACCACCTTGTCTATGGTCGCGTGGACCGCCTCGGGATCGGTTACATCGCAGGTATAGTATGTTGCCTCGATCCCTGAAGAATCCAAATCCGTGAGAGTTTGAGCGATCTCGGATGTCCTCTGGCCGGAAGTGAAGGTTTCAGAACGTGAAAGCTCTCCTGCAACGGGATCAGTGTCTTGATGGAGAGGAGTTCTCCCGAGTAGGATCAGGCGGGGCGCGAAGGGCACAAGGCTGCGGGCAAGGTGGGAACTGATCCCGGTTGCACCCCCGGATATGACGACAACATCTCCAGGGTTCAGATTCAGAGTCGGCAGGTCTTTTAAGACCACCGGGGCTATGTACCCCTGCGAGGTGAAGACTTTTCCATCACGATGAATGGTCTCAACCACGGTGTTCCCTTTGTTCAGAGCTGAGGACAAGACGGTGCGAAGATCACTGTCCGGGCCGATTTCCGCTGTGCGGAATTGGACGGATGGGTACTCCTGCGCTGCGCTCAAGAATAGTCCGAGCATTGCTTCCGCGAGCAGACGACAGGGAGTTCCGGCATCCTCCCTGTTATGTATCAGGACAACAAACTTCTTCGCCCGGGACCTGAGGAATACCTTCAGAACCGAAAAGAGGCCACGGAGAAGCAGTGAGACCTCAGCCACCGACCCGCATTGACTCAGCGAGATGATCACACCTGAAAACGGGGGCATTCCTGATATCTTGTCTGCAGCTTTTGCGGCACCTTCTTTCGTTCGAATATCGTAGTAACCCTCTTCACCAGGAAACAGGTTCCCCTGCATGAACAGCATGGGGTGTGTCACGGCACCGTAATCCTGCCGGAAGATCTCTCCTGCATTCCTGCCTGTTTCATCATCTCTGTCGGGTGAGAGAAGGAGGGTCGACTCGCCCGGACTCAGTTCAATAGCCATGGAAACTGTAGGCTCAAGGGGTACTTGGTTGAACACGAGCCGTTTCAAGCTCACCTCATCCTCTGAAGCCTTCTGCTTTGTATCCCTCGACGATCCAGGCTCTGCAACCTTTGCGGCAGGTCGTGTGCTAATCCCCTCATGTCTGGAGATTATTTCGGTAACCTTCTGCGCGAAGTCCCTCACGGTGTGGATTTCGAAAAAATCCTTCATTTCCACAGTGATCTCGAAACGGCGTTCCACAGCATCCATGATTATTGGGAGACGGCTGGAGCGGATGGACAGGTCTCTCCTGAGGTCCATATCAGGTTCAATCTCATCCCTATTGAATCCTGTAGCATCCATGATGATTTGAATCAGCGCATCCAGATGTTCCTGGCTCTCTTCCGGGTTTGAGCCTGCAAGCCCCGGTTCCGAGGGTCGCGACGCCGCTGCAGCTTCAATCCGGCGAGCACCGGGGGTCTTCCCGAAAGCAGAGAGCGAAACAAACCTCGGTTCGCCGTGAGCCTTCAGGTGACCTTGAACAAAGAGCTGTGCAAGGGCGGTCCTGTACGTGAGTCCCTCTGCGGAAGGGAGGCAGGTCGGGATACAGACCGGTTCGGGGAGAGTATCTGCGATGAGATTGCTCAAGGTGGCACCAGGGCCCAGCTCCACGAAGAGTCGGACGCCATGTTCACTCGAAAGAGTCTGGACATTATTCATCCAGTGCACCGTCGATTCCAGGTGGGCCATGAGGATTCGCCTTATTTCACCGGGATCTGACGGATACGGCGCCAGGGTCGTGTTCGAAAGAACGGGAATCTGCGGAGGATAAAACGGGATGGAGGCAACATACTCCTCGAGCTCATCCCGGATGACCCGCATGATAGGGGAGTGGAAGGCCATGCTGACCCGCAGCAGGGTGGACCGGTATCCCTTCCCCTTCAGTTTCAGCACAAGATCCTTCACCTCTTCAGTGCCGCCGCTCAGCACGATCTGATTCGGTGCATTGATGTTGCCGATGTGGACGGCATCCTGTCCTTCGATCAACTCTTTCAGCCTGTCCAGGGGGGCGTCGGTGGCGGCCATGACGCCAGGGTCCACGTTCATGCCGGCGGCCTTGTCCATGCAGATGGCACGTTTGTTCACAATGCGGAAACCGTCCTCAGGAGAATAGACACCGGCCAGGCATAAGGCAATCAGTTCGCCCAGGCTGTGGCCGGCCATAGCGACAGGTTTTATGCCAAGACTCATGAGGTATCGAGCCATGGCATGTTCCATGGTGAACATCGCAGGCTGCTGCCACCGGGTCTTCTGGAGATTTTCCTCTCGATCGTTGAACAGGAGCTGAAGAAGGTCAAAATCGGCTACAGCCGCAGCACGGTCCATCCAATCCCTGATGACGGGGAAAGAATCATAGAGATCACGCCCCATTCCTGTGTACTGCGACCCCTGTCCGGGAAAGACAAAGGCGAGCGGCAAGGCCGGCACATCTTCAGGACCCATAAAGATCCTTTTCTGTGCAAGGGATCTCGTGACTTTGGGTGAGACGACTCCGGCTTCCAAAAGAGAGGCTGACCGTTCAATGAGGGTGATCGCCTCTTCTTCGGATTGCGCTACAGCAGCGAGGCGCCAGGTACGGCCTCCCATTTCGGTCCGGAAGAAAGAGATGCCCTGGAGCGCAGGAAGGCCTTCACGATTCTCTCCGGCAGGTCCGGTTTTTCTTCCCGTGGAAACGAAGACCGTATCCGCTTCATCCATGGCCTGCTCTACATGTACAACGTAGTTGGAGCCTCCAAACCCAAAGGCATTGACCTGGAATCTTCGTGGTCGGCCGTCCCTGCATTTCCAATCAAACGGCTCAGAGGCTATGTGGAGGCTTGAGCCGTCGAGGCCCATTTCCGGGTCCGGATGCTCATAATTGAGAGTGGCAGGGAAAACCCCGGCCTGAACGGCCATGACCCCTCGAATGAGGTTGTTCATGCCCGAGGCTCCCAGCGTATGCCCGATCTGTGATTTGAATGACGTGAGCACCGTGCGTTTGGATGAATTGAAGAACGCCTTCAGAGCCCGAACCTCCTCCACGTCTCCCTGCCGGGTACTCGTGGCATGGCATTCCACAAGGTCCACTTCATCCGGCCCATAGGGTAAATCCCGGAATGAAGAGCGGATGGCGATCTCCTGGGTAACATGAGAGGACTCCACCATGCCCAGGTGGTTGTTGCTCGCTCCCATGCCGGTAATGACGGCGTGGACGGGCGCCCCTCGTTCTCTTGCCAGACTTTCCCGCTCGATGACGATCATTCCTCCGCCTTCGGCGAGTACCATCCCGTCTCTTTCGGCATCGAAGGGCCGCGAGGTCTCATGAGCGGGCCTGACCTGTCCCGACAGTCCGAAAAGCGCACCCAGGGCTGAAAACTCCAGATAGTGCAAGTGGGTAAGCGTATCTTCGCCTCCACCGACAATGGCTGCATCGATGATGCCGTTTCTGATCATCTGTACGGCGCTGTGAAGCGCTACCAGCGATGTCGAGCAGGCCGCGGATACGGAATGGCTGGCCCCCATGAATCCATACCGATTGCAGACGAAGCCGGCTGCCGCGCAGTTGAGCCTGCCCAGAAGCGTCGTGTCGTCCGGGGCCATGCGTCCGGCCCTTATCTCCCGAACGATCGCGGCCTCCTGATCCGGTGTGAGGGAAATCGCCTTCTGTATGGAGGAGATGATGTCATGAACGTACGCGCGGAGAATAATATCGGTAAGGGTCCCTGCCGCCTCACCCGAGTTCTGGGAGATGATCACCCCGATCCGCTCGCGAGGGATGTCCGACTCCAGGATGCCCGATGCCCTGATGGCTTTATCCGCCATCCACAAGGTGAACTTTGTTGCATCGGTCATGGTCCGAAAGTCCTGGGGTGAAATTCCGAGTTCATTGCGGGAGATGTTCAAGTCCAGGAAGGCGCCCACCTTGCAGTAGGTCTTGTCCGGCACAAGGGGCTTGGGATCATAGAAAAGGTCGTGATCCCAGCGCGAAGGGGGAACCGTTGTAATCCCGCTTTTCATTGCCAGGCTTGCAGCCCAGACCTCCTCCGGGCTCGTTCCCAGGGCATTGAGTATGCTCATCCCGGTGACGGCAATCCTTTCGTGAATAGCACTTCGGGTGCTGCTCGGCTTGAATCCATGGCGAACGCCCATGGACGAGGTTTCACTGGGGAAAGACCTGTCGGGCAAAGGTTCCGCGTTATGCCCGATAGCCCCCTCGAAGGGTTTATACAGCACAAGAGGTCCTTCGGCCAGATCGCGGTGAAAAGAGTGCAGGTCCCGGATCTTATGAATGAGGCCGGCACAGGACCCACTCATGAACTGCCCGCGTTCCAGGCAGGCCCCCTCATCCAGTGGCGCTTCATCTGTCCTGTCCCTGCCTCTGGCCGCAACAAGCAGGCTCCCCCCAGTCATTTCCTCCATTCTTCTTCGGAAGGAGATCTCGTCTTGGCGGCTCGCTGCAAATTCCCTCTCCATGGACGAAATAGCTGCCAATAGAGGCGTTCTCAAGGATCGTACCCGCATTCCGGTGCACCTGCCGGAAATCACTGTTCCACACGGAAGCGATTCCAGGATCAGCCGCTGATAGAGTGCAGTCAAGGCCCCCGTTTCAACGATTTCATGTGTGGCCAGATATGCGGTGCCCATCTGGATGGCGTCTGCGCCGAGCATGGCGGCCATGAATGCGGTTTCTCTGTTGAAGATACCCCCCGCAAGGATCACGCGGCGACCTCTGAACAGTGATGGATTGCGCTGCTTGAGGTCCAACACCATTTGAGCGAGGCTGAGCAGGCTATGCTGTCCCACGTGGCCGCCTGCCTCATACCCTTCGCAGACAACGTACCGGACACCGACTTCAAAGGCATGCCTCAACAGGGCCTCATCAGGGGCGATATAGATGACCTCGATGCCGCATTCCATCAACTCCCTTATGGGGGAAAAATCACCTCCCGCGATCCAGACAAAGCGTGGTTTGTGCTTTTTTATCCAGGCCAGATGAGTATCCCTGAAAGGGTTTTCTGCCAGAGAAACGACATTCACCGCATAAGGTCGCTCTCCCATAATCTCCGGCAACCTTTCCAGCTTTTTATTGAGGGTCTCCTCATCCATCAGGCCCAGGGCAATAGTGGGTAATCCCCCGGCATCGGCAACCCTTGCGGCAAACTCGGGGACATCAGTGATGGAGGACATGGCTCCCTGGATAAAGGGGTATTTAATTCCCAGTTCTCCGGCTACAGGACTGTCCAAAAAACAATCCTTTTTCCCCTGTGCCAGGTCCCATGAATTTTGGATCTCGGCCATGAAGGCCTTTATGGCCTCCTCTGTCCCGGAGCCGAAACGCGAGACAAAGGACTTGGCAAAGGCAGCCTCTACACCCAGAGGAATGACCTCATCTGGGTTGTAGTTGCTCTCCAGCGGGTGGATGGCTTTGGCATGCACATAATCAATAAAAGAATTGCGGCTTTCTTCCGAGATCTCTTTGATGCATAGAGAGTCTTCGAGATCCTCGATCTCCTTAAATGCACGGGAGTTTCCCTTGTTGAAAAGGCGGCAGGGGACCTGCAGATCCGATCCGGCCAGATCGGTAGAGTCCATACGGAGATTTGCAATCCGTTGTCGTTGGAGATCATCGATGACTACCATGTCTGTCAACCAATGAACACTTTCGAAGACGATGCCCGATGCCCCAGTGGACAAAAGTGCCGCTGCTGCCTCAGGGGTTGAAATGCCTCCCCAAATGATGATTTCAGGAGAGGTCGGTGATGAGGGCAACATCTCCCTGGCTGCTGAATAGATGGACAGGGTCGATTCTCCACTCACAAACCCCGATGCCTCACATCCTTTCAGCGCAATGTGACTTATTCCCGATCCGTCCTTCAGCAGGGCTGCAAGGAAATCCAGATCCCCGATGACAGGAAAGCAACGGTAGGTTTCAGATAATTCCTTCAATCTCTGGAGAACAGTACCGGGGTCTCCTGCGGAAAACCCGTGAAGGCATTCTACCCAGATGTTTTGAATCCCTGTTCCCTTGAGACACTGGCCCAATGATAAATCAAGCAGGGCAGGGATAGATATCCTGATATCTCTACAGAGGGAGTCGGGGTCAGCCTTTTGCAAGAAAGAATGCAGTTCTGCCGCCCCCATCATGGAACAATCGAAGATGGCCCTGCTTCCCGTTCGGTGTGCCATCCGGATCACGGATGCGATTCTATCCTTTGGTTGCCAGATGAAAGCGATGATGAGAGCCTTATTTTCTGTCAATGTGTCACCACCCGCCTTCCCCCTCGGCTCGGTACGTGCGAAGATGAAGCTACATGCATATTATTATATAATAATCCGTCCCCTCATTGTCCAGAGAGGGGACCGAAGAGAATGTGGAATGGATGACTGTGCATATTCAGCATCCCTGCTCCTTGAATTCTCATGGATGCTTGCTATATTCATAACGATTGCTAAAGTTATGTTAAATATAACAGCATATGACTGATTAACTATGGGATTCTCGTGTACCTGCCTGATGGCTTCTCCTTAAAGGAAACGGGTTTTATGCTATGAAGGGAAACACTCTTGGAATAGATATCGGGTCAGTTGCAATCAGTATTGTGGAGATCACACCTGAGTTCAATCTCGTTAAAAGTGCATACAGCCTTCATCAGGGGAAGATTGCAGAGACCCTGTGTGATGCCCTTGTCGGTTTTGCCTTATCACGTATCTCACACGTGAGCGCCACTTCTTCGACACCTTCTTTCGTGAAGGCAGGCAAAAGGTATGATAACCAGGTGTGCCTCATTTCCGCACTCCGCCATGTTCACAGCAACGCAGCAGCCTTGTTGAATATCGGCGCAGAACGATTCTCCCTGCTCTTATTCGATGAAAACGGCTCGTACAGAAAATGCAAAACCAACTCCTCGTGTGCAGCAGGAACCGGGAGCTTTCTCGACCAGCAGGCCTCCCGGCTCAATCTCGCAGGGATCGAGGAACTGGGGGTTACAGCCGCAACGAATACCGGTGTAATCCCCAAGATCGCCTCGCGCTGTTCGGTTTTTGCCAAGACAGATCTTATCCATGCGCAGCAGGAAGGATACAGCCTTCCTGAGATCTGCGACGCTGTGTGCTACGGAGTGGCAAAGAATATCGTGGACACACTCTTCACCGGTGAAGAGGTGAATGGACCCATTGTGGTCTGCGGCGGCGTGTCGAAGAACCCTGCAGTCCTCCGGCATATACAAGGTCTTATAGGCAAGGATCTTCTCGTTGATGAACTGTCGCATCTATACGGCGCATTCGGCGCTGCTGTCTTGCTTGCCCACGATGGAGCAGGCGAGATAACGGAATTCAAATCCCCCAAGGACCTGATCCAGGACAAAAAACCGCAGAGGAAATATGCCTGCGCCCCCCTGGAACTGAAGCTGTCCGATTACCCGGATTTTGCGGGCATCAGACATTATCCATATGAGGTCAGGACGAGAAAGACCCCTGAGAAGGTCGAGGTGGATATATATAAAGAATTGCCAAGAGGCGGGATAGACAGGGTTTATCTTGGCATGGACATCGGCTCCACGAGCACCAAGGCCGTGATGGTCGATGAGCAGAAGAATGTCCTGGCCGGGTTTTACACCTGGACCGTCGGCAGGCCGGTAGATTCCCTATGCGCGGTCCTTGAGGCCATGGATGATCATATTACCCGCGATGGCGTTGCCGTCGAGGTGATTGGTACAGGGACCACAGGCTCTGGCAGAAAGCTTATCGGCAAGATCATCAACGCGGACATGGTCATTGACGAGATAACGGCTCATGCACGCTCGGCCTGCGAGCTTACGCCCGAAGTGGACACCATTATCGAGATCGGCGGACAGGACTCCAAGTTTACGACGCTCAGGAACAAGACAGTCACTTTCTGCGCCATGAACACCATCTGCGCCGCAGGTACGGGCAGCTTCATCGAGGAGCAGGGAAAAAAGATGGGCTGCACGCTTGATGAATATCAGGGAAGGGCCGAGGGCAGAGGATCCCCCATGGCGTCGAACAGATGCACGGTCTTCATGGAGCGGGACATGAATTATTACCTGAGCGAGGGATACAGCGCCGATGAGATGCTGGCATCCGCCCTCCACTCAGTGGCGGAAAATTACCTCACAAAGGTGGCAAAAGAGTCAAGCATTGGTGATACCATTTGTTTCCAGGGTGCCACGGCAAAGAACAGGGCCCTTGTGGCGGCCTTTGAGCAGAGGCTCGGCAAGCCTATCCACGTGTCTCAGTACTGCCATCTCACAGGCGCCTTGGGTGTGGCCCTCCTGCTCGCCGATGAGGGGGTGCGTTCAGAGAATTTCCGGGGAATCAAGCTCTATGAGAAAGAAATCCCCGTGCATTCCGAGGTCTGTTCACTGTGCACCAACCACTGCAAGCTGACTGTTGCCGAGCTTGATGATGAGGAACTGGCCTATGGTTTCCTCTGTGGGAGAGACTACCATGTCAAAGCGCATATTGATAACAATACCTCCGGATTCGATCTTATCAGGGCACGGTCAAAGGCCTTTTCGTTCCCAAAGAAAAAGGGGCATGAAGAACGACACACCATCGGGATACCGGATGCACTCCACCTTGGTGACGACTTGGAGTTCTGGCAATATTTCTTTGATGCGCTATCCATAAAGACGATAACAAGCAAGGGTTACGCCGATGCCATCAAAGAAGGGAAAATGATCTCCAGGGCCGAGTTTTGCGCACCACTCACGGCACTGCACGGGCATGTGGGCTACCTCCTCGACAAGGCCGATTATGTTTTCCTGCCGTTCTACCTGGAGGACAAGCAGAAGACAAAGGACGTAAGGAGGCAGTACTGCTACTACACCCAGTATGCGCCCTCATTGGTGGCTGATGTTTTTACTCATGACAAGGAAAGGATCCTGATGCCCCTGGTCAAGTATCTCTACAACGGATCCCATGCAAAGGTGCAGCTCTATCGCATGATGAAGATCATCAGCCGCAGAAGGATAAGCCTCCGCGATGTTTCAACGGCCTATGAAAAGGCCCTTGAATTCAAGGAGCGCTCGCTTGAAGATCTCTCCAACCAATACCGAAGGGAAATTGCAGAGGCCAAGGGTATATCGGTCGTCCTCCTTGGAAGACCCTATACCGTGCTGCCTCCTGTCATGAACAACGGGATCATCGATCTTTTCGCATCAAAGGGGATCAAGGTCTTTTCTCATGACATGCTCCCATTGAATGGTCACAAACCCGATGAGAATCTCAAGGATCTCCTCCACGAGCTTCCCTGGAAGCATGCTGCAAACATCTTGCAGGCAGCAGATCTTTCCGCCAAAACCGATGGGCTCTATCCTGTCCTGGTAACCTCCTTTCAGTGCTCGCCGGATTCCTTTGTGGCAGAGTATTTCAAGACACACCTCGATTCATATGCGAAGCCGTATCTCATCCTGCAGCTCGATGAGCATGATTCGAATGTGGGGTACGAGACCAGGATCGAGGCTGCCATCAGCTCATTCAGGAATCACTTCATGAGGTTCCGGAAAAATACACCCCGGGCACCGTCAAAGAGTATCCTTCCGGTCAAGTCGTTTGCAGACAGGATCCTGTATTTCCCGAAATGGGACCATCTGAGCTGCAGGCTGGTCGTTGCATCACTCAAGCGCGAAGGTATCGATGCACGGCTTACCGAGGGGAACGAGGCGAGTCTTCTGACTGGCCTCAAGTATAACACCGGCCAGTGTATCCCCATAAATATCATGGCCCAGGAATTCATCGATTCCATACTGAAGGACGATATGGACCCCTCACGGTGCGCCCTGTGGATGTGCAGTGGTACAATCGCATGCAATCTGAAGATGATCCCGCACCATATCAAAAACATCCTGAACAGCCATGGCAAGGGTATGGAACGTGCGGATGTGTACCTTGGAGAGATCTCCATGATGGATATCTCATTGCGTTCCACCGTGAACGTATACCTTGCCTTCATGTTCGGGGGCCTGCTCAGAAGGGTCGGGTGCAAGATACGGCCTTATGAAACCATGAAAGGGATGACCGATAAGGTCATGGAAGAGGCTTTATGTATCCTCGATGGGGCATTCGAAGGATTACGGTCCAAGGAAGATGCCCTCAAGGAGGTAACATCTCTCTTTGAGAAGATCCCTCGGAGAGTAGAGAAAAGGCCTCAGGTAGCCATTTTCGGTGATGGCTATGTCAGGGACAATGATTTTGTCAACCAGGGTCTCATCCGTTTCATCGAGGAACAGGGCGGCGAGGTCATTACCACCCCGGACATCTCTTTCTTAAAGATGATCGCAAGCCCGTATTTCAAGAAGTGGATTATTGAAGGCGAGTATCTCTTTGCCGTCTTATCCAAGGCCTATTGGACCGCCTTAGAGCTCATAGAAAGGAGATACTACCGGTACTTCGAGCTGCTTCTGAAGGAGCCCGTCCATGAGTACCGTGACTCTACTCGGGAGATCCTTGCCGGATACAATCTCTTGCCGGAACATACCGGAGAATCGATGGAAAACATTATAAAAAGCCACTATATCAAGAAGTATCACCCCGATGTCTCCCTTTTCATCCATACAAGTCCGGCCTTCTGCTGTCCGGCCCTGGTTACCGATGCCTTGGCAAAGAAGATCGAGGAGATGACCGGGGTTCCTCTGGTGAACATCACCTATGACGGTACGTGCAGTGCAAAAAACAACGCGCTGATTCCTTATCTCGCATTTTCAAACAAAGATGCAAAGCAGCATGTACATGACATGGGCCAGATCGAACGTATTTTAGGGAAATCTTACATTATCGTTCCTGAAAAGCCATTTATCTCTCCAATTTAATTCATAATAATAGCATTTGAGAGGAGATTTCTTGTTGAAAGCTAGCCGAAGAAGAGACCGAAAGAACCGGTTCAAAATATGATATTCAAGGTGTTCCTGAAGGAGCTCATCTCTGGCGAAGCTCTCTGACAGAGGTCGAGGGTTCGATTCCCTTCGGCTCCACCAGTGAAAATTCATACAAACTCGGCACCATCAAAACCCATGCCGTCGGCACCGGGAGAAAAAGAGCACATCCCCCCGATTTCCCCCTGTTCAAAAAGCGAGATCACGGTATAATCTTACACTGAATGGTTTCGATCTCCTGAACGGAGGTGTTCTCCCATGGGGCAGGTCATCCACCGGTATTCGAAGAAAACTGGCATGCCTCCCGGCAGCCTCGTGCACATCGGTGAGACAAAGATCGAGGAGACCCGGATAAGGGTAGTCGACTTCGATGAGGAAACTTTCCAGGAGCGGACCGTGGCTGCGGTGGAGGATGCCTTACCTTTGAAAGACTCCCAAACCGTGTGCTGGATCCATGTTGCCGGCCTGTCCAGGACCGAGGTCATACAGAAGTTCGGTTCGCACTTCACGCTCCACCCCCTGGTGATGGAAGACATCCTCAACACGGGACAGCGCACCAAGGTGGAAGATCACGGAGACTACCTCTTTGTCGTGCTCAAGATGCTCTGCCTGGGCTCACCCGATGGTCAGACCATTCACGAGCAGGTGAGCCTCATCGTTGGAAAGAGGTTTCTCCTGTCCTTCCAGGAGAGCGAGTATGACCTCTTCAGCCCCATCAGGGAGAGGCTGAAAACGCCCAAGGGCCGTGCCCATGCCATCAGGACCGATTACCTCGCCTACATGATCATCGACGCCATCGTGGACAATTATTACGTGGTCCTGGAGAAGATAGGGGAAGACATCGAGGCCTCAGAGGAGGCCCTCGTGACGAACCCCACCCCCGGGGTCCTCCAGACCATACACGGCATGAAGAGGGAGATGATCCTCCTGAGGAGGTCCGTGTGGCCTCTGCGTGAGGTGGTCTCCAGCCTCGAGCGGGGTGGCTCACCCCTCATCGATGGATCTACGCTGATCTATCTGAGGGACGTCTACGACCATACCATCCAGGTCGTCGACATCATCGAGATGTTCAGAGACATCATCTCGGGGATGCTCGACACCTACCTCTCCAGTATGAGCAACAAGATGAACGAGATCATGAAGGTGCTCACCATCTTCGCCTCCATCTTCATACCGCTCACCTTCATTGTGGGCGTCTACGGGATGAACTTCAAATACCTGCCCGAGCTCAAGTGGCATTGGGGGTATCCCTGCCTGTGGGTGATCATGATCACGCTCGGCCTGTCCATGGTAGCTTACTTCAGGAAGAACCGGTGGATCTGACCGATGACAGGTGTCCGGGCAAAGGGCCGGTCAGACCTCGGCATCGGGGACATCCGTCCCCTCGATGGTGTCAAGTCCTGCCGCGGCTCGTCCAGGACAGAGAATCGCCCTTTTCTCCTCTCTTTCATCAGGAAGGGGGGCAATCAGGGTGTCGGCGTACCGGGATGCGTCGCTCGGTGTACGGTCCATACGGACATTCTTCGGGTCTTATTATTTGCTTGTTTCCAGTATTTCTGGTATGTTCCCCCTCCGAGGTAGAAGGAGCGCTTCGTGGAAAATCCAGCCCATAGTCTCGTCTCCCTGGTCGGCCAGAAAAGGCGCATCCTGGTTGTCTGCCACAACAACCCGGACCCGGACACCATTGCCTGTGCAGCAGCCCTCAGGAGCATCTTCCACCACACGCATCGCCGAAAGGTCACTATCTGCTATGGCGGCATTATCGGCAGGGCAGAGAACCGTCAGCTCACACGCAGGCTGAAGATCGAGATGATCCCGATCCGCGAGATCGATTTCAGGGACTTCTCCATTATCTGCATGGTGGACACACAGCCCGGCACCGGCAACAACTCCGTGCCAAGGGAGATCGTGCCGCACATCGTCATCGACCACCACCTGCTCAAGAGCAACACCCGCAAATGCCCCTTCCATGACATCCGGCCAAAGTACGGAAGCACCTCGACCATCATGACGGAATACCTGCGCGAGCTCGACATCAATGTGGACAAAATGCTCGCCACTGCCCTGTACTATGGCCTGATGACCGACACCAACGGGCTTCTGCGGTCGGCAGGGAAGCCCGACCTGGACGCCTTCAACTACCTGTTCCCCAGGATCGCCCCCAAGACACTCTCTTCCATCGAGAACCCGCGCATACCCAAGTCCTACTTCCAGAAGTTCGCCGATGGGATCAACAACTCCATCCAGTACAGGGATGTCATCATCTCCAAGATGGGGAAGCTCAACAACCCCGACATTGCCGCTGAAATGGCCGACTTCCTTCTCAGGATGGAGAACATCCACTGGACACTGTGCCTCGGCGAGTACCGCGACGAACTCGTGATCTCTGTGCGGACCTCGCGAAAAGGCTGGTGGGCAGGGAAAGTGACGCTCAAAACCCTATGGGGCCTTGGCACCGGCGGAGGACACGAGAAGGCAGCGGGGGGCAGGGTGAATCTGAAAGGACTTTCACCCGAAGAATGCCGGGAGGTCCAGGACAAGATCATCGATCGCTTCCTGAAGATCGTCGCCGCCCGGGAAACAACAACAGAGAACCGGATCGTGTCCATAGCGTGACCCCTGGAGTATTCTCCCTTCACCGGCCGGCCGTTCGAACGGACCTCCGGGCAGGACGGCCAGCCGATTCACCCTTACCGATTCTGTCTCGGCTCAAAGATTCTGGATGCCAAGGGGATTTTCATCAGCCGTTTTTCCTTCCATAAGGATCGGGATCCGGGAGGAGACAAGCATCCGCCACGTACGCATTCTCCTCTTCTGGAAAGATTTTCGATGAATCAAAAAAGCCTCTTGGGGGTGAAATAAGACGATACATCAATTATCGCCCTGAAACTATAGGAAATAGGTCCGATACGAGCATAGCCTACCATTTCCATGCATAATCGAACGGTAACAGCCAGTATCTATCCTTGTTTTTTTATACCGAAAGAGTATGAAGTCAGCCAAATTCAATCCATCTTCAATTTATTTGGAGGAAAAGGAGTTCGTTATGAAGAACAGAGTTGCAAAATACTCAGCGCTATTCAGCATGCTTCTCGCACTCACACTTGTGGGTTGCGCCAAGAACGGCGTGGATCAGTCTGATGAGGTAAAGGCTCCTGCCCAGCAGGAGACAAAAGCCGATACATCGGATGTGACGACGACTGAGCAGAAGCCGGCAGTGGCAGCACCAGCTGAAGCAGTTGCAGCTCCTGTAACCGCCTTCGACAAGAAGATCTTCTTCGACTACGACAGATTCGATCTCAACCCCGAGTCCATAGAAGTGCTCAACGAACTCATTGCATACCTGAAGGCCAATCCCGATCTGAAGGTAAAGATCGAGGGCAACTGCGACGACAGGGGCACCACGGAATACAACCTCGCACTGGGTGAGAGAAGAGCGAAATCGGCTCAGGACTTCGTTGTGACCCAGGGTATCGATCCGGAGAGGGTCTCGACCATAAGCTATGGCAAGGAAAAGCCTGCCGACCCGGCCCAGAACGAGGAAGCTTGGGCAAAGAACCGCAGGGACGAGTTCGTATTCAGCAAGTAGGAAATCTCTTGAAGGGTCCGGGGAATAAGGCTTGGAGCCTTTCGAGAGCAGGGTATGTCGGCAGCGAGACAACATGAACGGCACAATGCAAAAAGAGATAGACAAAGCATCTAATCTGGGATATGCAGAGAACCAACATCATGAAATGTAGCATGAAATGTATGAGGATGTACTCCACTGCCAGGCGTGCACCAATGAACCAGGCATCTGATGCAGATGCGGCCAAATGGGTGCTGGTGCACGTACCCTGTTCGATTCCGGAAATATTCATGGCTGTTGACATGGCACATAAAAACTCGGTAATAGCGGAACACGGCAAGCTTACATCCATCGAACGGCTTTCTGCGATGAGGGTAAGCGAGAGGGAATCAATATGCCAGGGGCACCCTGCGCATAAAGAGGGCTATCCCTCAACATGAGGTGATACCACCTGCTGAAGTAGACTCGGCAGAAATAAAAAAAAGGATAGGAGATTATGAAGATGAAGAAGGGTTCTTTATGGGTGTGTGTTGTGGTTCTGGTGTTTGGGCTTCTGATGTTCTTTTCCGTGACCGGTTGCCAGAAGAAGGAAGCTCCGACAGAGCAGCCCGCA
>JAJFUP010000256.1 GCA_021372395.1 Deltaproteobacteria bacterium
CTGGGCGAGAAGCACGCGCACCTTGTCTCCATCTTCGAGTTCCCTGATCTTCTTGTGGCGAAGCTCCTCGGGTATGCCCAGACCATTCAAGAGCACCGCGGTCTCTGATTCCACTTCGTACCCGGAAAGCTCTGCGAATTCGACCTCCAGCTCCCCGGAGCGAATCCCGTCTTCCTCGGTGAACTCCTCCTTTGCGTAGATGGCCTCGCGTTCGGTCATCACCTGGAAGAGCCTCATGTGTCCCATGACCACGGTGTCGAATACCGTTTCTTCGTCAAAGGCAAAGTGGTCCTGCCTCAACACGGCAATCCTTTCGCCGGGGCCGGTGGAGATCTCCCCATGGTCCGGTTCCACATCGCCGGAAAGTATCTTGAGGAAGGTCGATTTGCCCGAACCGTTGGCACCGATTATGCCGTAGCAGTTTCCAGGGGTGAACTTGATGTTCACGTCTTTGAACAGGACTTTCTTGCCGTAGGCCAGGGTGACATTCGATGCGTTTATCATGCGGAGATTCCTTTTTTCAGAAAAAAATAAAAAAACCACAGGGTTTGTCCCCGTGGTCCAGGTGCGTTGTCGTGCTATCACCAATACCACCCCGTGGCAAACCTTATTTTCTCTTCAGGGAAGAACACGGGGCCGGCGTGGGTCGCCTGCAGTGCATGCACCGGGGAGAACCTGTTCAGAAGGGTGCCGTCAGTGATCGCTGTTTCCCGCCGGCAGGAACGGCTCAGAGCCGTTTACGCTCCGGCATGAAACGGGCATTATCGGAGTGAAGGGTACGGAGAACCGCACCCCTTGATTGTTCCGGATTGCCCGTTATCAAGGCAGTGGAGGTGTATCGTATGAGCATGGACATGCTGTCACCACAGGCCCTGCACGAGAGGCTAGGGGACAAAAAGCCTCTCGTCCTCGTCGACACCCTGGTGGAGGAGCACTTCAGCGCCGTCCATCTGCCGGGTGCCGTCAATGTGTGCGTGTACGAGATCGTTTTTCTCGAGAATATCGCCAGGCTCATCCCTGACAGGGACCAGGAGATCGTCGTGTACGGGTCGAGCGACAAGTCTCTGGACGCGGTCACGGCAGCGGAGAAGCTCGATGGAGCCGGGTACCGGCAGGTCCGCGTGCTGGAGGGGGGGCTCAAGGCCTGGAAGGCATCGGGTTACCCTCTCAAGGGCCGGGACGTGAGCGTGCTTGGCCGGGTGGAGACCTCCTTCCCTGCAGGAGATACCCGGTATGCCGTCGATACGGAGCAGAGCGTCATCCACTGGTTCGGCAGGAACAGGACCACGACCCACCACGGGACCCTCAGGCTGTCCTCGGGCAGGATCAGGGTCAAAGACGGCCAGGTCGATGGCGCGTTCGAGATAGACATGGCATCCCTGCGGAACATCGACCTGGAAGGCGATCCCCTCCAGCCGGACCTGATCGGCCACCTGAAGTCGGAGGATTTCTTCTTTGTCAGGATGTTCCCCAGGGCCTCCTTCACCATTACATCCGCAGAGCAGGTGGAAGAGGTTCTGTCGAGCCTGCCCAATTTCCGGGTGAAGGGCGTCTTCGAACTGCGGGGGCTGAAGAACGACATAGAGTTCCTCGCAACGGCGGGGCCCCTGCAGGAAGGCGAGGTCAGGATCGAGGCCCACTTCGACATCGACCGCACTCGCTGGGGCGTGCTCTACGGGTCGAGCCGGTTCTTCGAACACCTCGGCTATCACCTGGTCTACAACCCCATAAGCCTCCAGATACGGCTCGTGGCAAGGCCAGGCGCATAGCCGGGAATGGCATGCATCCGGGGACAGCGTTCACGTCCAGCCCGGAAAGGAGGGACCATTGAGAGTTCCGAAGAACACGCTTGTCTGCATCATGCTCATCATTCTCATCTGCGGGTGCGCCGGCAGCAGCAAAGATCTCCTTGCACGGGATTACCTGCACATGTCCAATGACGAGCTCCTCACGTATTATCATCAGCTTTCCGACGAGATCGATCGATGCGTGAGCTCATCGAACAGGACCTCCGTGGGCGTGGGTACGGGTTTCGGGCTGGGATGGCTCGGCATCGGGCTTGGGGTATCGAAAGGCGTTCCGACGTGCAACCCGGATGAGCTTCGCCGACGCCGGGTCGCGGTGAGACTCGAGCTGCAGCACCGGGGGGTGAGCCCGTAGCACGCCCTACAGCTCCTCCATGCTCTGGATGATCTGTCTGGCCACCTCGGCGTCGGTCTTGGGGTTGAAGAACACGGCCTTCCACGCAGGTATGGCAACCCCGCCAGGCAGGTAACCCATGCACGTGGTGAAGCTGAGACGGGCATCCTTCTTCGGGTCCATGGCGGCTTTGCGCTTCTCGAAGAGGCGCTGCACCTCGTAGAAGTACCGCTTGTAATCCTCCGGCTTCACCCTGCCGTTCACGAAGTCCTCATAGATCTGTTTTGCGTTTCTTCCCTTGGGCAGGACCCACCACACGACGCTGGGCCCCAGGCACTTCATGTTGAGCACCTTGCAGTAATCGAGCTTCTCGATCTGCCGTTTCAGGTAAAGGGCCATCTCGAGGGCATGGGCCACGAGCATCTGGTAGCCCTGCAGCCCGATTCCGTTCAGGGATGCCATGACCGAGTACGGCCCGATGGCCGGCCTTGAGCACTCCAGGGTGAACAGGGCCGGGTCATGCCGGTAATCCGCTTCCGAGAAATACGGGACCTGCTCCATGGTTCTGAACAGCAGCTTGATGTCAGCCCTGTCGGAGACGATGAAGGCACTCGACGGATAATGGCCCCAGCCCATCTTGTGGAAATCGATGGTCACGGAATCGGCATACCGGATGTTCATGGTCTGTTTCCTGAGCTCCACTACGGCCGAGAGCACATCCCTGCTCAGTTTGAATGCGTTCTTTTCCGCATCGTATTCATTGAGGAAGCTCAGCGGCCAGCCGACAGCCGCATCGACATGGAGCTGTGGTGCAGAGACGCCGTACTGCGCCGCCTTCCTGTCGATGATCTTTCTGATGCCTGCGATGTCGTCGATGCCGGATGCGTCCGTGCTCCCGAACGTGGCGATGACGAAGGCCACCAGTGCGTTTTCCTTGTAAAGCCTGTCCAGTTCGGCTTCGAGCAGGTCGAGGTCCATGCTGCAGGCATCGTCCGTGGGGATGGAGACGAGGTTGTCCGTCCCCATGCCGAGCCACCCGGCCAGCGTCTCGTTGGAATAGTGCGCGGCATGGGAGACGATGCCCACCAGCCTTAAGCCCGTGACCCCCTTCTTCATGGCGCCCGGCAGCACCTTCTCGATGCCGATCTTCCCCCCGTAGAGGTTGGATATGGTTCCGCCCATGGTGAAGATGCCCCAGGGGTTCTCGGTGTGATAGAAGACGATGTTTGCCAGCGTAGTGATGGCTTTGAGCTCCAGCTCGTTGGACCGCTGGCTGTAGGTGTCTACGCAGAGGTTGGGGTTTTTCAGCAGGCATGCGATCGCCCCGATGAGAGAGGCATAGTTGGCCGGCCCCTTGACGTTTTCCAGGTGGAATTTCGAGTTCCACCCGTCAGTACCCCAGAAGAACGGGAAGATGGCATCACGCGCATCCTTGAGGTTCCCGGGGATGACGTTGATCTCGGGATTCGACTGGGCAGTCTCATAGTTCCTGCTCATGGGCTCGATGGTGGTCAGCGTTTCTTCCGCCTCCAGGGCATTCAGGAACTCGTTGAAGATCTGGAGGACATCCTCTTTATTGCAGGTAAAGAAGGTATCTATCAGATACTTGAAATCTCTCTTCTCCATGGGGTCTCCGTTTTCCTCTTGCACCCTCGGATCATGATGGTCGGCCCTGCCGTTCAGCGTAAAAGGAAAAATAAGCAGGGTATCCATCAAGTCAACAAGGTGCCTGATCCCGGGAATACCCTTCTCGAGGACGAATGTCCACTCTTTGAATTCACTCTACAGGAGGCGTGCGATCTGGGCAATGCCGCCGGCCACGACGAGCGCGACCGTCGTGTTCAGGGCGATGGAGTACAGGGCGATCTTCCATCCACCCTCTTTCCACAGCGTGGAGATCGTGGCGATGCAGGGGATGTACAGGACCGTGAAGACCACGAGCACGAGGATCTGGGCATGCGACATGACAGCAGCGACATTCACGGTTCCAAGGGCCTGATTCAGCATCAGCAGTGTGAGCTCTTTGCGGAAGATGCCCAGGAACAGCGTGATGCCGGTCTGATCGGGCAGACGCAGAATGCCCGAGGTGATGGGCTCCAGGAAGCCGTTTATCGTTGTGTCGACCCCCATGTGTGAGAGGAATGCCAGCACCAGGCTCGATATGACGATGACAGGCCAGGCGAACACGAGGAACTCGCGCAGACGCCACCACACCTTGTTCGCTACCTGGTTCAGGTAGGGCCTCCTCAGCGGGGGCACGTCCATGATGAGGCCCGGTGCCATGTCGACCTGCAGGCGCGACAGGGCGAACGAGACCGCGAGCGCCACCATGATATTCCCGATAAAGATGGCCGTGGTGTACGTGGCGCCCAGGTATTTGCCTGCCAGTGCCAGGATCACCACGGTCCGTGCCGAGCAGGCGATGAACGGGATGATGAGCATGGTGAGGGTCCGGTCGCGTTCGTATTCGAGTCCCCTGACGGCCA
>JAJFUP010000284.1 GCA_021372395.1 Deltaproteobacteria bacterium
AAATACACGGGTGTTTTTCATTCAGCCTGTTCAATTCGGTCGTCTCGGCCTGCACAGGGCGAGACGACCGAATTGAACAGGCCTACTATTTTCCCTCATGTCGGGGATCAAAGCCGGTATGGAAAGGGAGCTCGCCCGCAGGGAGACTCCGTGCCCGTCGTCCGATGAGCCATGAAACATCGGGCGCCGGTCATCAGCCCTCAGGCCTTTCCCATCATCTGCTCTGGCCCCCCTCCCGCTTCCACGGTCTTGCTGCGGGCGCAGCGGGTCCCCCTCGCTTCATCTCCTCATACTTTCCGGACAAGGTCCGGAAACGATCGGCACCCAGGATCTTCCTCACGCCCACGAGATACTTGAAACGCTCGTCGGCGAGCTTCTGCCTCTTCTCCCCCACCCTTTTCTGCTGGGCAAACAAAGCTGCCTCATCCAGGGGGTCCCTTTCGAGGATGTCCTGCATCACGAGCCGCTCCTTTTCGAGAGAACTCCTGAGGTCGATGAGCGCGATGCGGTTCCGGGAGAACAGGTTGTCGAGGGCCTTCTTCTCCTTCTTTGACAAGGAGAGCTGCGAGGCAAGGTCCGGCTGCATCCACCACCTGCCGGGTGATAGGTCATCACCACGTGCCTGTACTGTCCCGAAGAGCATTACAGAACACACCAGCATCCCCACGAGCATCCGTTTCGTCATATACCACTCCCTTTCTTTGTCCCTTTCATGTCCTTTTCAACCCTCTTCCGGCCCCGCATCGGGCACCAGAAAATCGAGGAAGTCACCGCCTTCGTCCACTCCCGGGTCGGGAACTATAGCCCGGTAAGAGTTGGAAAGCTTACCGTCCGCGATATCGTCGACCTCTGCCATGAGCTTTGCATCGGCCGCCGTCTCGGCTGCAAGACCCACGTCACCGTATGGCCGCAACGACCCGGAATACGGGTTCGGCCACAAGAGAGCGACAAGGAGCGCAACGCTGGCCGCAGTCGCAGCCAACCCTACGTACCAGCCCGTCCACCCTCTTTCGGGGGCGTCCTTAAGCGCAGGCAGCGTCACCCTGCGCCGTCGATCCGGGGTATGCCTGACCGCCGCATCGGCAAGCCCATCGAGTTGCGCTGCAAGCCGGTGACGGAAAGCGGAGCACGCGGCGCAGTTCGCCAGGTGATCCCTCTCGGCGGGTGTCAGGTCGGCAGTGTCGATGAGAGAGACCATGATGCGCTGTTCCTCGAGATGAGCACCATGACTGTTTTTCACGATATCTCCTCCTGGAAGAACCCGGCGGAAGGCCCTTCGGTCTTGAACTTCTCCATGGCCCGGTACAGGTGGGTCTTCACGGCGCTCTCGCTCCTGCCCAACACCACCGATATCTCGGCGATACTCAGGTGATCCAGGAACCGGAGCCTGAACACCTCCCGCTGCTGTTGGGGCAACCCCTGGAGGAACGAGTTGAAGCGCCCCCAGAACTGCTTGCTCGCGAGGTGATCATACCCGTCGGGGTCTGATCCCGCATACTCGCAATCATCCCCGCTCTCCTGCACCCCGAAGCCGAACAGGCTCATAAACTTGCGCTTCCGGTAATAATCCTTCACCGAGTTGGCGGCGATCCGGTAGAGCCATGCCTTGAAGACGTCGGCACTCTTGAGGGAAGAGATGTTCCTGTAGGCCTTCAGGAACACGTCCTGAACCAGATCTTCCGCATCCGAGCGGGATTGGATCCGTGCGTATGCCATGCGGTAAATGCCACTCTGGAACATCACGATCAACTCCTCAAACGCCTTTCTGTCTCCCTCCATGGCGCTGAGCACAACGACGGTGAGCTCTGCGCCGCCTGTCGGGGCATGGCAATGGTCATTGTCCTGCATCACTCTGGCTCTCTACCGGCAACGCCTGTTCGCGCCCGCATCTTCCTCGGTATGCCGGCAAAGCCCGCCATCATGAGCTCTCGACACGTTATCCATTGCCTTGTTATCTCCTCATGACGTACGGGGTGCATGATTTGTTTACACAGACAGGGACTCATCGATCCGTCCGTGCCGGGACATCCATGACACGCGGCGGATGCCCGGTTGCCTGGAGGAAACGCGCGATGCCCTCCCGGGAGATCACGAGCGTGCTCGTGTTCACCAGCGGGTGGCACTGCACGGATTCGCATCGCCACACCCCGTCGTCGACGATCACCTCCACCCTTCCCTCTGTGTCGTTCATGACGGCCAGGATCGTGACGGAGCCCGGCATGAGGCCGAGGTATTCCCTCAGGCGCTCCGGGGTGGCAAAGCTCAGACCCTTCACCTCGAGTGC
>JAJFUP010000133.1 GCA_021372395.1 Deltaproteobacteria bacterium
CTCTCTGTAAAATATTTCGACAACGATTGAGATCTCTGGTAAGAATGACGATGAAAAGGGCATACTATGGAACTGCTCTCGTATGGAATGACAGCCCTCGTCAGCCTGCTGGGCGGGATGGTGATCCTGTCCCGGAGCGGGGCGCCTCACGGCAGGGCCACAGCCTTCGGACTGCTCTCCATCGCATTTCTCGAATTCTGTTACCTGGCTTTCTCTCTCACGGGCACCGTACTCGCGCTCAGGGTGGCTTCCTTCTTCGAGCTTTCGACCATCAGCTTTTTCATCGTCTCAGCGCTCTCCATGGAGAAGAGTATCTCGAGAAAGATACGGCTCGTGGTATGGACAAGGCGATCGCTCGTGGTCATGTGCATGCTCTACGCACTCGCCCTGACATCGTTCCCCAATGCCTATGCCCGACTGAACATCGAAAACCTGGTCGTGGGGGGATGGCTCGGCAAACCGGAATCGGTCCTGGTGCTGCTCGGATCCATCCTGTTCATCTGGATCATGGAGAATATCCTCCGGTCTTCCCAGGGCTCCGGCAGGAGGATGCTCACCTATCCCGCGCTCGGGTCCATCTCGGTGGGGGCAGCCCTGTGCCTGGTATCCATCTACCGCATCAGCACCAACACCATCACCCACGATATCCTCATGCTGTACTCGCTGATCACGCTGGTGGGCGTATCCTTCCTCATCTTCTTCTCCATCCGGTTCAAACTTTTCGAGATGGACATCTTCGTGTCACGGTACGTTGTCTACCATTCCTTCACCTTTGTCAGCGTAGGCTCGTACCTGTTTCTCCTGGGGCTCTTCATCTTCTGGATACAAACCCTCGGCATGAGGCCTTCCTTTGTGGTCACGGGGTTCCTGGTCTTCCTTGCCCTCATCGTGCTTTCCGTCTTCGTCCTCTCCCCCGAGGCCAAGGCCAGGGTCAGGTTTTTCATCAACACCCACTTCTTCGCCAACAAGTACGACTACCGCAAGGAATGGGGAGAGCTGAGCGCCAACCTCTCCATCGCGTTCAACGAGAGACAGATCATACACCTGACCTCCCAGGTGATTCTCGACAGCATGTATATCAAGGAGTTCTCCATCTGGCTCATGGCGGGCCCTTTGTTCAGGCGAGCCTTCTCCTTTCCGGATCTCACCGGCGATTCCACCATCACGGAAGCGAACCCCTTCCTTGGTTATCTCAAGGTGAACCCTTTCTTCCTGAGGAAAACCTCCTCGAAACCTGGGGACTCTCTCTGGGAGGAAATCATCGGGCAGCACAGCGATTTTCTGGACAGGAACAAGATCGAGCTCGCCGTGGGCATGATGGCAGGCAGCATGATGATCGGCTTCATCACGGTGGGCAAGGAAAATCCCGGCACGCCCTACGGCCAGGACGACATTGACCTGCTCACCGCCGTTGCGTCACAGTCGAGCGCCGCCCTCATGAGCGCATGGTACGCGCAGAGACTCGCCGACAACAAGGAGCTCGACACCTACAACAGGATGTCCGCATCCGTGCTCCACGATCTGAAAAATGCCGCAGGCCACCTCTCCCTGATCCTCCAGAACGCGCCCCGGCACATGGATGAGGAAGAGTTCCGCGAAGACATGCTGGATACCGTCGCTCAGGCCCTGGCACGCATCGACAAGGTCATGGGAAAGCTGCGGGCCATACCCGAGCGCGAAGAGATTCACGTGAAGACTTTTCCCGTGGGGCCGTTCGTGGATACCCTGCTCGCACAGCTGAAACCCAGACTGGACGGCATCGAGCTCATCCTTCGGGTGGAGGCCGCCATGCAGATCGTCACCGACCCGGGAGTCCTGGAAAACATCCTGGAGAACATCCTCGTCAATGCCACCGAGGCAGTGGGCGATCACGGAAAGGTCACCCTCGTAGCCGGACACAAAGGGGACGTACCGTTCATCTCCGTTACCGACAACGGGGCGGGCATGACGGATGAATTCATTCGCGAAAGGCTCTTCAAACCCTTCCAGACCACGAAGAAAAAGGGGACAGGGCTCGGACTCTGGCAGGTGAAGAACCTGGCCGAACAGCTCGGAGCAAGGATCGATGTGGCGCAAAACCCGGACCAGGGGGTCACGTTCACCATCGAGCTGCCTTCAGAGAGAGCCCCCCTCCCGCAGGCAGTGAACGGACAGGGGGCTGCAGGCAGTGTATGAACGGAACCCGTATCAGCCCACGGGTACAAAGAATGTCACCCCACGAGGAACGTCCATGACCAAGGATCGGATACTGATCGTCGAAGATGAAAAGAGCATGGCAAAGCAGCTCAAGTGGGGCTTGAGCGATGCATACGAGGTCTCGCTCGCCTCTCATGCTTCAGAGGCCCTTGACCTCC
>JAJFUP010000028.1 GCA_021372395.1 Deltaproteobacteria bacterium
AAATAAAAAAAAGGATAGGAGATTATGAAGATGAAGAAGGGTTCTTTATGGGTGTGTGTTGTGGTTCTGGTGTTTGGGCTTCTGATGTTCTTTTCCGTGACCGGTTGCCAGAAGAAGGAAGCTCCGACAGAGCAGCCCGCAGTGACAGAGACTGCTCCGGCTCCTGAGGCTTCAGCAACAACCGGCGGAGCCGCTGCACCTGCTGCCGAGGCACCTGCTGCCGAGGCACCTGCTGCAACAGGCGAAGCAAAGTAAGAAGAACATCAGCACGTTTTAAAGAGACAACATGGACCATCCCCGGTATTCCCACCGGGGATGGTCAAAATTGTCTTCCTTCTCCCCCATCATCGGTTTGGTTTGCGTCCAGAGTTTTTTTCTCGTTCATGTGTTTCCCCAGAAAACAAGAAGGGGCATCATGCTGTTCCATCCGGCGACCTCACCTCCTTTTGACACACTTTCCATTTGACAAATGCACGCCGTTGTCGTTGTATGTTCTTCCATGAAGATACAGTCGGATCGATTCTCCTGGTGGTGGTTCACGGTGAGATAGGCGGTCGACTTCTGCGAGGCGATACAGAAGGTGGCCAAGGCCACCTTTTTTTATTGTTCACAGGCTTAAACATCTTAATCTTTTCAGCACACGAGGTTTGCATGAAGGGCACTAAGATCCTCCTTGGAAATGAGGCCATCGCGTACGGGATCCTCGCGAGCGGCGCCACGGTGGTGGCGTCTTACCCGGGCACCCCGGCATCGGAGGTGTGCGATACTGCCTTTGCCGTATCAAAGACCAACGATCTTCCCGTCCACGTGGAGTGGTCCATCAACGAAAAGACGGCGTTCGAGGTTGCGTATGCAAATGCCATCGCCAACAGACGCTCAGCGGTGGCCATGAAACAGGTGGGACTCAACGTGGCCTCCGACCCGGTGATGAGCGCTGCATACATGGGCACTACGGGCGGGCTCCTCATCGTGGTGGCGGACGACCCGGGCCCCCACTCCTCACAGACGGAGCAGGACACGAGGCTCTTCGCCATCCACGCAAAGATCCCGGTGCTCGACCCGTGCAGCCCCGAGGAAGCCCTTCGCATGACCCTCGACGCGTTCGAGTTTTCCGAGCAGTACCGAACCCCGGTGATCCTGAGGCCCACCACGCGGGTTTGCCATGCACGCGAGCTCATGGAGGTACCCGAGCTCGCGCCCCTGAACAGAGCGCCGGATTTCCGCAAAGACCCGTCGCGGTGGGCAGCCACACCCGGCCCAAGGCTTAAGCTCCACCGCGAGCTCAACGCCAAGATCGCCGAGATGAGACGCCATCCCTGGGCCAGGCCGAGACTCACCATGGGCACCGAAGCTTCCCCGCTCGCCATCGTTTCATCCGGGGTCAGCTACGCATACCTCACCGACGTCCTCTCCAGCTCAGACAGGTGGCCTGGAGCCAGCCTTTACAAGGTTGACATGCCCTTTCCCATGGATCCGGAAGAGCTCGACCGCATCTCGCGGGCTCACAAGGATGTGCTCGTGGTGGAGGAGTCCGAACCGGTCATGGAGATGCAGTTTCCCTGCAGGTATAACGTGAGGGGAAGGATGGACGGCACGGTACCGGGCGAGGGCGAGCTCACGCCGGAGATCGTCATGGACATTCTCGACCGGGTGACCGGGATCCCCGCGCGTGATGTTGCAGGGGCAGCAAAGAAGCAGCGCAGGCCATCGCTGTGTGCAGGGTGCTCCCACCGGGCTGCTTTCTATGCCGTAAAGCAGGCGCTGCCCAAGGGGATCTACACCTCAGACATCGGGTGTTACACCCTGGGCCTCAACTTCGGTGCCGTGGACACGTGCCTGTGCATGGGTGCTGCCGTATCCCAGGCTGCAGGCTTCTACCACGCATATAAAGACTCCGCCTCGCCGCCCCCCATCGTGGCCGTCATCGGCGATTCCACCTATTTCCACGCCGGCATCCCGCCCACCATCAATGCCCTGGTCACGGGTGCGCGCTTCGTGCTGGTCATCCTCGACAATGCCACCACCGCCATGACCGGTCACCAGCCGACCCCTGCTACGGGCCTGATGGCGAACGACTACGAGGGCAGAACACTCCAGCTCGAGGACATCCTCAAGGGCTGCGGCGTCCGCACGGTCTTTATCCACGACCCGTACGACATCGAGGGTTTCACCAGGATCGTGAAAGAGGCCCATGAAAGAACGCCTGTGGAGGGAGTGGCAGCGGTCATTGCCAGGCACCCCTGCATCAGGGACAGGCAGGCGCTTGGCCGCCAGGAGTCCTTCGAGATGTCCATCTCCGATGAGTGCACCCTGTGCGGCTGCTGCATCAGGGACTTCGAGTGTCCGGCACTCTGCCCGGGAGAGGAAAAAGTCATCATAGATAGGTCGCTGTGCATCGGATGCGGCATGTGCGTGGAGGTCTGCCCGCACCATGCCATCGTTGCCACAAAGAAGTCCTGAGGAAAGCGGCGGGGCACATCAGCCGGCCAATGGGCACGGGAAAACGGAAGAAGGGAAAATGGACACGGATAAGGTGAACATGCAGATATTCATGGTGGGAACCGGAGGCCAGGGCATCCTGCTCCTGGCAAGGGCACTGGCAGAAATCGCGGTCAGAAAAGGGCACCGGGTCATCGCCTCGGAGACTCACGGCATGGCCATGAGGGGGGGCACGGTCACGGCAAACCTCAAGATCGGCTCTTTTGCGAGCCCGCTCATCCCGGCAGGCAGTGCGGACGTCCTCATCGGGCTCGATGAGACGGAGGCAGGAAGTTGTCTGTCCATGCTCAACGGTGGCGGCATATCGGCGGTGAACGCCAGGGTGAAGGGCCCCTTCGACTTTTTCGTGGACGCAACAGGCATAGCGCTTTCCACCCACGCACCGGCTGCCGCAAACATGGTCATGCTCGGATTCGTGCTCAAGGTCCTGGGATTCAATCTCGGAGAGGCCAATGCCGTCATCGAGGAGATCTCACCCAAACGGGGGCTTGCGGACAACCTCAGGTGCATCGGGCTCGGTTACGAGTACAGACAGCAGGAAGACAGACAGGGAGGTGTGTAATGGGCAGAACCTTTATGCCGACGTATCGCTCGGCAGATGAGCTGAAGTCACTCCAGCTCCAGGGACTGAAATGGACGGTGAGCCATGCATATACCGGCTCGGAATTCTACCGGAAGAGACTGGACGAGGCAGGTGTAACGCCCGGGGACATCAAGTCACTCGACGACCTGAGGCGGTTGCCCTTTGTCACGGCGCAGGACCTCCAGGAGGGATACCCCTTTCCTCTTCGATCCGTTCCCTTCGAGGACATCGTGCGCATCCACGCCTCTTCCGGCACCACCGGCAAGAGAAAGGTCCTGGTCTATACCGCCAAGGACATCGAAGACTGGGCCAACATGTTCGCCCGCTGCTATGAGATGGCCGCTCTCACGCCCCTTGACAGGGTCCAGATTTGCGTTGGCTACGGGGTCTGGACGGCTGGCGTGGGATTTCAGAACGGGTGCGAGCGCTTCGGGGCAATGGCCCTGCCCGTGGGTCCCGGAAACACGGAGATGCACCTGCAGTTTCTGGAAGACTTCCAGCCCACGGTCATGTGCGCCACGGCCTCCATGGCCCTGCTCCTGGCCGAAGAGGCTGAGAAGCACGGGCTACTCGACAGGATCAACGTGAAGAAGGTCATCATGGGGGCAGAGCGTGCCAGCGACTCCATGCGGAACAAGATCCAAGGCCTGTTCAGGGCCGAGCACATCTTCGACATTCCCGGTCTCACCGAGGTGTACGGCCCGGGCACCGGGCTGGACTGCGTTCACCACACAGGCATCCACTACTGGGCAGACTACTATATACTCGAGATCCTCGACCCCGAAACCCTTGAACCAGTCAAGGAGGGCGAGGTGGGAGAGATGGTCTACACCACGCTCGGCAAGGAAGGCTCACCCCTGGTCCGGTACCGCTCCCGCGACCTCACCAGGCTGATCCCCGGGAAGTGTGCCTGTGGCTCGATCCTGCCCCGGCACGACAGGATCATGGGACGCTCCGACGATATGTTCATCATCCGGGCCGTCAACATCTACCCGAGCCACGTGGAGGAGATTCTCACCAGGCACCGGGGCATCGGCAGCGAGTACCAGATCCTTCTCGACCGCAAGGAAGACGGCAAGGACTACATGACCATCCGGGTTGAGCGTGCGCCGGGTGCAAACCCGGAGGGAGACGCGTCTCTCGGCAAGGGCATCGGTGTGGACTTGCGGAAGTCGCTGCTGGTGAGCGGCATCATCGAGATCGTGGACTACGGGAGCCTCCCCCGAACCGGCCGGAAGTCGCAACGCCTGTTCGACCGCAGGGGCTGAAGTTCCCCCGACACCCCCTGTAGCAGAGGCTCAAAGCCTCTCATGGGCGATCTCGCGCACTTCAGGGGAGGATCTGGGTCAGCTCCTCCTGGATGTACCTGAGCCGGTCGATGTCTTCGTCCGTGATGCGCGCCCGGTTCTCTTCCCGGGCGATCTTCTCTCTCAGGGCAGTGAGGTGTCTCTCCACATCGGCATAGGCAGAGAGCATATCGGATCTCAGGTCGACGGGCACCTCGGCCTCGGCAGGCGCCTGGGCGATGAACTCCTTGGGTTTGAGGACGAGGCCCTCCCGCCACCGCGGGACGTAGGTCGCAAGACCGAGCCGCTCCTTCACGACGCCTGCGAACTCCTCGCACACCGCCACCTCGCCGTGCACCACGAAGACCCGGGGTTTGGACTCGGAAAAGTTGCCCACCCATTTCAGGAGGTCATTCTGGTCCGCATGGGCCGAGAACCCGCCGATGGTGAACACCCTCGCCTTGACGGCCACGTCCTGTCCGAAGACCTTCACGGTCTTGTAACCCTCGACGATCTTCCTTCCCGTGCTGCCGTTTGCCTGAAAGCCCACGATCACGATGCTCGCCCCTTCACGCCAGAGGTTGTGCTTGAGGTGGTGCTTGATGCGGCCCGCAGTGCACATGCCGTTGCCCGCAATCACGATGGCGGATCCCCTCTTCTCGTTGATGGCCATGGAGTCTGCGGATGACGCGCTGTAGTGCAGGTTCGGGAGGCTGAAGGGATCGAAGCCATGGTTCACGATGGCCATGGTCTCCTCGTCGTAGTACTTCCTGTTCTGCCTGAATATCTCGGTGGCCTTGATGGCAAGCGGGCTGTCGAGGTAGATCGGGATGTCGGGCAGCTTGCCCTGCCGGTAGAACTCGCCCAGGAGGTAGATGATCTCCTGCGTGCGCTCCACGGCAAAGGCCGGGATGATGACCTTCTCGCCATGAGACACTGCGTAGGTGATCGCCTCTTGCAGCTCGGCCTTGCTCTCGTCGAACGACTTGTGGAGACGGTTGCCGTAGGTGGACTCCACGAACAGGTAGTCGGCGTTGAAGATCTCTGTTGGGTCCTTCAGGATGAGCTGGTTCGACTTGCCGATGTCACCGGAGAACACGATCTTGATCTCCTGCCGGCCGTCGCTCACCCACAGCTCGAGAATGGACGACCCGAGGATGTGCCCGGCGTTCCTCAGGCGGGCCCGGATGCCGTCCTCCACCTGAATGATCTCGTCTCTTTCTACCGGCACGAGGTACTGCAGGCTGTTCTGGGCATCTTCCATCGAATAGAGCGGGTTGATCTCACCTTTTGCCTCCCTCCTGTTGCGCCTCGTCTGCCACCGGGCATCCATCTCCTGCACATGAGCCGAATCCAGCAGCATGATCCCGCAGAGCTGTGCCGTAGGAGGGCTGGTGAAGATCTTCCCCCTGAACCCATCGTGAACCAGTTTGGGGATACGCCCGCTGTGATCGATATGGGCATGTGTCAGAAAGAGCGTCTTTATCTGGGAGGGATCGAAGTCCCACTCGCGCCAGTTCCGCAGTTCCATGCGCTTTCCACCCTGGAACATCCCGCAGTCTACGAGCACCCTCTTGCCCTGAGGATTCTCCACGAGAAAATTCGATCCTGTGACCGAACCTGCTGCACCGAGGCAGGTGACCTTCACCATGGCAAGCTCCTTTCGTGTGCGCGTTCGTTGTGTTGACTTCAAAAGAGATCAATTTATTTCATTAATATAATAAGGGCCATACCATATTCTGTCGTGAGAACGAAGGGAAACCTGTCAGACGTGCCGCCTCAGTCCCTGCTCGAGGGGAACCATCTGTTCATGAGTCTCCGGGAAAAAATCGAGAGCACAAGGAGCGCCGTGGCAAACCCGATCTGCCACAGGTTGCCCTTCGCACCTCCGCTTCCGAACGCGGCGAAGACAACTGCCAGAGGGACGAAGCCCACGAGCGAGCCCAGAAGGTAAGCGGTGAAGGGCACATTGCAGCTTCCGCAGAGCAGGCTCATGACCGTAGAGTTGGAGAACGGGAAGAACCTTGCATACAGCACCCACCAGAAGGCGTTTTCCCGAAACCGGACCTGCCAGACCTTCAGCCTGTCGCCTACACGCCGCTCCACGACGGCAGAGAACAGGGTTTTCCCGGCCTGGTAAAGAACCGAGGCACCGAGCAGAGAGGCCATCACGGAGAGGATGGTTCCCATGAACGCCCCGTATATGATCCCGCCCACCGCACTTGCCCAGAGCCGGGGGAATCCCAGGGCGATGAGCCCTCCTCCTGCAAGGGTAAAGACAAGGGCTGACATGAGGTACCCTGAGGTTCCCTCGCCCCCTTTCAGCACAGACCGCAGGGTGTCCATGTCGAAGAGAATCTTTCTGAGGTCCGGCCTCTGGAGAAGGAACGCTATGGCGAAAAAAAACGCCGCCAGGAGAACGACGCGGGCGATATCCCCGCGCAGCTTTTCATCGGTCTTCCCGTTCATTCTTCCGTGACAACGTACCTGAGCGAACGTTTGCTGAGCCAGAAGACACCGGCCAGGTCCGCAATGCCCACCCAGAGCCTGCTGTTTATCCCGCCTCCGTACTTGCTGGTGCCGTGTTCTCTCGGACGGTGGTTGACCGGCATCTCGGCCACGGAGAAGCCCGCCATGATGAACAGTGCGGGGAAAAACCGGTGAGCGTTCCTGAAGAACCGGACGCGCCCCATGCAGGAGCGCCTGAATACCCGAAGCGAACACCCCACATCCGTGATCCTGTCCTTCAGGACTGCTGAACGTACACGGTTGGCTATGCGGCTGGACATGCGACGCACGAGGGTATCGGCCCTTCTCCGCCTGATACCGCACATCATGTCCACGCCATGCTCCTTCACCGCGTCCAGCAGGCATACGATGTCGCAAGGGTCGTTCTGCCCGTCGCCGTCGAGGGTGGCGACATACTCGCCCCTGGCTGCCTCGAACCCTGCCTCGAGTGCTGCCGACTGCCCGCTGTTGGGCGCCAGGCGCAGGCAGCGGAAAAATTTGTATTCCCGTGCAAGGTCGGCCATGATCCGCGGCGTCTGATCCGTGGAGCCGTCGTCCACCATCACCAGCTCCCAGGTGAGTCCAGGGACAGCCGACAGGACATGCCATACCTCCTCACAGACCGCTTGTACGGATTCTTCTTCATTGTAGAAGGGTATGACGATACTCAGGGCGATTTGATGCATATCCATCCAGGATCCCTCTTCGACGGCCTTTCGCCATCGGGGTGATTGCCGGGCATTTCCGGGCTCATCCGCCATCAGGCCAGCCCGAAAGTCCCATACGATACAAAGGATAACAGTGTGTCTCCCCTTATTTCAACCTGAAACTGAGCCGGCCTCCCCCAGACAGGGTCTGCAGGCAAACTCCCTCTGGATTTCTGACCCCATGTGCGGTATGCAGTTTGCACACTCACACCAGCATAGCGTAACGATGGAAGATCAGTGGGAACGACTGATCGGCACCGTCACCATGCCTCAGGGCATGGGGAGAGATGACTCTCCCTGCCGAGTGTACATCTCGCGTGAATAGGGCACCCATGCATATGCAGAAGAAACATCTTTTCATCCTCCCCGTTGTGCTTTTCATCACGATCTTCCTGTACAACGACCTGCTCACGGTCAATATCATGGAGGCCAGAAACTTCATCACGGCCCGCGAAATCATCCGGGACGGGTCCTGGCTCCTGCCCACCATGAACGGAGAGCTCAGGATAGCGAAGCCGCCTCTTCCCACGTGGATCACCACGGTGCCCATGATGCTGGCCGGGACAGACGCCGACCTCGTTGCAAACAGGATACCGGCGGGGATATGCGCGCTGCTTCTCGCCCTCTTCACGTTCCTCCTCGCCAGGCGCATTACAGGCAACAAATGGATAGCGACCACCACGCTGCTCGTGCTGGCGACGAGCTACATGTTCCTGTGGTCGGCACGAAAGAACGAGTGGGACATCTATGCCATCACGGCCATGGCAGGTGCCCTCTGGGCGCTGCTCGAAGCCTTCATGCGCAAGGAGGGCAAGAACCGCTACTTCCTCGTTTTTTCCCTCCTCCTGTGCTTTTCCTTTCTCAGCAAAGGTCCTGTGGCCTTCGGGGTCATGCTCGTGCCTTTCCTCGCCAGCTATTGTCTCGCCTACGGGACAAAGGACTTCCGGGAAAACAAGTGGGCGCTCGTCTGGAGTGTCGCGCTCTTCGCGCTCCTGGCGGCTGCATGGCCGGCGTATGTCTACCTGCACACGCCACACGAGGCAACGGCCATCGCCTCGAGGGAGTCCGTCGCATGGTTCAAGAACCACGCAAGGCCCTTCTGGTATTACCCGGCCCATCTGCAGGAGATCGTGGGGGTGTGGGTGTTCTTCCTCCTCTACGGCCTTGTGGCGCCTTTCACCGGCAAGGACAGGAAACCCGAGGAACGCTTTTCAGCCTTCTGGTTCATCCTGACCATCGTCTTCATCTCGGTGTTCCCGGAGAAGAAGCTTCGCTACCTCCTGCCGGCGATCGTCCCGGGGGCCATCGTCTCCGCCATGGCGATATACCGTCTCCGGGATGCCGGGGGGCGGGCATGGAAAGCCGTGTACGGCCCTTTCAGCATCATAACCGGCGTCTCGTTCTTCATTGGCGCAGGGGCACTCGTGTATTTCTCCTCTGGCCGGATTGTTCCGCTCTTGGGGGTCCTTCCCATAGCCTTCTGCGGGGGATTTCTCATCTATGAGTTCATACGGGGCAGGACGAGAAACGCCCACCTGACAGCCATAGCAGGGATGTGCCTTTGCATTGTATTCCTGGCCCCGGTGATAGCGGCACACACCCCGCAGGATGAGACGCTGATGTTCATGCGCCTGCGGCAGAATCCGGAGCTCAAAGGCAAAGAATTCTACTCGATCGGCGATATCCAGCACGGGATCGTGTGGGCTGCAGGCGACAAGATACACCCGATCAGTGAAAAACGGCTGGAGGAACTGAAGGGAACAGGCACCGGGTTCGTGGTGATAACGACCGGGAAGCTCGACCCGCAGGCCGGCGGGCTCCGGCTCGCGGATTCCATCAAGACCGAGAAAGAGACCTATTCCGTCTATCTCATGCCCCAGGGGTGACGGATACCAGGTTCCCGAAACCGGCCTCCCTGCATCGACCTGCAAAGGCTCTTTGAGAAACCTGACCGGCAGGATGTGCTTGACACTGTAATCCTGATGAGATTACATCGAACACTGCCTGCCCGAGTGGCGGAATTGGCAGACGCAAGGGACTTAAAATCCCTCGGGACTTAGTCTCATACCGGTTCAAGTCCGGTCTCGGGCACCAGCA
>JAJFUP010000035.1 GCA_021372395.1 Deltaproteobacteria bacterium
GAAGGATTGGGAAGTCAACCAGCCGGCACAACTGAAAACTGTGCTGGAGACCCTTGAGGGAATCCAGAAGGAGTTCAACAGCGCACAGTCCGGCGGGAAGAGGGTCTCGCTCGCCGACCTGATTGTCCTGGGCGGATGCGCTGGTGTCGAGAAGGCAGCGAAGAATGCCGGCCATGTTGTGACCGTTCCCTTCACCCCGGGACGCACGGATGCGTCGCAGGAGCAGACCGACGTGGTGTCATTCGCCGTGCTCGAACCGGCTGCAGACGGGTTCCGCAACTACCTCAAAACCAGCTACGCCGTATCGGCAGAGGAACTGCTGGTTGATCGTGCGCAGCTTTTGACGCTGACCGCTCCAGAGATGACGGTTCTTGTCGGCGGCATGCGCGTCTTGAATGCCAACTTCGGACAGTCACGGCTCGGCGTCTTCACCAGACGGCCGGAGACGCTCACCAATGACTTCTTCGTGAATCTGCTCGACATGAGTACGATCTGGAAGGCAACCTCAAAAGACGAAGACGTGTTCGAGGGTCGTGATCGAGCAACAGGCGAACTCAAGTGGACCGGCACCCGTGTCGACCTCATCTTTGGTTCAAACTCGCAGCTTCGGGCCTTGGCGGAAGTCTACGGGTCTAAGGACTCCCAGGAAAAGTTTCTGCACGACTTTGTAGCGGTGTGGAACAAAGTAATGAACCTTGACCGTTTCGACCTCGCATGATCGCAGCAGAAGGGTCTTCGAGGGTTTCTCGCAGAGCGGGAAAAAACGGTCAGCGAACGTTCCGGTTCCAGCGGACGGCATACCGCCGAGGCAGAACCGGGACGTTCTAGCGGTATCATTTTCAGAAGAGACCTATACTATCAAATGGTATGTGCAGAGGATCGATAACGGCACGAGATGTATAAGAATGGTATCGATAGAACCCGTTGATATCGTGCCATAGCTCACGTTTTCTGATTATTGAATATTTCTTCAGCAGACCTATGCTTCTTGGGGGATCCCACATGCCTTTAATTTATGTCTTTTTTTGGCTTCCCTTAAAAAGTGAAGGTCTCCGGATGCCATCAGTACGTGGAAGCAGAGCATGCCGCAGTTTTAAGTTGGAGCCACCGATCAGATGTTTCCATGCATGTCCTTAGCTCAGTGATAAAGACCCCTCGCAAACGCTCTATAGAGAGACGCAGCCAAGTCGATCCGCCACCGAAGATGATGTCGTATAGCCCTGGCCAATTATTCGATACCTCTATAGTACCCGTCCCTTACAAAGAATCCCCGCCCATGCAGAGAAATGCCCGGTATCAGCCGTGGAGGCTGAATATTTCTATTCGATTGTAATCAAATCAAGTGGATATTTCGTAAAAACCTCCGCTTTTCCGGGCTTAACGCACACGACATATTCCAGTGCGAATACGCCGCAATTGGTCTTGAAATCGAAGATATGCGCACAGGGAACGATCATGACATTTTCCTCAAGGATATAGTCGTCGTCGTGGTAAAATGTCGGAGGCAGATGGCCTGTGCCGATACCGTGCCCGAGAGGAACGGATCCGATATCAGGATAGCCACCCTCTTCGAGACGGCTGAGATAGCATTTCTCAATTTCCTTGGTACTCGCACCGGGCACAAACATCGTGTTCAATTCATCTATGACCGGCCTTATAAATTCGACCATCTTCATGTAGTCCTTTGATTGTTTCCCAAACGCAAGCGTCCGGAAGCTGTCTGTACGGTATTCATCCCAAACAGGATGCAGATCGTAATAGATCCGGTCTCCGTTTACCAGAATTCTATCGGTCGGCAAATGATCGCCGTAGCCCATTTGGGATGTAAAGAGACATTGATTCGGCGTATAGTAATAGGAGGCGCCAAGCCTCCGCATTTCAAGCTCGGCATAGCCAATCAGTTCCGCCTCGGTAACTCCGACCCGTACGTTTTCAATGATTTTTCTGGTGCCTGCATCAGCGATGGCGCAGGCGCGGCGGATCAGCGCCAACTCCTCCTCGTCCTTGTGCATCATGACGTTGTTAATCATCCTTTCGCCATCCACGATGGATGCATCAGGCAGACTTTTTGCAATGTGGTCGTACATCAGGTACGCAATGGACGGCATTTCTAAGGCAATCACCTTATTGTGGCATTCGCGCTCAAGAAGGATCTTAACAACAGTGTCCAAAAAGCTTACGGGCTCTATACCGGCATACGCGGGCATCCAGAAACGAATGTCCCTGATGTACCCCTCCGTTATGAGTCTTCCCATTTCCGCAAGCGAGACAAGGAGCGTGGGCTCTTCCTTTGCCCATACGAACAAGCAGTTCCCGAGGTTAAAGTCGTTGTGGTAAGTTCCAGCAACATAGGAGTACTTTTGCTGATGCGTCAGGATCAACACATCGATTCCCTCTTCCTGCATCGCTTGCCTGACTTTTTCTGCATTCTTCCTGAAGAAAGAATAGTTCATTTTGCAGTTTCCTCCTTTTAATACATTAATTTTTTCCTCTTTGGCTCGATTTTCAAAACAGCTCGCAAAGTCGACAAACTTTTTCGAGCGTTTAATCAAGATCTTGTAAATGGAGTGCAATTGATAAGAACTTCCCAGTGAAAACCGTATAGGAAACAGGGTCTTGTGTCAAGTTTTTGCTCTATAAGCTGTGAGATACCGTCCTCGTCTTGGTAACAATTCTCTTTGCGACAAGATTGAAAAGGATCTCTGTTATCAAGGGAATTAGAGATTATATTCAAATCTTATCTCTCCTCGGACTGATGATAGCTGCGATAAATCATCGGCCATGATAGTCCAGAGACGAGTGAATATTTCAGATACAGATCTATAGTGGGTTAACCCCAGAACTTTCTTTAGTGTAAATCATATCAAAGCATTCGAAATATTTATTTCGCGAAAACTTGCGTGTTTTTGATCCCGTGGTTCTGTTTGAAAGGCACAGAGATTGGATCTCCCTCTTGGCATAGGAGTACCAACACGATGTTAATTACCATCTTCGCTCAAATAAACGTAATACTATGTATCACTTAGACCACAAGACATTGTGCACTGAGTTTATCGCGGAGTACATACTTACCCTAATAGGCACGGACCCCACAGACACCCGCCGTAGGAAGGTGGTATCAGCATGATGCCGGTTAAATGTGACTGCGATGGGTGTTGTGCGACTACTCAGGACTATACTTTTCATCCTCTTGGGTGTCTGTTCCAGGGGAATTTGTCTGCCGGGGGGTCTTCGCCAAGTATGCCTTCCTTCGCGCTATCCGCCGCCCCGTCTCGTAAGCCAGATTGTACAAGCGAATCGCTGAAACCCTCGCTTTCGGACTCAGACCATCCAGCGTCTTCTCTAAGGTCTCGCTCAGCTTCTCTTCGTCCTCTTTCATAGCATCTTTGCTCCCTTGGCTCAGCGCCTGTTTCTGAACGGTTAACCGATATTATATCATCGAAAGCGGTTCTGTGCTATCTGGGTTCGGTGGGAAGTTCATAATGCTGCGTCCATAATCCAACCTCAGGAATTCAAAAACATGATCTCGGTTGTGAGGGGTCTCCTACTCTATGATGAAGGCATCGATTGGCCCATGTACCCCCCTGCCTTGACTCGCTCCCTGGTGTCGGTAGAGTGAGGTAGACTAGTAGCGTGACCAGATCATCACAGAACAATGGGTGTATGTAGACGGGGGTAGGAGTCGGTCGTTTACTACTACATTAGGGTAGCAATAGGTTGATCTGAGGGGTTGTTGA
Organism: Deltaproteobacteria bacterium; assembly: GCA_021372395.1. Classification (GTDB taxonomy): domain Bacteria; phylum Desulfobacterota; class Desulfomonilia; order UBA1062; family UBA1062; genus MWEI01. The sequence continues at coordinate 3,738 of JAJFUP010000035.1, forward strand.
TAGCATGAACGATCATCTGCATCAGTCTACTGTTTACGTCACCTGACTTGTCAGCATCCTTCATGTGGCCTCTGAGTCTGGCCGTGAGTTCCAGTGTCTTCCTTTGCGTCTCATGAGCCGGTGCCCTCATTGACGAGTTCCTTACTTTCGTGTTAGTAAAGGCATACTTTTTACAAAGTGTACACTTTAGATTCTCTAGAGGCTACACATGACATAAAACTCTTTATCCTTGAATTGCCAAGTCTTTGGGGGGGCTTTATGCATGAACTGATCTTTAATACAAAGCTCTGTGAGAACTGTAAGACATTGGACTGCATCATGAAGTGCCAGTACATCGAGATGGACCTTGATGAGGCAGGCAGAGAACATGCCAAAATCCTCCGGGGGGAGGAATCCCGCATTCTCAAAGATTGTGTCACCTGCTATGCCTGCGAGGAGTATTGCCCCAGCAGGAACCACCCTTTCTATCTCATCGTGGAACGACAGGAGCAACTTGGCATCCATCCCGTCCCAAAGCCCATTGAGAAGTCCCAGGTCATCATGATGGGCCCACGGGGCAAGATCAAACAGAAAGAACTCAAGGCCCCTGTCATCGACATGTGCTTTTTCGACATTATGAAGGGTGGCATCAGGGGAAAGCTCTTCGAGGGTGCCACAACAATTGGCGGCAGCGATGTTTTTTGCAACCTCATGTTCCTCCACTTTGCCCGGAACTCCACCATCCGGGAGCGCCTGCCGCTGATCATGGATAATATTATGAAATACTATCTGGAACCCGCCGGCGTGAAAGAGATCATCTGCTACCATGATGAGTGTTACGGCACCTACACATCATGGGCCCCTGCATTCGGGATCGATGTCCCCTTCCGGCCCGTCCACCTCTTTGACTACATATATCACAAACTCATTGATCTGAAGCCCGATATAAAACCGTTGAACGTGAAGGCAGCCTACCAGCGGCCCTGCTCAAATCGCCTCTGCCCCGAAACAGACCACTTCGTGGACGACATTTTCAATCTTATCGGCGTCGAGCGGCCAAAAAGGACCTATGAATACAAGAATGCCCTATGCTGCGGAGGGATACCTGAGGCTGCCCAGCGATTCGACCTTGTGGAGGAGATCCAAAGGAAGAACGTGGAGGATATGAAATCAACAGGAGCCCAATATGGGGTGTTCAACTGCCCGTTTTGCTTCTGGACCCTTGCAGAACCTGTAGCAAAGGCAGGCATGATACCAATCATGATGTCCGATCTGTGTCTCATGGCGCTGGGTCAGTAAGGGAGGGTTGAGCATGCTTGATCAAGAGATAATCGGGAAGCTGAAAACTATTCTGGGGAGCGATTACGTCTCTGATGCAGCAGAAGAGCTCTTTATCTACTCGCGGGACCAGGGGGTCCAAGACCCCCACATGCCGGACTGCGTTGTCATGCCCGGTAGCGCCCCGGAGGTCCAGGAAATCATCCGGCTTGCTATGCAGAAAAAGATCCCGGTGGTGCCCATGGGTGGAGGCCTGTTGCTTTCCGGCCTCACCGTGCCGCTGAAGGGTGGGATCGTGCTGGATATGAAAAGGATGAACCGCATCATCGAAATCAATGAGAGGAGCCACTATGCGGTTGTGGAGGCAGGAACCTCCCAGGGCATGCTGGATGCCTATCTAAGGAAACACCACCCAGGCCTCAAACACTCCCTTCCCGATGCACCTCCTTCTGCGACCATCGCAGGTAACATCGCCATCCACGGCTCCGGCCACTTGTCCCAGAGTGAAGGTGGGTTCCATTCCGAGATGGTGACCGGCCTGGAGGTTGTGCTGCCCACGGGCGAACTCGTCAAGTTCGGCTCCTGCTCTACCGTGCCTGCATGGTTCTCCCGGGCACCGTTGCCCGACCTCGTAGGGCTGTTCCTAGGCTGGAACGGGACTACCGGGGTCATCACCAAGGTGGGCATCAAGCTCTACCCAAGGCCCAGTTTGCACGATGTCATGGTCTTCATGACCGAGGATATCGACCTCGCACCGATGATCATCAGCCGGATCATCAATACCGAGGTCGCCGAAGACATCAACTATGCCCTGGCACCCAAGCCTGATTACCTGAATGGATTTCAGATGACTGTCATCAATGTCACAGCCAACTCGGAAGCAGAGATAAAGATGAAGAAGCAGATCATACGGGATGCACTCCATGACTTCTATGAGACAAAAGAAGCCGGGTTCATGCCGGTCCCGCCCAACATGAAGGCAGGGTTTCTGGAGGCCCCCCAGAAGGCCCTGAGCAAGTTTGCCGACGTGAGGAAGGGGGGCGGATTCGAGTATGTGGGCGCCATCATGCCCATCGAGAAGATCCCTGAGGCTTGCCGTGCCGGCATGGAGATTACGGCCAGGAACCGTATCACATACTCCCTTGGTGCCAGGATCATCGGCAGGGGGCACTGTGCCATGTTCTTTTTCGCCTACCCGTTCAACAGGGTCGATAGAGAAGAGGTGGAACGGGTGAAAAAAGCCCTCGAAGATACGAACAAAACAGCTCTTCAGCTCGGCGGGATACCCTGGAAGGCAGAGGTCCAGGGGCAGCAGCTCATCTTGAAACAGATGGAGCCGGAGACGTACAGGGTCATGAAAAAGATCAGGGATGTGCTGGACCCGGCGGGTATCATGAACCCCGGCAACTGGGAGGTGGGATGATGGAAAAGGGCCTTGTCGACATCCTCCATCGATGTTTTCGGTGCGGTTGGTGCAAGCTCCCCACCAATTACCATGATATCAACTGCCCTGCATACCTGAGATACCGGTTCGAGTCCTTCTCCGCAGGGGGAAGGATGTGGCTTATCAAAGCCTGGCTGGATGGAGAGATCAAAACAAGTGAAAGGCTTGCCCAGGTCCTGTTTTCATGTGCAACCTGCATGAACTGTGTGGAGGCCTGTGCCATACCACATATCAAAGACCATCTTGTTGATATCTTTATTGCAGCAAGGCAGGACATGGTTGAAACAGGCATTATTCCTCCTTCTGTGCGGGACTACTTCAAGGCCATGAACACAAATGGAAATCCCTACAAGATGCCCCGGGCGGACCGGAAGAAATGGGCAGAGGGGTTGAACATCCCCGCCTATACCGGTCAGGAATATCTTCTCTACATCGGGGATGAAGCCTCTTATGACGACTTGGGCATCAAGATGTCCCGCTCCATAGCACACCTTCTTAATGAGGCCGGCATATCATTCGGGGCCTTATTCGAGGATGAGCAGGGCGATGGCAATGAAGTCCATGCACTGGGTGAACTAGGATTGTTTGCCGAGCTTGCGCATCAGAACATCTCGGACTGGAACCGGCGCGGCATAAGGAAAATCATCACCATATCGCCCCATGCTTACCATGCTATCAAGAATGAGTATGTCAAGCATGGATCTACTTTCGATGTGTATCACTACACTCAAGTTATTGGCACTGCAATTCTGCAGCTCCCTAAAAGAAGAGAGTATCCCTCAAGAGTCACCTACCACGACCCCTGTTATCTGGGGAGGTGGAACAGGGTCTATCTTCAGCCCCGCTCAATCCTGAACTCCATCAAGGGCTTGACCCTCGTCGAGATGGACCGTTCCATGCAGAACTCCCTGTGCTGCGGAGGCGGAGGGGGTAACTCTTTTACCGACATCCTGGGTACGGGCCCTGATCTGGCCGGAAGGTCTCGAGTCCGAGAGGCTCTTTCCACAGGGGCGAAGATCATCGCAGTTGCCTGCCCCCAGTGCTACAGGATGCTCGACGATGCCGTGAAGGCGGAAAATGCTCAAGAACAGATCAGGGTTATGGAGATAACAGAGATCATGAATTTAGCCCTACCATAAAAAGAAACAGAGCGCCGGAGAACCTCTTCCTTGATTTTTCAGGTTCAGCCTCCAGAGCACCGATGACGCCTATGTAACCGGCATAATCGTACCCGTCTCCGCCGAGGTGAAGGGAAAGGTCGTGAAGGTGCATATCAAGGACAACCAGGATGTTACCGTCGGGACTCCCCTTGTCGAGATCGATCAGGAGGATTACCTGCATGTACTGAGTGAAAGGGATGTGAACATCTCACAGCTTCAGGCTCAGGACAGCGAGATCAAGGAAAAAATAAAGGGATGCGGGTTAAGAAGACGCTATCTGGGTTATCGTATTATTGGTAATTTCTTATAGGTAAACCCCCGGCTTTGCCGGAGTCATGGCTTAACACAATGTGTCAGGTGATCCGTGTGATTTGGCTGTCTTGACAGCGATATTTTTATACTTATGTAACTCTTGGATGACCACTATGAAGAGTAGGCTTGACCGAAATCGCGCTCTCGTCAGAAGCGATTGTATTTGGCCTCGCCGATGTGGTTGCAAAAGAGGAGATCATTTCCGATTATCCTGACTTCTCTTGGTGGCTGATCATATAAGCCACTAGATAGAAGGAGATGGATTGCTCAAACCAAATCGTTCCGCACCGGGGGGACCCGAAAATCCGGCATGCTGGACTTCCAGCGCCGCGGTAGTGATCGGAGCAATGGTTATCGCGATGTTGCTGGGGCCGATCTCGGGAATGGGCCTTGCCTTGGTGGACGGCAATACCTGCCTTCTCCGGAAGGTTTCGACCGCAATCGTCGGTGGGGCACTGGCCGACGTTCGATTCAGCCGCAGCGCGGGGAGCGTCATTGTGCGGGCGCTGGTGCGCGGACACGCGCCCTTCTCCGCCCGGCAGGTCGCGGAGATGGAATCCACTCTGCCGCCTGCGCTGGGTCAACTGCGTTCGGAATTACGGGTGCGTTATGTGCGTACAACGGTGATGACGGGAAAAGGTCCGCTCTTTACCAAAGACATTACCACCGGCTATGGCCAGTAATGAGAGGCGAATAATGGATGATGCTACTCGCCGATATCTACATCCTCCGTTGTCCTGACAGACGGGCGAGCGGTTTTTCCGACTAAGGCGCGTAGACCAGGCCTGCAGAATAAAGAATGAAGGATAGCCGTTATGGATACAGTCGTAAGCGAGTCCGAGGTGAAGGTCGATTTGAAATCCCTGCCCGTGCCGGAAGTGGAGAAAAGGTTGGGGTCGTCGCCGGAGGGCTTAAGCCAGGCAGAGGCGCAGAAGCGGCTGAGCCAATATGGGCCTAACGAGATTGAAGAAAAGAAGACCAATCCGTTCCTGAAATTCCTCACCTATTTCTGGGGGCCGATCCCGTGGATGATCGAAGGTGCAGTTATCCTGTCGGCAGTAGTGCGGCACTGGCCGGATTTCTTCATAATCCTCCTTTTGCTTGTTGCCAACGCGGCGGTCGGTTTCTGGGAGGAATACCAGGCGGGCAACGCCATCGCCGCGCTGAAGGCCAAGCTGGCGATAAAGGCCAGGGCCCGTCGGGACGGGAAATGGACCACCCTGGTGTCACGGGAACTGGTGCCCGGGGACATCATCCGTCTTCGTCTCGGCGACATCGTGCCGGCGGATGCCCGCCTGCTCGAGGGCGACCCGATGGAGGTGGACCAGTCGGCGCTGACGGGTGAGTCTCTGCCTGTGACGCGCAACTCCGGCGATGCGGTGTTTTCAGGGTCCATCATCCGCCAGGGTGAAATGGAAGCCATGGTGTACGCCACTGGTGCAAACACGTATTTCGGCAAGACCGCACAATTGGTGCAGGAAGCCCACACGGTCAGCCATTTCCAGAAGGCGGTCCTGAAGATCGGCGATTACCTGATTGTCCTCGCAGTGGCCTTGGTGGTGTTGATTCTGGCCGTCGCGTTGTTCCGTGGCGACCCGATCTTCACCACATTGCAGTTCGCCCTGGTGCTGACCGTGGCCGCGATTCCCGTGGCTATGCCCACGGTGTTGTCGGTGACTATGGCGGTCGGCGCACGCCTGCTCGCAAAAAAAGAGGCTATTGTGAGCCGATTGGCGGCCATTGAAGAATTGGCTGGTGTGGACGTGCTGTGTTCGGACAAGACCGGAACCCTGACCCAGAACAAGCTGACACTGGGCGATCCGTTCAGCGTGAATGGTGTCCCTGCCGATCAAGTCATCCTGAGCGCCGCTCTGGCGTCGCGTGCGGAAAATACGGACGCCATCGACCTGGCCGTGCTGGGCGGTCTGAAGAATGACCAGGTGTTGAAGGGCTACCAGGTGGTCCATTTCCAGCCGTTCGACCCGGTGCATAAGCTCACCGAGGCCACCGTCAAAGCCGCGGACGGAAAAGAGTTCAAGGTGGCGAAGGGCGCGCCACAGGTGATTTTGGCGTTGTCGGCCAATGCCGGTCAGGTGAAGACCGCTGTCGAGAAGGCGGTGGGTGAATTTGCAGTGCGAGGTTTCCGTTCCTTGGGGGTCGCTCGGGCAGACGCGCAAGGTAATTGGCAGTTTCTTGGCGTCTTGCCGCTTTTCGATCCGCCCCGGGAAGAGGCCAGAGCAACCATCGCTACCGCCCGGGAGATGGGTGTGAATGTCAAGATGGTTACGGGCGATCAAATGGCCATTGCCAGGGAAACCGCCGGGAAACTGGGGCTGGGCACAAATATCCTCGATGCCGGCGGCTTTGGTGATACGAAGCATCACGAGACAGCGCAGTTGGCCGAGTCTATCGAAAAAGCGGAAGGCTTCGCCCAGGTGTTTCCCGAACACAAGTTTCACATTGTGGACGTCCTGCAGCAGCGTGGCCACATAGTCGGTATGACCGGGGATGGAGTTAACGACGCCCCCGCTCTGAAGAAAGCCGACTGCGGCATTGCTGTTTCGGGCGCGACAGATGCCGCGCGTGCTGCGGCGGACATCGTGCTGATGACGACCGGCTTATCGGTGATCATTGACGCGATCAAGGAGAGCCGGAAAATTTTCCAGCGGATGAACAGCTACGCAATCTACCGCATCGCCGAAACACTGCGCGTGCTATTGTTCATGACGCTTGCGATCCTGATCTTCAACTTTTATCCATTGACCGCTGTAATGATCGTGATGCTGGCGTTGCTCAACGACGGCGCCATCTTGTCCATTGCCTATGACAATGTACATTACAAGAATCAGCCCGAGGCCTGGAACATGCGTGTGGTGCTTGGGGTTTCAACGGTGCTGGGCGTTGTCGGACCCGTAGCAGCGTTTGGACTTTTTTATCTTGGCGACCGCATCTATCACCTCGACCGGCCACATCTCCAGACGCTGATGTATCTGCTGCTGTCCGTAGCAGGACATCTGACGATATTCCTCACGCGCACACGCGGCCCGTTCTGGTCCATACAACCCGCACGGATTTTATGGGTGGCCGTGCTCGGCACGCAAATCGTGGCGACTCTGATTGCAGTTTATGGGCTGTTTATGACACCGCTGGGCTGGGGTTGGGCACTGTTCGTTTGGGGCTATGCTCTGATGTGGTTCCTCGTGAGTGACCGCATGAAACTGCTTGCTTATCGGATTTTCGATCCTACCGAGGCCCCGCTATTAGCCAAGAAATCTTCAGTGCAAAGGGAAATGCGGGGGAATGATTCGTAGAAGTAATAGAACTCTCTCTTTCAGATAGGCACTGGGGGACATTGATCAAGGTATGAACATCTTGAAAAAGGCCAGGGAAAAATACGGGCCATATATCCGGTGGAAAAAAGATCTCATCCATGAGCTCGCAAGAGGCAGCCAGGTGATTGAGACGGAAAAAGGACCCGTAGAATACTCTATCAATGGCGAGGCAGGCCCTTTCATTGCCGTCATGCACGGTGGGCCGGGGGGTTACGATCAGACCGCGGCCCTCTTCAGCGGCTTATTCGAACAAGGGTTCCGCATCCTGAGTTGGTCTCGCCCGGGTTATCTCCGCACTCCACTGAAAACAGGAAGGACCTTCGAGGAGCAGGCTGATGTCTTCAAGGCACTCCTCGATACTCTGGGCATCGAAACGGCGGCACTCGTTGCGTATTCCGCTGGCGGCCCTCCGGCGATACACTTTGCCGCCCGTTATCCTCAGCGGATATGGTCTCTGATCCTCGAATGCGCAGTGAGCAAACGCTATGAAATGAATCATAACAACATCGGCGAAAACATTCTGTTCAGGCATCTCATGTTCAACGATCCATCTCTCTGGCTGGCGGATGTTTTTGCAAAACATGAACCGTATCTCGTAGGAGTAGCAACCATAGAGATGGAGAGCTCCCTGGAAGAGGAAGACGTGATGCACCTGATGCGGGCTATCATGAAAGACGAGCACCGCGTGAAGATACTGATGGAGCTCATCAGGAGCATGAGCCCTTCAAAGCTCAGGACAAGGGGCCTGAACAATGACCTGAAGCAGCTCAGAGAGATAGACCGCCTCCCTCTTGAACGCGTGGCAGCACGAACACTCATCATCCATGGCAGTGATGATACGGACGTCCCCCTGGAGCATGCCCGGAATGCAGCGGAATCAATCCCCGGCTCCGAACTCTTCCTCGTTGAGAAGGGATTTCACATCCTGGCCTTATCTGATGAAGCAGATGAAGTGAATAAAAAACGTATCATTTTCCTGGAGACCCATGGAAGCACTATGAAGCAGGCTTAACCTGAAACAGGAGCTTCATATTTATCCGTAAAGGCGAATCTCAGATATTTACAAAGAGAGGAGGATTTAAAACGGTTCATAAAATATGTTGGGTGGCGGGGTTGTTTACGATTATTGTCATTGGTCAAGTGGCCGTTGTCCCGGCGGCATACTCTCAAACGGCAAAAGAGACCCAAAGCAAGACCGTAGGGACGAAGGTCGGTTTTCAAAAGGCCCATGAGTTCTTTCTTAAAAAGGAAGGCGATCCCGTTGAAGAAATACTGAAGGTTATTGGGAAAGAAAAGATTGACCTGGTCATCTTGCGTTCCCATGAAGAAAGCCGTATCGAACACTTTCTCGTCGGCAGCAGTAATGATGCGATAATCCGTAAGATGCCATGTTCGGTTCTCCTGGTGAAGAAAGAGCCGGGGCCTGGGGCTTCCTGAACGAAGAATACAGCCATATCTGAAGAGCAAAGCGGATACAAAACACAGTCGTATTGGATTTTGGATGGCCACAACTTCGCTGGATGGATGCGACACTGCGTCGCGAGGCCCTCAAAGGCCAAAATCCTGTGGCATTGACCAAGCAGAATCTCTTCAATGGAGTCCATCTTTATTTTTATTGGTTTACCTCGCACAATGAAACTACCCGCGGCTTGCTGTGGAGAGTTTCACTGCAGCAATCAACGGTAGATATTCAGGAATCCGAAACGGGGGTGAATAGAAGTTGTCTTCGCCAAAGGCATGGAGTGGTCACTTCTCCATTGGCATGGATTGATCTTCAGCCCATTCCTGGCAGGAACCATCGTACACCTTGACATCGGTGTACCCGAAGACCTGAGTCAAAAGGAACCACAAGCCGGTGGCCTCTTTCCCGGTATCGCAGTATAGAACAATCTTTCTGCTGAGATCTTTCCCGACAGTCTTCTCGACCAATGACTTTAATTCTTCCGCGGACTTGTATTCTCCGTCCTGTTTAAAGATTTGCGAACATACCGGCAGATTGACCGCACCCTTGATATGGCCTGCCCGGGCGACGAAATTGAGCTTCTTGTTCCCTTTGTAGTAATCACGCTCGCGTGCATCGACAATGACGGTTTTATCACGAAGATCGGAAGCCAGTTCAATCTTATCGATGAAAATATCCTTTCTGAACTTGCCCCTGTATTTCCTAAACTTTGGTTTTACCACCACCGTTGAGATCGCTTTGCCGCTGGTCTCCCACTTATTTGTGCCTCCGTCCAGTACGGCCACATTTGGAACTCCTGCATATATGAGGGTCATGGCCACCCTGGTCATGCTGAACCTGTCACATAGCCAGTTGTTATCGC
>JAJFUP010000069.1 GCA_021372395.1 Deltaproteobacteria bacterium
CGCTTGCTGATCAGGCGGGAAAGGGCATCCTCGATCGTCTTCGTGGTAAAAGGCTTTTCAATATACTCATCCACCCCCAGCTCGGCTGCAGCAGAGATCACCTCCCTGCTCCCGTATGCGGTGATCAGTATCTTGAAGGAATCAGGGTTCGATTCCTGGGCACGCTTCAGGAATTTCAGCCCGTCCATACCCGGCAGGCGGTAGTCGGTGATGATGATGTCATACCGCTGCCGTCTCAGGGCCGTTATCCCCTCTTCTGCGGTTTCCAGGGCATCGATGTGCATCTCTTCGCTCTTGAAGAACATGCCGAGCGAGTCCCGTATCCACTCGTCGTCGTCGATGAGCAGTACCTTTTTCCCCTTTATCGTGACAAACTGATCCATTCTTCTCCCAGCGCTATGAGAATGAGATTGGAGCGTCCTTTCCCGAGTTTCGCCCCGTTTCGATCGAGGTCTTTGTTCTTCATGATCGGTATGTTCCCCCGGGGGTCACCCCGTACCTATCGGGCAATGACTCGAGAGCTTCGATCCCGAGTCGGTACATGGCGGACGATGAAAGCCGCACCGGTCATTGCGGCTGCGTGTATCGAGAAAATTTTGAGTTGTTTTCCCATACCTGTTTCAGGTATCTCCTTCCCTACTCATGGGCGCTGTATGCATTCTTCAGCCCAGGTGTACAGCATAGGGCATGCCAGAGTTGGGCGCAAGTATATCATGCAACAATTCAGTGTGTTGAATATTCTGGGTTTCGGCGGCAAGGTCGTGCATCACAAAAGATTAGAGAAAATTAGAAATTCATGTGGGAAATCTTCGAAAGGTTTTCCCGGGTCCTGTACGGGCATGCCATGGCGCAGCACCGGCAGGGAGAGAGGTGCGGCAAACGGATTGATTGCCGGGAACGCTGACTGTAGTATTATACAGAGGCAAGCAGCGCTCAGGAGAGAAAAGAAGGTGTTTCCATGAAGGAAGAAAAAGGGAAACAAACAGAGGCGCACAAGGACGGAGAGCAGGTGTATGCAGCGTTCTTCAAGGACGCGAAAGAGGCCATGTTCCTGTCCACGGAAGAAGGTGTCGTCCTGAACATCAACCGGGCGTTTCTCGACCTCTTCGGCTATACCCGCAATGAGCTCATCGGAAGAGAGTTGAAGCTGATTCATCTGAACGTCTCCGACAGCAGGCGATGGATGGAAGAAGGCACACCGGAGGATACGGCAGCTTCCCTCCAGGTGCGCCTCGTCAGGAAGGACGGCTCCGTTTTGGACTCCCGGGTCTCCCTGCAGGGGAGAAAAGCCCCGGACGGCAAGGTTGAAGGCTTCAGCGGGGTCATTCACGACGTCACAGACATGAAGAAAGAGCACGATGCCCTGCAGAAGAGGGAAATGCTGCTGGGGAAACGCATAAAAGTGCTCGACTGCCTGAACGAGGTGTCCGATTTCATCGACCGGAAAGGGTTTTCCTTTGAAGAGATTATTCAGAACGTGGCGGAACTTATCCCCCGGGGCCTGAGCTATTCGGACATCGCCTGTGTCAGGATAAGCATCGACGGGAAAATATACACCACGGAAAGGTTCCAGCAGGCACCGTGGAGAATATCCTGCGACATCATCTCGCGGTTGCAGATCGTGGGGACCATCGAGGTGTTTTATCTCGAAGAGCGGCCGAAAAGCGACGAGGGGCCATTCACGAAAGGGGAAAGGATGCTTTTGAACGGCGTTGCATCGAGGCTCGGCCGTTCCTATTCGCGCAAGAGGGCCGAGGAGATGCTGCGGGAGAGCGAGGAGAGGTACCGGAGCCTTTTCGAGGATTCAAGGGACGCCATCTACACCACCTCCAAGGACGGGATACTGCTCGACGCGAACGAGGCCACGCTGGAGCTGTTCGGCTACTCCCGGGAAGAAATGATCGGCATGAACATCCAGACGGTATACTGCAGCCAGGACGAGCGGATGCGGTTTCAGAAAGAGATAGAGGAGAAGGGCTCGGTGCGGAGCTATGAGGTCCTGTTGAAGAACAAGGACGGGCAGATCATGAACTGCCTCTACACCTCGAGCACGAGGAAGTCTTCCGAGGGCATTGTGATCGGGTATCATTCCATCGTGCGGGACATCACCAGCCGCAAAAGGGCCGAGGAGGAAAGGCAGAGACTGATCCATGAACTTCAGGATGCCCTGGAGAAGATCAAGACGTTGCGGGGCTTCATACCCATCTGCGCTTCCTGTAAAAAGATACGGGACGACAAGGGGTACTGGAATCATCTCGAAGAGTACATCGAGATGCATTCCGATGCGGTGTTCAGCCACGGGCTCTGCCCCGAATGCCAGAGGAAATTCGAGGAGGAGTGAGCCGGAAGGGGTATTTCATGCCAGCGCCGTCCCGGGAGCGAGGTGCTCCGGCACGAGATCACACGTACTTTTTCCTCCGGTAGCGGAAGGTGTGGTGATTCATGTGAAGAAGCCTGGCCGCCTTGCTCTCGTTGCCGTCGGCCATCCGGAGTGCCTCCTCGATGTAGAACTTCTCGAAGGCCTTCTCCGCCTGCTCGAAGTCGTAGCCTTCCGGCGGTATCGGGGGGAATGCAGAGGGTGATGGTGTCTTTGTCTGCCGGATGTCGCCTCTCTCGACAACGGTCTTGTCTATCCCCAGGTCTTTCAGGGTCAGTTCCGGCCCGTTGCCGACCAGAACCCCCCGCTCGATGAGGTTCTTCAACTCACGGACATTTCCCGACCAGGGATGTCTCTTCAGGGCGTCTTGAGCCTCGGCGGACAGTGCAATGAATTTCTTGTCGAATTTTTGGCTGAACCTGACCAGGAAGTGATTTGCGAGGGGAAGGATATCTCCCGGCCGCTCGTTCAGGGAAGGGACGTGAACCGTGATGACACTCAGCCGGTAGAACAGGTCGCTCCTGAACAGGCCCTGCTCTATCATGCCGCCCAGGTCCTTGTTCGTGGCGGAGACGACCCGGGTGCGGATATGCAGCTTCTGCGTCGAGCCGACCCGGTAGAACTCCCCGTTTTCCAGGAAACGCAGGAGCTTTGCCTGGGCCTCCAGGCTGAGGTCTCCCACCTCGTCGAGAAACAGGGTTCCCTCCGCAGCATCTTCGAGAAGGCCCTTTTTGCCCAGGGGCGAGGCGCCGCTGAAGGCACCCTTTTCATACCCGAAGAGCTCGCTCTCGATGAGGTCCCGGGGCATGGTGGCACAGTTGACCGTCACATACGGTCCTTTGAAGTTCGGGCTCCTGTAGTGGATGGAACTGGCGATCAGCTCCTTGCCCGTACCGGTTTCGCCCAGGATGAGGATGGGGGTGTCGGGGCTCTTTGCCACGGAGGCGATGAAGTCCATGATGTCCTGGATCTCGTTACTCTCGGCGATGAAACAGGGGAGGTTTTCCCGGAGGTACCCTTCCTGGAGAACCCGGATCTCCTTCCTGAGGCGGATGGATTCCAAGGCATTTCCGATGGTGATCATGAGGCTGTCCATGTGGATGGGCTTCACGACGTAATCATAGGCGCCGAGCTTCATGGCGGATATGACCGTATCGATGTCCTCGTACGCGGTGATCATGATCACCAGGATATCGGGCGAGATCTCCCGGATCTTCCGCAGGGCATCGATGCCGTTCATCCCCGGAAGCCCGATGTCGAGCAGGATAAGGTCGGGCAGCGACGTTTTTATGCGTTCAAGGGCGGTTTCCGCCGTGGCGAAGGCCTCGATGTCGTACTCCGGGACCAGCGCCATGCAGATCCCCTCGCGGATGGACTCCTCGTCATCGATGAGCGCCAGCGAGAATTTCACCATCCTCATGAGCCCCTTTTCTGCATCGGGAGGAGGATGGTGAACTCCGCCCCCCCGAGATTACAGGAAGAAACTTTTAGAGCGCCGCCATGATCCTGGATGATCCGGTGAGACAGGCTCAGGCCGATGCCGGTCGACCCGTTTTTCGTCGTGTAAAACGGGTCGAAGATCTTCTGCTTCTGGCTCCACGGGATGCCGGGCCCGGAATCCGAGACCCTGATGACGAGAAACTCGCCCGCAAGGGCGGTCGTTATCCGGATTTTTTTCCCGTCATCCATCTCCTTCATGGCCTCAGCCGCGTTCATGATGAGGTTCAACATCACCTGCTCGATGAGTTGCGGGTCGGCATAGCAGGCAGGCAGGCCTTCCTGGAGCACGGTTTCGAGCTCTATCCCGGTTTTGTGCAGCGTGACGGAGGAGAGCCCCAGGGCCTCCTGGATGGGGGCGTGGATGTCGATGAGCACGAGCCGTGGTTCGGAAGGCTTGGAAAAGTCCATGACGCGTCTGATAACGGACTCGATCTTGGAGGAGGCCGACTGGATCTTGCCCAGCACATCCCGTATCTTCTCGGCATTCTCCCCCTGAGAGGAGAGCCTTCCCAGGGTGTCCAGGTAGATGTTGATCCCCGAGAGGGGGTTCCTGATCTCGTGGGCGATGCCTGCTGCAACGTGACCCAGCGAGGTCATCCTGTCCTGGATGTTGAGCATGCGGTCTATCTCCCGTGCCTTGGTCACGTCCATCTGGTTGATCAGCACCGCCATCTTCCCATTGTACTCGATGAGGTTCGCCCTGCAGTGGAGACACTTCATGTCGGCTTCGTCGGAGGAATCCCCGGCGGGGAAAAACCTGATGTCCACGCCGGAAGACTGGGGCTGCCCGGACATGGCCGAACTGTACATCTGGGTGAGCTTGTCCGCATCATCGGGGTGGATCCTGGAATACATCGACGGGTAGTGCGTGTCCGGCACGGGGCCGAAGAGCCGCTGCTGTTCGGGGTTCCGGTACACGATCTTTTCGTCCTGGATGATGGAGATGCCGGTGGGAGAATTCTCCACCAGCTCGCGGAAGTCCTGCTCGCTCTTTTTCAATCCTTCTTCCGCCTGCTTTATCTCCGTGATGTCGTGTCCCACGGAGATGATGGCGCCGGTGGGCAGGCGGAAGTTGGCCCACACCTGGATGCGTTTGGACGAGTCCCGGGCGGTCGCCGTATACTCCCGGAAGATGCCGTCCGCCCGGATCTGGTCTTTGAGCACCATGCTGCGCAGTTCCTGGTCCGGAAAGATCAGGGCAAGCGGGTCGTTGGAGGACAGGATCTCTTCCTCGGTCCAGCCGAGCATCTTTTCGCACTCTTTGTTCCAGAGGACCCCGCCGCCTTCATATTGGAAGGCGTCTATCATGACCGGTGCGTTTTCATACACCATCCGGAATTTCTCTTCTTTTTCCCAGAGTGATCGGATGGTTTCTTCCAGTGCGGATTTCTGATCCGCCAACTCCCGTATTCTCTTCTCCAACTTTTCGCATGAGAGTTCTTCTGCCATGGGGAAACACCTTATTCCATACCTGATAGGGTCGCAATCCTCTATATACAAGAGATGCCGAATTCGCAAGGGATCGGAAGGCGGCAGCAGCCCGTCTTTTCACGAACACCCCGGAGCGGCCGTGTCGCCCCCGCTGTGTCCCTGCGCCGTTGCCTGCCGGGAAGGGTCTATTTTGCCCTTTCAATTTCAGCCGCAGTTAGGTAAATAAACTGCTTTCTTGCGAGAAGAACGCCATGATAACACGACACTTGTTTCTTTCGGGCAAGCTGGCCCATGAAAGGAATTTTCGATCATGAAAGAGGCGATACAGCGGGCGAAGGTCCTGGTGGAGGCCCTCCCATATATCAGGGACTTCCACGGGAAGAGAATCGTGGTCAAGTACGGCGGCCATGCCATGGTGGACCCCGAACTGAAGCAGGTGTTCGCCAGGCAGATCATCCTCTTCCAGTACATCGGCCTTCAGGTGGTGGTGGTGCACGGGGGAGGCCCGCAGATCAGCTCCGTGCTGGGCCAGATGGGGATCAAGTCGAGCTTCATCGACGGCAAGCGCATCACCGATGACAAGACCATGGACGTCGTGGAGATGGTGCTCGCCGGCGGGGTGAACAAGGAGATCGTGAACCTCATCAACACCGAGGGCGGCAGGGCCGTGGGCCTCTCGGGCAAGGACGGGGGGCTCATCAAGGCCAGGAAGCTCTACTACTCGCGCAAAAAGGCCGACGGCACCACGCAGGCCGACATCGACATGGGGCACGTGGGTGAGGTGACCGAGATCAATCCCGAGATCATCGATGTGGTGGAGAAGGCCGGATTCGTCGCCGTGATTGCACCATCGGGCGTGGGCAAAGACGGGGCGACCTACAACATCAATGCAGACACGGTGGCAGCGGAGATCGCGAGCCATCTCAAGGTTGAGAAGCTCATCATCCTCACCGATGAAACAGGCGTACTCGACAGCAAAGGCAAGCTCATCTCGAGCCTGAAATATGAAGAGATCCCGGGGCTCATCTCGTCGGGCGTGGTCACGGGGGGCATGATCCCGAAGCTCGAATGCTGCATGAAGGCCCTGGACAACGGCGTCATGAAGGCACACATCGTAGACGGCAGGATTCCCTACTCGATCCTTCTCGAGCTCTTCACGGATTCCGGCATCGGCACTCAGGTCGTGAAGGAGTAATACCCATGGATCACGTGATGAATACGTACTCCCGGCAGGGCGTCTCCATTGCACGGGGCAAGGGCTGCCTCGTGTGGGACGAAACCGGCAGGCAGTATCTGGATATGGTCTCGGGCATCGCCGTGTGCAACCTCGGCCATGCCCATTCCGCGGTGGTACAGGCCTTGAAGGACCAGGCGGAGAAGCTCTTCCACTGCTCCAACCTCTATGGGATCCCCCAGCAGGAGACGCTCGGACGCATGATAGGGGAGAACTCGTTTCCCTCCCGGGTCTTCTTTTGCAACTCGGGGGCCGAGGCCAACGAGGCGGCCATAAAGCTCGCAAGGCGCTTCTGCAATGCCCGAGGCAAAAGGGGGTCCTTCATCATCACCTGCGACGGCTCCTTCCACGGCAGGACGCTGGCCACCATGGCAGCCACGGGCCAGACCAAGTTCAGGAAGGGGTATGACCCCATCCCCGCAGGCTTCCTCACCGTCCCCTACGGAGACATACCGGCCCTGAAGGCAGCCGTCACCGACGAGGTCGGGGCGGTGATGCTGGAGCCCATCCAGGGAGAGGGCGGGGTGAACATCCCGCCTCAAGGCTATCTGAAGCAGGTCAGGGAGCTGTGCGACGATCTCGGGCTCCTGCTCGTGCTTGACGAGGTGCAGACCGGCATGGCCAGGACGGGGAAGATGTTCGCATACCTGCACGAAGGGATTACGCCCGATATCATGACCCTTGCCAAGGCCCTCGGAAACGGCTTTCCCGTAGGAGCCGCCGTGGCACGGCCCGAGGTGGCAGAGGCCTTCACGCCGGGCTCCCACGCATCGACCTTCGGCGGGAACCCGCTGGCCATGGCATGCGCCATCGCGACGGTCTCCACGATGGTAAAGGATGACATCCCGGGGCAGGCCGCCCGCAGGGGTGCATACCTGAAAGAGAGCCTCGAAGGGCTCAAAGGGACTCACCCGGCGCTTCGCGAGGTGAGAGGCAGGGGGCTCATGGTGGGGGCGGATTTCGAGAGCGACATCTCCTTTTTCCCCCAGGCCGGCATCGAGCACGGCATCCTCCTGAACGTCATCCAGGGACGCATCCTCAGGCTCGTGCCCCCGCTCGTCATAAGCACGCAGGAGATCGATCAGGCCGTGGAAACCATTCACACCATCCTCAGGGAGAAGGGGCTGTGATGAAACACAGGGATCTGTTGTCCATCAGGGATCTCCAGGCCAAGGAGATAGGACACCTGTTCGAGCGGGCAGGAGAATTCAGGAAATCGACCCCGCCCCGGGCGTTTTTGTCCAAGGCGGTGGTGCTCCTCTTCGAAAAGGCCTCCACCAGGACCCGGGTGTCTTTCGAGGTGGGGATCGCCCGCCTCGGCGCACACCCCATCGTGCTCACGCCGGAAAGCTCCCAGCTGGCCCGGGGCGAGCCGCTCAAGGACACTGCCCGCGTGCTCTCCGGGTATTGCGACGCCATCGTGATGCGGACCTTCGCCCATTCCCGGATCGAGGAGATGGCCCACTACGCGGACGTGCCGGTGATCAACGCGCTCACGGACCTGCTGCACCCCTGCCAGGTGCTCGCCGACTGCTTCACGCTCACGCGCCGGTTCGGGCCGCTTGCCGGCAGGAAGGTCGCCTGGATAGGCGACGGGAACAACATGGCGAACTCCTGGATCAATGCGTGCGCCAGGCTCGGCTTCGAGCTTGCGATCGCGTGCCCCGAGGGGTTTGAGCCGGACCCGGGGATCCTGGCAGCGGCAGAAAAGGACGGGGCAGAGGTAAAGGTGGTCAGGGATCCCCGTGAAGCGGCCGCTGGTGCCATTGCCGTGAACACGGACGTCTGGGCCAGCATGGGGCAGGAGTCGGAGGCGGACCAGCGCAGGAGGGCCTTCGCCTCCTACCTGGTGGATGCATCCCTGATGGAGACGGCCGACAAGGACGCGGTCTTCATGCACTGCCTGCCGGCGCACCGCGGCGAAGAGGTGACGGTAGAGGTGTTGGAAGGACAGCGTTCCATCGTCTGGGAACAGGCAGAGAACAGGCTCTATATCCAGGAGGCCATTCTGGAATTTTTACTACGGGAGTAAAGGAGACATCATATGGACTCGAAAAAGGTGATTCTGGCATATTCGGGCGGCCTCGACACATCGGTTATCCTCAAGTGGCTTCAGGATGAATTCGATTACGAGGTGATCTGTTACTGTGCCGACCTCGGCCAGGCCGAGGAACTCGACGGCCTCGAAGACAAGGCCAAGAAGACCGGCGCCTCGAAGATCTATATCGAAGACCTCAGGGAGGAGTTCGTGCGGGACTACGTGTTCCCTGCATACCGGGCCGACGTGGCGTACGAGGGCCTGTACCTCCTGGGGACATCCCTTGCCAGACCGCTCATCGCCAAGCGCCTCGTGGACGTGGCCAGGAAGGAAGGCGCCCACGCCGTTGCCCACGGCGCCACGGGCAAGGGCAACGACCAGGTTCGCTTCGAGCTCGGCTGCTGGGCCCTCTATCCCGAGATCAAGATCATCGCCCCCTGGAAGATGGATGAGTGGAAGCTGACATCGCGGGAGAAGATGATCGATTATGCCAAGAAGCACGGCATCGATGTCCCGGTCACCAAGAAAAAGCCCTACAGCATGGACAGAAACCTCCTGCACATCAGCTTCGAGGGGGGGATCCTGGAAGACCTCTGGAACGAGCCGGACGAAAGCATGTTCGTGCTCTCGTGCTCTCCCGAAAAGGCCCCGGACAAACCGACGTCCGTGGTGATATCCTTCCACAACGGCGATCCCGTGGCCATAGACGGCAAAAAGATGAGCCCGGCCAATCTGCTCGCGAAGCTCAACGAACTGGGAGGGGCCAACGGCATCGGGCGTGTCGACATCGTGGAAAACCGCTACATCGGCATGAAATCGCGCGGCGTGTACGAGACGCCTGGCGGGACCATCCTGAAGGCGGCCCACCGCGGGATCGAGCAGATCACCATGGACAAGGAAGTCATGCACCTCAGGGACGAGCTCATGCCCCGATATGCTGCGCTCGTCTACAACGGCTACTGGTTCTCGCCCGAGAGGGAGGTCCTCCAGACCCTCATCGACGAGTCCCAGAAAGGCGTGACCGGCGACGTGAGGGTGAAGCTCTACAAGGGCAACTGCATGGTCACGGGGAGGAAGGCCGAAGTCTCCCTCTACAACCCGGAGATCGCCACCTTCGGAGAGGACATGGTGTACGACCAGAAGGACGCCGCCGGTTTCATCCGGCTCAATGCGCTCCGGCTCAAGGTGAGGGCCCAGGTGAAAAAATGAGCGAAAAACCGTGGTCCGGCAGGTTCTCGCACGATACCCATCCAGAGGTGGAGGCATTCACCTCCTCTGTGGGCGTCGATGCCAGGCTCTTTCGGGAAGACATCGAGGGAAGCGTGGCTCATGCCCGGATGCTCCTGTGCATGGGCCTGCTCACCTCCGGTGAGGCTTCTGCCATCATCGAGGGCCTCCAGGCCATCGGGGAGGACATCGTTTCGGGTGCATTCCGGTTCGACCCGAAGCTTGAAGACGTGCACATGAACATCGAGGCAGAACTGACGAAGAGGATCGGCGATGCCGGGAAGAAGCTTCACACCGCGCGCAGCAGGAACGACCAGGTGGCCACCGACCTGAGGCTCTTTGTCCGCGCCAACCTCGCACAGGTGGCCAAAGACCTCAGAGCCCTCATGGGTGTGCTGATCGCCAAGGCCCAGGAGAACGTGGACACCATCATCCCCGGGATGACCCACCTCCAGCACGCCCAGCCCGTGTCCTTTGCCCACCACCTGCTCGCCTACTTCGAGATGATGCTCAGGGACCACGAGAGACTCACGCAGGCCGTTCACCGGCTCAACGTCTCTCCGCTCGGCAGCGCTGCCCTGGCAGGGACCCCCCATCCCGTGGACCGGGCCATGACGGCCCGAGAACTCGGCTTTACAGCTCCCGGCAGGAACTCCATCGACGCGGTGAGCGACCGGGACTTCGCCATCGAGGCAGTCTTTGTCTGCGGGGTCATCATGATGCACCTGAGCAGGCTCGCCGAAGAGATCATCATCTGGAACTCCCAGCCGTTCTCCTTCGTGGACCTGCCGGATGCCTACTGCACGGGCAGCTCCATCATGCCCCAGAAGAAGAACCCCGACGTGGCGGAGCTCGTCAGGGGAAAGGTCGGCGGCGTCTACGGGCACCTGGTATCGCTCCTCACCGTGATGAAGGGGCTCCCCCTTGCCTACAACCGCGACATGCAGGAAGACAAGCGGCCCGTGTTCGAGAGCATCGACACCGCGAGGGCCTGTCTTCAGGTCATGGCAGGGCTCGTCTCGGGACTGACCCCGAACCGGGAATCCCTCGGGAGTTCACTCGAAGAGGGGTTCATCGCGGCCACCGACATCGCGGACTACCTGGCTGCCAAAGGCATGCCCTTCCGGCAGGCCCACCGCATCACGGGCGAGATCGTTTCGCACCTTGCACAGGGGCGCAGGACATTCGCCGATCTTAACCTCGAAGAGCTCAGGGCCTTCTCCCTGCTGTTCGAGGAGGACATCTTCGAAGCTTTTGAACCTGCGACCTCCGTGGACAGGCGCACGAGCTACGGCGGGACCTCGAGGACCAACGTCCGCGCGGCCTTGGGCGAGGCCGGGGCCATCCTGGAGAAGCTCTTTCATGAGAAGTAGGGCCCTCCTGTGTTTTCTGGTCCTCCTGGCAGCCTTTGCCGGCTGCGGCAGGAAGCTGCCTCCGCTGCCCCCGGCCCTGCCCGACCCCGTTGAGGTCCGCTCCATCGGGTACGAGGGCGCCGAGGTGGTCGCCAGGGCGAGGTGCAACGTCGCAGGGGCGACCGTGACCCTCCTGGGCAAACCCAAGGGGATATGCCCTGCCTGCACCGACGACCTCGTCATAAAGCAGCAGGTCACCATCGAGACGCCGGGGGAAGTGGTCCTGAAGGACGCCGTGCCGAAAGCGGACTACATGGTGTACCGTATCGCTGCAGAACATGATTCCAGCAGGTGGATCACCCCGGCACAGATCGTCGTTCGAAAGAAATAGTCACTCACAAGCAAATCCCAAAGGGAGGTGCCATACCCGTATGCATGATTTTATCTATGACAAGGAAGGAAGGCTCTGCTGCGCCGACGTGGAGCTCGAAAAGGTCGCTGCCGAGGTGGGCACCCCGTTTTACTGCTACAGCCTGGGCACCCTCAAGCGCCATATCCAGGCCTTCGAGGAGCCGCTCGAGGGCATCGAGCACCAGACGTGCTTCGCCATGAAGGCCAACTCCAATCTTGCCATCCTCGCCTTCATGGCGAAAAAGGGGCTCGGGGCCGACGTGGTGTCCGGGGGCGAGCTCTACCGGGCGCTCAAGGCAGGCATTCCCGCCTCCAAGATCGTGTACTCTGGCGTGGGCAAGACCACCGCCGAGATCGACATGGCCATCGGCGAGGGCATCATGATGTTCAACATCGAGAGCGAGCAGGAACTCGAGGTCATCGACGAGCGTGCAGGCGCCCTTGGCAAAAAGGCGCCCATCTCGATACGCGTCAATCCCGATGTGGACCCCCAGACCCACCCGTATATCTCCACCGGGATGAAGGACAACAAGTTCGGGATCGACATCGAGGCATCCACCCGGCAGTACCTCCGGGCCAGGCAGATGAAAAACATCGAGATCGTGGGCATCGACTGCCACATCGGCAGCCAGCTCACCGACATAAGCCCCTTCATCGACGCGGTTGACCGCCTCAGGGCGCTCATATCAACCCTCAGGGCAGCAGGGATGAATTTTCGGTATCTCGATCTCGGGGGGGGGCTGGGCATCACCTACTCGACCGAGCACCCGCCTCACCCCCGGGAGTATGGCGCCGCCATCATCGAGGCCGTAAAAGGGCTCGATCTGAAGCTGATCTTCGAGCCCGGAAGGGTCATCGTGGGCAATGCCGGGATACTGGTGACCCGGGTGCTCTACCGCAAAGAGACCCCCAACAAGACGTTCATCATCGTGGACGCGGGCATGAGCGAACTCATCAGGCCGGCCCTGTACCACGCCTTCCATGACATAAAACCCCTTTCCCTGAAGCACGGCCCCACCGAGAAGGCCGACGTGGTGGGACCCATCTGCGAGTCAAGCGATTTTCTGGCCAAGGACCGGGACCTCCCCGTGCTTTCCCGCGGCGACCTGATCGCGGTGATGAGTGCCGGGGCCTATGGTTTCACCATGGCATCCAACTACAACTCCCGGCCCAAGCCGCCGGAGGTTTTGGTGGATGGGTCCCGATATTCTGTGGTAATACGAAGGCAATCTTACGAAGACCTCGTCTCGGGAGAAAGCATCCCGGAGGCACGTGGCTAACCAGGGGGGAGAGAGATGTTTTCAGGAGCTATCACGGCTATCGTGACCCCGTTCTCGGGCGGAGAGGTCGATGACAAGGCATACAGGGACCTCATCAATTTCCTCATCGACGGCGGCGTGTCGGGCATCGTTCCCTGCGGGACCACGGGCGAGTCTGCAACGCTGACCCACGCGGAGCACGAGAGGGTCATCGATATCACCGTGGAGACGGTTGCAGGCAGGGTCCCGGTCATCGCCGGGACCGGCTCCAACTCCACCAGCGAGGCCATCCGCCTCACCCGGCACGCCAAAGAAGCGGGAGCGGACGCGGCACTCCTGATCACGCCGTACTACAACAAACCCACCCAGAGGGGGCTATACGAGCACTACCAGGCCGTGGCGAGCGCGTGCGACATCCCGCTCGTCCTCTACAACGTTCCCGGCAGGACCGGGGTGAACATGAGCGCCGAGACGGTCGTCGAGCTTTCCAGGATCGACACCATCGTCGGGATCAAGGAGGCGAGCGGCGATCTCGTCAAGTGTTCCCGGATCGCGCGGGACACCCCCGATGACTTCTGCCTGCTCTCGGGCGAGGATGCGCTGAACCTTCCCATATTGTGCTGCGGAGGCACCGGGGCCGTCTCGGTCACCGCAAACATCCTGCCGGCACAGCTCGCTGCCATGATCCGGGCCTGGGACGCAGGTGACTCGAAGACCGCTCTCCGACTCCACCAGGACCTCCTCGATGTCAACAATGTCATGTTCATCGAGACCAACCCGATACCCGTGAAGACTGCGCTGGCAATGATGGGCAAGATCAAGGAAGAGTTCAAGCTGCCCCTGTGCCCCATGGCCGAGGGCAACAGGAAGCGCCTCTCCGAGGTGCTCGAGCGTTTCGGGTGCATCTGAGATGGCCGGAGGAGGTGTTCCCGTGATCAGGACCGGTGTCAGCGGTTTCGGGGGAAGGATGGGCACCTCTATTGCGCGGCTCATCCTGGAATCTACGGACATGGTGCTGGGCGGTGCGATGGAGGACAAGGCACATCCCGCCATTGGCAGGGATGCCGCGGAAGCGCTCGGCTACCCCCGGTGCGGGGCCGTGGTGAGTTCCGGCATAAACGACGCCTTCGATGCGTGCGATCTCATCATCGATTTCACCCAGCCGGAAGCGACCCTCCAGACAGCCCTGTATGCCTCCGGGAGGGGAAAGCCGCTGGTGATCGGCACCACCGGATTTTCTGCGGAACAGAAGGAGAAGATCGCCGCCTGTGCCGTTCACATTCCCATCATGCTCTCTCCCAACATGAGTATCGGGGTCAACGTGCTCTTCAAGGTCGTGGGCATGCTGGCAACGCTGCTGGATGAGAGCTATGACGTGGAGATCGTGGAGGCCCATCACCGGCTCAAGAAAGACGCCCCGTCGGGCACCGCGTTAGCGCTTGCGCAGGCCGTTGCAAAGGCTCGCGGCGTCGACCTTGGGGATCGTGCGTGCTTTTCGCGCCACGGGATCATCGGCCGGAGGCCATCAGGCGAGATCGGCATCCAGGCGGTGAGGGCAGGCGATATCGTGGGAGAGCACACCGTGATGTTTGCGGGCACGGGAGAGCGCATCGAGATCACCCACAAGGCGCATTCCCGGGAGAACTTCGCCCAGGGGGCGCTTGCAGCCGCCAGGTGGATGATGGGAAAGCAGCCCGGTCTGTACTCCATGATGGATGTGCTGGGGATACGCGATGAGGTTCGGTAGAGGGTTATCGCCCCGCGGCGCGGCAGTCTGGTTTACGACGCAGGACGGGGAGGTCTTTCGTGAGATCGACCCGGTGACCCTGAAGCCCGGGGGGGGCATTGAGGTCACGCGTCTCCTGGCACCGGCCCTCCCCACCAAGATCGTGGCCGTGGGCCTCAACTACCGGGACCATGCACAGGAGATGAGCCTCGTTCCTCCCAAGGAGCCCATCATTTTTCTGAAACCCGCATCGAGCATCGTCGGTCCCGGGGATTTCATCGTGTACCCGGCCCGCTCGAGCCGCGTCGACTTCGAAGCGGAGCTCGGCGTGGTCATCTCGAAAAAGTGCAGGAACGTGTCTGCGGACAGGGCGCGGGACGTCATCTTCGGATACACCTGCATCAACGATGTCACTGCCAGGGATCTCCAGACCATCGACGGCCAGTGGACAAGGGCCAAGTCCTTCGACACCTTTGCCCCCCTGGGCCCGTGGATAGTCACCGACATCGAAGACCCGCACGGCCTTGTCATAACGTCGCGCCTGAACGGGCAGACAAGGCAGGAATCGAGCACGGCAAACCTCATCTTCAGTGTCTTCGATCTCATCGAATTCATCTCATCGGTCATGACGCTCGAGCAGTGGGACGTGATCGCCACCGGCACCCCCGCAGGGATCGGCCCCATGAACCGGGGAGATGAGATCCAGGTGGTCATCGAGGGCATCGGGACCTTGACAAACACGGTCACATGATGAGAGGATTCCTTTCTCTCGGCTCGAACCTCGGGGACCGGGAGGCGCTTCTCCGGGAGGCCATGGATCGTCTGGCAAGACGTCACGTGGCCATCGTCCAGGCATCACGCATCTACGAAACCAAACCGGTCGAGGTAGACGATGTGCAGGGCAATTACCTCAACATGGTCCTTCGAATCGCCTTTGAGGGAGACCCTTTTGCCCTGCTCGATGTCTGCCGGGACGTGGAGATCGCGCTGGGAAGGGTCAGGACCTATGAGCATGCGCCGAGAAGCATGGACATCGATATCCTCCTGCTGGAAGGCGTCGAGGTGAATGATGCGCGGCTGAGGGTCCCCCATCCGCGGATGGAGTACCGTGCCTTTGTGATCCACCCGCTTGCGGACGTGGCGCCCGACCTTGCGCTTCCCTCGGGGAGGATGGTCGCGGATGTCAGGAAAGAGCTGGGGAAAGACGAGATACTGACTGTCTGGGACAGGTAAGATGGAAGAGCCCGTGGGCAAGAAATGGAAGATCCTTCTCGCAGATGACAACCGCGATGTGAACGAGGCCGTCAAGGAGACGCTCGTCGAATACGGCTTCGATGTGGTGCAGGCCTTCGATGGGGAGGAGGCGTTCGATCTCTACTGCCGGGAAAAGCCCGACCTCGCGTTCCTCGACTACCTCATGCCCAAGATGGACGGGATCGATGTCCTCGAAGAGATCCGGACCGTCGACCCCGATGCCCTGGTGGTGCTCATAACCGGCGAGGGAACAGAGGAGATCGCCGTCAAGGCCATGAAGGCCGGGGCTGCAGACTACATCACGAAACCCTTTTCCGTACCCTACCTCGTGCATATCGCGAACAAGCTCATCAGGGACCACGAGATGCACCTGGATAACATCCGGCTGAAGACCCGCGGCGATGCGTACAAGGATTACCTGGTCACCATCACCGAGACCATGGGAGAGGCGGTCCTGACCATCGACGCGAAGGGTACGATACAGTTCATGAATTCCATGGCCCGCAAGCTGTGGGGGACCCTGGAAGAGATGAAGAACAAGCCCGTGGATGTGCTGATTCCGGACCCCAGCGTGGATGTTTTCACCGACATCAGGGGCGCCTACTCGAACGGCAGCGACTACTTCCAGAACGAGTATGCCTTCCGCAAGGCCGACGGAGGCATCTTTTCGGGGCTCCTCAGTGCTTCGTTCCTCAAGAGCGAGAAGTATGCGGGGAGCATCGTGCTCGTGATCCGCGACCTCACCGACATCGAGATGATGAGGAGGCAGGTCATCAATGCCGAGAAGCTCGCGTCGCTTGGCAAGGTGGTGGAGGGGGTGGCGCACGAGATCAGGAATTCGCTGACCTCGCTCGGCGGGTTCTCGCGGCGGCTCAGCAAATCGGTGGGAGCGGAATCCGCCGAGAAGGTCTACGTCGATTACATCATCGACGACGTCAAGAGGCTCGAGACCATGATCATGGACATCGAGGAGTACGTGAATTACACCAAGATCCATCGCCCGAACTTCTCCATGACGAACATCGAGGACATCGTGGACGAGGCGCTGATCAAGACCTTCGGCTCGGGGAAGTTCAGCCAGGTCGCCTACGAGGTGGGCGTGCCCCAGGGGCTCGAGGAGATCTACGCAGACCATGACTACCTGGTGGAGGCCTTCTGGCACCTCTTCGTGAACGCCTGTGAATCCATGGACGGCAAGGGTTCGCTCACCGTCAACGTGAGCCTTCACCCGCACTACATCATCGTGGACGTTGTCGATACCGGCAAAGGCATCCCCAGCGAGGAGATCAAGGACATCTTCAATCCCTTCTACACATCCAAGGCCCGGGGGGCAGGCCTCGGGCTCTCCAAGGTCTACATGATCATCGAGGAGCACGGCGGCTTCATCACGGTGAACAGTTCGGTGAACAAGGGCACACGGATGAGGGTCTTCCTCTCCCGGAAGCGGATGCTCAAGGTGCACGGAGCACAAGACGCCTAGCCAAGCAGGGCATAATCGGGTACAATAAGGAAACCCGTGAAGAAATGAACTCCGTTTGACGATATAGGATACTATGAAGAGGACAGGAATAGCTTTGTTTTGTGCGCTGATGGTCGTTTTTGCGTGGGCAGACCCTTCCCGCGCCGACATCTACGTGAGGCGCGGGGATGACGGAACGCTCCATTTCAGCAACTGCCCCATGGGAACTGAATGGAAGCTGTATGCCCATGAGAAGAGGAAGCAGGCCCCGTCATACCAGTACCCGAACCGGCGCAGCAGCGGCAAGTCGCAGGCACAGTATGAAACCCTCATCAACCATATCGCCACCGGACACGGGATGAATCCTTCGGTGATCAAGGGCATCATCGAGGTGGAATCTGGATACGATCAGTTCGCCAAATCTTCGAAGGGTGCCATGGGGCTCATGCAGCTCATGCCGGGGACGGCCCAGGACCTCGGTGTCGCCGATCCGTGGAACCCGACGGAGAACATCACTGCCGGGACGAAATATTTCTCCTGGCTGCTGAAAAAATACAACGGCAACCTCACGAAGGCCCTTGCCGCATACAATGCAGGCCCTGCCGTTGTGGATGCCTATGGCGGAATTCCTCCCTACCAGGAAACTGAAGAGTATGTTAGGAGTGTGCTTGCCAGAATCTATGGGGGAGGATATGCCCAGGAATGAACATATCGAATGCGCTCACCGTCTCACGCATCGTCGTTGTCCCGATCATTGCCATTCTGCTCATTCATGACAGCGTGATCACGTCTGTTGCCGCCGCGGTGCTCTTCGTGGCTGCAACGATCACGGATTACCTCGACGGGTACTTTGCGAGAAAGCTCCACATCGAGTCCGACCTCGGCAAGCTGCTTGATCCTTTGGCGGACAAGCTGCTCATAGCCACGGTCATGATCCTGCTCATCCCCCTGGGAAGGATCTCTGCCTGGATCGTGGCCGTAGTCATCGCGCGGGAACTGGCGGTGACGGGCTTGAGAAGCATGGCTTCCGAGCGGTCCATCATCATTGCCGCCAACTGGCTCGGGAAATACAAGACCGCGTTCCAGTGTGCTGCAGTCATCCCGCTGCTGGTTCATTACCCGATCCTGGGGCTTCAGTTCCAGCTTGCAGGCGAGTTCTTCCTGTGGATAGCCCTGTTCTTCACCCTCTGGTCCGGCTTTGACTACGTCGCGGGCTATGCCAAAGCCGTAGCCTGATCCTTCCTTCCTGCTCCGGCACGCACCCCGGAAAGAAGAATCGCGCGCCTTGTTATTTGTCGTTCCCGGCAGTGCTGAGGCCCAGGTGGGTGTACAGGGGGCATGTGCCTGAAGAGGCGCTGCTTGCCAGCATGCCGCTTGCCAGCAGGACGAGCGCGCTCACCAGCGATACCTTGCCGCTCCTGACGAGGATAAAGAAAAGCACAACAGCGGCTCCCAAGCGGATGAGCCTGTCCATCGTGCCAACGTTCATCACCACCGTACTTTCCGTCTGTTCCATCGGTAACCTCCCTGATGATGGTTCATAATACAATATTTTCCGATGAAAGGCCATGGCGAGTCAAGGTGTCGTACTTTAAGGCGTGCAGGGAAGCTCTTTGAAAGAGCGACCTTTCCGGAAGGCCATGGGGCGGCTGAGAACTTTTAAGGGTGAACGGTTGCCGGGATACACTTCCCGGCCCAAGGGGAACTCGTCCTGGCCCCATTGTATGCAAGCCAGGACGCGTCGTTAAAAAAAGGTGTGAGGAAGATTCATTGCGTCGCAGCACCCTTCAACAGACAGGGAGCACTTTTTTAATATGCACATCAATACATAATTTAAAACACGAAGTCAACAGGGAAAATGATCCCCCCTTCTCCGGCAATCAGACGGGATTGCGGCCTGAGAGGGGATTGAATTCCAGGCATCGGGGTATTATGGAAAGAGAAGAACAGGAGGATACGCGACATGGGAAATTCGGTGAAGATATACACGCTCAGTACGTGCAGCCACTGCAAGGACACCAAGGCGTTCCTGAACGATTGCAAGGTCCCGTTCGAGTACACGGATGTGGATCTTCTCGACCCCGGGGACAAGGCCGCCATTCTGCAGGAGGTCAAACAACACAACCCGCGGATTACCTTCCCCACCATCGTTGTCAATGGCTGGCGTGTCATCGTCGGGTTCAATAAAGCCGAGATCAAGAAGGTTCTCGGCCTGTGAACGGGGAGGAGAAGATCCGCGGCGGGTCCTCACTTCGGTCCGGGATGGCGAAGGCGGCTTTCCCCTGTCAATAGGGCATGCTCTGAAAGGAAGGACGCGATCCTGTCTCTGATAGCTTGTGTTCCTTGGCAGTCCATGTCCAGGATCTCACCGTTGAGAGGTCCTGCGTGTGAAGACAGGAAGCTTTCCAGGAGGTTCTTCCTTACCACCAGCAGCATCGAAGAGGCAGGGGGATCGGTCAGGGTCTTGAATATGGGGTAGTGACCGGCCTTTTCCATCTCGAGGATACCGAATTCGTCAAACACAAAGGGAAGATTTTTTGTGATGTTGCAAAAATGCCCGTTCACCTTGTCGAATGTGCCTGGATAGAAATAGAACCTGCGGGTTGAATATGCGGTGGCCATGGGCGTGGTTGTGGCCATGGGCAAGGTTTCCAGCGAAGGCAGGATCAGCAGGGAGATGCCCGAGACGATCCCGTTCTTGAGGGTCTTCAGGCTCAGGAAACCCTGTGCGCCCCCTGGGTTTGCGGTTAGGATATCTTTGAGCAGCATGGATTTTCCGCATCCTTTTTCTCCCGTGAGGATGAGCATCATATACTGTCACCGCCTTTCCTTCCTATCCTCTGCACAGGAGAGACCGCTATGGAAACCCATGGCGCTCCAGGTGCAGGGCGGCTTTTCTCCTGTGTGTGCGGCATGAAGGAAGGGGAGACCGGAAACCCGGGCTGCATCTTCACAGGACCGTCTCCAGGATCCCGTAGTGGTGCAGGGCCAGGGACTGGCATTCTATCGTAATCTTTGAGGGGAACGCAGTGTGAGTCATGATGCTCCTGTTGCCGATGGCAACCGGTACCCTGCCTGCCTTCAGGACGTCGAAGGTCAAACAGTCGCTGAGAAAGGGGGAGTTCCTTGAAAACGGATTGATTCTCGGGGAACTCATCCAGTGGGGGTAGGCGAAGAAGTGCGGTACGATCTTCCGGCCGGACGACAGGACCATGTATTGGTGCATGGACGAAGCATACGGGATGCCGCCAAAGGTGTTGTCCACGGGGGTTGCATCGAAGGGAAAGGATTTCACCCCCACACCGTCCAGGATGATGAGCGCGGTATTGTGCCCGGACAGCACGTGGGAAACCACTGCCCGGCGTATGTCGGTGATCCGTGAGGGCGGCGTGAAAGTTGCGCATACGGGGATAACTATGTCCATGGCCTCGGTTCGGTATGAGAACCTGCTGGGCGATGAGAGGGCAAGGAAGCGGTACCCCTCCTCGGGGACGACGAAGTACTCACCGAAGGTGCCCTTGTCGAGGGTCACGCCGGCAAGTTCCTCGAGTTCGCATCGGGTAAGGATCCTGTGGATGCCTTCCAGTCCTCTGACCGTATCCGCATCCTCCTGATCCGCCCCATACAGGCAGGCGATCCCGTCGTCTGCGGAAGCGATCCCCTTGATGTGCTTTTCCAGGTTTATGGTGCCTCGTGTGGCAACCATGTCTCCGAGGCCGACAATCAGTGAATCGTAGCCGGTCAACATCAGAAAACGATCCACTTCGGACGTGAGATTCTCAAGGATACCCGAGTAGAGCGAATCCTCCTCCCTGTGCCTTCCAACAAAGGCGCACTGGGAGTAGACAAGGACCATGAGATCGGGGCGGTACTTTCTCGCAGCTGCCACGGCAGTGTCTGTCACCCACGTGTCAGCCTCTTTCTTCATGTCTCCCGGATAGGGGTTCTTTTCAATGAATTCCGTCATCAATCCCCGTCCTGACGCCTTCGTCGGCAGGCATGTTGCCATGTCCACCTCGCTCCTCCACCCACCCACGTCGATAATGCCTGTTCTCGGGTCTTGTGCAGGTTCTTGTGTCTGCGATTCGAGGACGAATGTCCCCTTGAGGTGTACCTGCCGTGAACATGACGGGCACGACATACCTCCTTCAAGGGCATGCTCCAACAGGGTAGCCCCGCACCCGCCATTGCTTATCCGCTTTATCAGGGGCGTCTTGCAGGACGGGCAGAGGGTGTCCACCCAGATGGAGGCGGGGAAATTCTCCAGGTAGATGTAGTCGAGGACCTTCCCGGCTACGCTCCTGAGTGCAACCATGTCCTGAACGCCGGTGGCAGCGATGGATGCGAGCTTGTACTCCGGGAGAAGCCTGAAGATATGCCAGGGGATGTGCGGACTCACCTGCGAGAGCATGCAGGCGATATCCGCCATGTCTGATTCCGTGAGCAGGGGGACATATGGGGTCACCACCTCCACATGGACACCGTGATCGTAGAGGGTCCTGATGGTCTCCAGCACCTTCTGCGGGTTTCCTTTGCCGCACATCGTGCGGTAGTAATCCTGCGTGGGGCCTTTGATGCTGATGTTCACACAGGAGACGGATCGGGCGAGTTCTGCTGTCTGGCTGTCAGAGAGGAGTCCGTTCGTCGAACATCCCACCAGGATGCCTTTTTCTCTTGCTGCATGAACGATGTCCATGAAGTACTCGAAGCTGACGGCCGGTTCGTTCGCGCTGAAGCTGATGATGGGGCAGCCTGCAGTAAGGGCCTTTGACGCCACCTGCTCCGGGCTCAGGTCGAAGAAGAACGCGGGCTCGTTGAGAAGGTGCTGGTTCGAGCAGTACTTGCAGTCGAGGTTGCAGCCGTAGGTCCCGATGGACAGGACCCGTGACCCGGGGTAAAAGTGGAAGAAGGGGATTCTCTCGATATATCCGGAATACAGCGTTGTCAGTGGGTATTTCATGATGTTCCTCCATGGTTTCGATTGAGAAGATAGGCGAAGAATGGTGCGCCGATGATGGCGGTTACAATTCCGAGCGGGATTTCCTGGCCGGTGATCATCCTCGCCACGTCATCCACCATGACCAGGTAGGCCGAGCCCATGAGGGCCGAGGCTGGCAGCAGCTTTGAGTGGTCGGCACCGACCATCATGCGGCAGAGGTGAGGGACCACGAGACCCACCCAGCCGATGATGCCGGCAATAGCCACGATGGACGAAGCTATCAGGGTGGAACAGGTGATGATGACCAGGTACAGTGCCTTGGTGTTGATGCCCAGGCCCTGGGCCTCGGTGCTGCCCAGAGACAGGATGTTGAAGCGCCACCTGAGCATGATGAGCACGGCCGTGCCGATAATGATGACCGGCGCGGTGGTCAGCAAGTCTTCGATCTTCACCGAGGCGAGGCTGCCCATCAGCCAGAACACGATGGCCGGGAGTTTCGTGTAGATGTCGGCAACGTATTTAAGCAGGGATATGAGTGCTGAGAAAAATGCCCCGACCACTACACCGGAGAGCACGAGAGAGTAGGTGGAGATCTTGTCACCAATACGGGCTATGAGGAAGGTGATGCTCACCGCGACGAGCCCGAAAACAAAGGCGAGAAGCTGGATCATGCCCGTGCTGTCGAACAGGAGGATTGCGAGCGCTGCCCCGAACCCTCCTCCCGATGAGACTCCGAGTATGTAGGGAGATACCAGAGGGTTTCTAAACACCCCTTGAAAAGAGGCCCCGGTGATGCCGAGACCAGCGCCGACGAGCATGGCAATGAGCACTCGCGGGAGCCTCACGTGGAAGATGACGATCTGGGTCAGGTTTGTCGGCTTTTCCCCGAGGGAAAAGAAAGGCGAACACAGGGCCGAGGCCACCTCGGATGGCGGTATGGCATACCTTCCGAGGAAGAGGGACAGGAAGAACATGAACACGTTCAGGAGGACGAGGATGATTGCAGCGGACCTCCATCTGTTCATTGCTTTTCCAGAACGCTCAAGATATCCTGCTCTTGTGGGGTATACCCAAAGCACGTCTCATAGAAACTCACGAATTCCTTTTTCATGTCGAACCGGACGTCATGCGGGTAGAGCTTGTTCGCCAGCCACATGATACCGAGGAGAGATTCGGGTGTCGGCACATCCCAGGATCCGATATAGGTCCTCGACATGAACACGTTCCCTTTCCTGATCGCGGATATGTCCTGGAGACGGCTGTCGTTCGCGAACGACTTCACGCGTGCATTCCCGTACGTGCCGATAAAGATCAAGTCGGGGTTCCACTCGAGGAGATGCTCGACGGATATCGTGTTCCATCCTCCCTTCAGGGCATGGGCGACATTCACGCCCCCGGCATACCCGATGAGGGAATCCTGGTAACAGTCGGCCCCTGCCGTGCCGAGCATTGATGGGCCGGCGAAATACACCTTTTTCCTGTTCTTGACGCGCGAGGTTCTGCTCCGGATGTAGTCGAGCTTTCCCTGGTAGTAGGATACCACGAACTTGGCCCGCTCCTTTTTGTTCATGATATCGCCCACGAGCAGAATACCCCGCATGAGGGCCTCGGGGCTTTCCAGATTGAGGTAGACCGTGCTGATGCCGAGTTCCTTCAATGCCCTGTTCTGCTGTGCATTTCGCGTGCAGCAGAAAACCACATCGGGCTGCAGCTTCAGGATCTCCTCCACCGTTATATCACTACCTGCCGATCTCCCCGGGACGGGGATATGGACGATGTCCGGATAGATCTTTTTCATCACGTCGTTCATGTCGTAAGTCGATATCCCGACCAGGGCATCCTCGGCCTGTACGAGGAACATGAGCTGGGTCGCGATGGGGTAGAGGGAGGTCATGACCCGGTGGACGTCCCGGGGCACCGTCACTTGGTTTCCCTTCATGTCGCGGATGAGCCGAGCCCGCTCCCTTTCGGGAGCCGTCGGATGAACAAGCATGGTTGCACCTGCTGCCGCAACAAGGACAACGGTGATGACAGCCGCGAGGATGAGGGCATATCGTGCCTTGGGCCTCATGACGGGAGTTCTCCCTGGTGCAGCCGATGTGCGTCCGGCATGACACCCCTGACGACGCCATTTTCTGTGATGACATTCACGTCCACGGAATACACCTCCTTGATGGTCTCTCTGGTTATCACCTCGTGCGGCAGTCCTCTTTTCAAGATCGACCCACGGTGAAGGATCATCACCTCGTCGGAAAAATACAGGGCTTGGTTCGGGTCGTGAGAAGAGATGACGGCAAGCAGACCCTTCTGTCTGACGAGCCTTCTCAGCAGGCTCAGGATGAGGATTTGATTTTTGAAGTCCAAGTGGCTCGTGGGTTCGTCCAGGATCATGAGCCGGGTGTTCTGTGCGAGGGCGCGGGCGATGAGCACGAGCTGTCTTTCTCCGCCGCTGATGTTGGTATAGGGTTTCTGCGCCAGCGTAGAGATCCCGACCTCCTCCATGGCCTCCTCTGCCAGGGCCAGGTCAAGCGGTGCGGGGGAGGATAAGGTGTCGATATACGGTGCGCGGCCCATGATGACCATGTTCCTCACGGTGTACGGGAACACGATCGAATGCTCCTGGGGCACGATGCTGATCATCCGCGCGATGTCCCTGCGCCCCAGTTCCCGGATGTCCTTCCCATCCAGGCTTATGCTGCCCGAGAGGGGAGGGAGAAGGCCGGACATGCACTGGAGCAACGTAGTCTTTCCCGATCCGTTGCCTCCCATGAAGGTGCAGACCATTCCCCGGGGGAGGCTGAAGGAGAGATCACTGAATACGGGCCTGCCTTTTTCATAGGCAAAGGTGAGCCCGTCCACACGGATGAGCCTATCTCTCTTTCCCATGTCAGGAATTCTCCACGAGCTTGAACGTGACGGGTACGGTCAGAATGGTGGCCTTGTCGGGAGGCGGGGGGAAGACGCAGGATTGGATGGTCTTCACCGATGCCTTGTCCAGGAGAGGTATGCCGGATGAGGATATGATCTCGATATCGCTCACTTTGCCCTGTTCATCGACGCTGAAACGGATGGACAGCTTTCCTTCAAGGTTTCTCCTTCGGGCGTTTGC
The DNA here is from genome assembly GCA_021372395.1 of Deltaproteobacteria bacterium. Lineage (GTDB taxonomy): Bacteria > Desulfobacterota > Desulfomonilia > UBA1062 > UBA1062 > MWEI01. Next base: position 25,317 of record JAJFUP010000069.1, read on the forward strand.
CGGATAGGAGAGGTTGGCCTGAATAATCTTCAATACCTGGCTGGCATAGAGGCGAAGACCAAGGTCATGATCCATAGCCGGGCCGCTGTTCGCAGGTCCCCTCTGGCCATATCCCCTGTCGGCGGGGGGAGAGGTCGGGCCTCCCCTATCGCCGGAGGGAGAGGCAGGGGTGCTCCCCTGCTGTATCGCTTCCTGGGGGGGAGAGGTATCCTCCATAACCGGTGCCTGAGCTGATTTCAAGTGAGGATTCGGAAGGCTTTTCAGCCTGGGAGGAGAACTTTTACGTGGTGCGGACGTCTGCCGTGATGGGAGCGACGGATGGGTGGCGATCTCTCTTTGCCGGGGCATCTCTGAGATGACGGCGACGTGAAGGAGAGAGTACTCAGCAGGTTTTTCCTTCACCGTACAGAGATAGACGAACAGGGCGACATGGAGTGCGAACGAGAGGTACAGGAAGGGTGATAGTCCGGCCAGAAGTTTCATCGGTTTCGTCGGATACTCTGCCAATGAACGCGAAGCCATGGGCATGGAACCGCCTGTATCTTGAAAGATCTCCATTATCCTCGTGTACTACAGGAGTCAGGCAGGGCTGGTATCCAGGGGACGGCGTTCTCGCCGTAACAAGGCCTGCCGCTGATCGCGATATCCCGATCTTCCGGATTCATTCCCGTACCTCTTGAAGTTTTCGTCCTGGCCTGCTGGAGCAGCAGGCCAGGACGACGGGTGAAAAAACGGTGTGTTGCAGGACTACAGCTTTACCGTGCCCTTTACCATGTAGGTCCGTCCGTGGCTCTTGTCCCAGGACTCCCAGTATTCCTTGTCGAAGACGTTGAACACCCCGGCGGAAACCTCGCAGTTCTTTACCCGGTAGCCCAGGTTGAAGTCCACCACGGTGAACGGGTCGTACCCGTCGATGCGGTTGTTGTAGATGTCGCTGTTGTCGGCATAGTTGTAGCGGTCTCCGACGTGCCTCAGCACCGCGTTCGAAAAGAGTTTCCCGTTGTCGTAATCGCACCCGAGGTTATAGGTCTTGTCCGGTATCCGGGTGAATTCCTTTCCATCAATCTGTGCTGCAAGATCCGGATCGTCCACCTTATTGACCTTGGTGTAGGTCCTCGTGTAGTTGGCGAACAGGCTCAGATCGCTCCTGAGGGCGAGCTTTGCCGTTGCCTCGTACCCCCAGGTGGACCCCTTGCTGACGTTCTTGTACATGTAGTCGGCTATCCCGTCGCCGTCCAGGTCCGGGGTGTCCACCTTGTACATCATGTCCTTTATCTCGTTGTTGAAATAGGTTGCCCCCATGCTGAATGCCTTGGTGAAGGACCTTTCCACACCTACCTCGTACGAACGGATGGTCTCGGGCTTCAGCTCAGGGTTCGGCAGGGAGGTGCCTCTCCTGCCCCGGGAATATTCGAACGCCTCCCAGAGGGTGGGGCCCCTGAACGCCTCGCCGGCAGAGGTCCTTATCGTGGTCTTGTCGTCTGGCTTTATCACGAGGGAAACCCGAGGAGACACGTAGTTGTCGGAATGGTCGGGCGTTTCGGTGGGATAGCCTGCAGAGGCACCGTTGGTCGCTGCGTTGTATGCCTTCCAGTAATCATAGCGCAGGCCGCCGTAGAGGGTGAGGAAGCTCGTGGCATCCCACTGGTCCTGCAGGTATGCGCCAGTGGTGGTGGTCGACCCCTTGGTGATCTGGTCGTCATCAAGAACTGATGGATCTTTTTCGTCCAGCGAGGATATGCGTGCGTGTGACCAGTCGGTTCCCACGGTCAGGGTGTTCCTTGCCGGGAGCTTGATGTTCGACTGGATGCCTGCATTGATATGCGAGTTGGGCCTCAGGGAGTCTCCCGAGTTGTTGTTCCAGATGAACTGGTCCGTGTAGTTGTCCGTGAATCCTGCATTACAGAGAACCTCCACATCCTTTATCTCCGAGTTCCTGTAGGAGAGGATGTAGGTGTTGTTCGCATGCTCTCGATATGAGGAAGACAGATACTGTCCGTCGTAGTTCACTGTTGCCACCGGGTCCAGCTCGAAGCTGGCATGGGTGAACCTGAAGCTCAGGGAAGAATCGGGGGTCATGTCCCAGGTGATGCCGGTGGTAAGGGCCTCGTTGGTGGTGTTCTCCGTGGTGTAGCCCTGGATATATGTCGTCCCGCCCGTTGCGTTCGGTGCCGCGATGTTGTTGACGCCGGGGCTGAAGGCGGTGCTGGTCTGTTTGGGGGCTTCGAGCGTCATCCTCCTGTAGAGGATGTTGTAGGTGAAGTTGCCGACAGACCATCCATGGCCGGCGGAGAGGTACTGGGCCTGATTACTCCCGCACCCGTAGGTGAACTCGAACGGGGAGTACTCGGTCTTTGTGAGGATGTTCACCACCCCTCCCATGGCCCCCCCGCCGTAGAGGGCGGAGAACGGGCCGCGGACCACCTCGATGCGGTCGATATTCTCCACCGGGATGCTCCACCAGTGGATGTTTCCCTCGTAGTTGTTCATGGGTTGCCCGTCCAGGAGCACCAGGCTCTCGGACGCATTGGGCATGCCCCTGAGGTGAATCGGCGCAAAGGAGTCGGATATGCCCGATACCCCCTCCACCCGTTCACTGAAGAGGCCGGGTAACGCCCGGATGGCCTCATCAACGAAATGCGAATTGGATTCCTTGATAGCGGCCCCTGTCACGACGTTCACCGTGGCAGGGGAATCGCTCACCTTTTGCTGGGTCTTCGTGGCAGTGACAACCACGTCCCCCACGTTTGTTTCTTCCGCGAATGCGGAAGTTGCCAGAACCAAAAAACACAGTACTATCCCTATCGTGAAGTTCCTCATGCCAGTCTCCTCATGCAAAGATGCAGTGGTTTATTGAGTTACAAATAACATATTGAAAACCCCCATTGTCAACTCCATAATTGAAAATAATGTCCTTCCCGTGCCGGAAGAGAGACACCGGGATCGAGGTCCAACCATGGGTATCGTTCACCCATACCTGTGTTTCAAAGGCCAGGGGGGGGTATTGAATTGCGGGATTCGGGAGATTATGTATACAGAGAGACAGGAGGATGAACGACATGCAGACATCCGTGAAGATATACACGCTCAGCACGTGCAGCCACTGCAAGGACACCAAGAAGTTTCTGAACGATTGCAAGGTGGCCTATGAGTACACCGATGTGGACCTCCTCGACTCCGGAGACAGGGCCGCCACCTTGGAGGAGGTCAAGAGGTACAATCCCAAACTTACCTTCCCCACCATCATCATCAATGGTGATCGCATCATCGTCGGGTTCAATGAAAAAGAGATCAAGGAGGCCCTCGGCCTATGAACGAAGCAGACAAGCTCCGCGAGATGCTCAGAAAGGTCCAGGAGGGCAAGGGCTACTTCTTCAGCACCGATGAAGAGCGGGTCAACGATCTGATGGAGGCGCTCCTGCTCAACAAGGGGCGCTACGGCTACATGTCCTGCCCCTGCAGGCTTGCCTCGGGAGAGAGGGATAAGGATCGGGACATCATCTGTCCGTGCGAGTACCGCGGCCCCGATGTGGCGGAGTACGGGAGCTGCTACTGCAACCTGTACGTGTCCAGAGAATGGAACGAGGGCAAGATACCCCACGAGTACGTCCCGGAGAGGAGACCCCCCGAGAAGTACCTGTGAGCGCAGGCCGGGGTAGGTTTCGAACGCTCAATGGTTCAGGAGCGTGCTGAGGTCGGCGTCGTTGGCATAGGTAAACCTGATGGCCATGCCTCTGGCATCCGTCCGTATCACGAGCCCCTGGATGTAGACCGGTTTTCCGATGAGGTTCTCTGCGTTGAGCCGCATGGTGACATAGGCATTCTGGCTCAGGACCGTGTCGGTGAGCATGAACATACCCTGGGGGCTGATGTCCCCTATGGTGCCGCCGCTGACCGGTTTCAGGGCGTCGCAGTAGGTTATGGTGGCTTCCATCCTTTCCGGGAGCCGCACCCTCCGCTCTCTTCTGCGGTTCTTCATTGCCGATCCTCCCGCTGGTTCGTGTTCCAAAGAACCCCCCTGAGGATTCAGCGCGATCCACGGCTTACCGGGAATACATGACAATGGGCATAAAAAGGGCTGAATCTTTCCAGAGCGAAACCCCTGAATGAGCCCATGGTAAACCTGATGCTGTGAAAGTCAATAGGGAGTTGATGCAGTTCACCTCCAAGAGCCGTTCGTGGGTGAAAATCCCAGGAGGCACCGCAGGACCCGGCCCCGCATCGCACAAGCTGCACGCCGCAGCCGTGGCGCCCATGGGTGATCGCCGGTTACGTATTATTTACAGACCGGAGGGGTACCCGGTTTCAGTGTTGAAAGGAAGTCAGCCAGCCCCGGGATTTTGTCCTGGTCCACTGCCGCCCCCTTTCCCTTCATCCTGGTGATGGTCTGAATCCAGGCATCCCGGTCCTTTTTCCCCAGGGCATCGCAGATCCGCTGCGTGTCATGGCACGCGGTGCAGGCCGTCATGACCAGGGACTGGTTCGGGTTCTCCTCGGGCGGTGCGCTTGCGCACGATGAGAAGCCGGACTGGAAAAGGAAGACGCAAAAGGCCATGGCCAAGGTGACGACCGACAACAGACGCTTCTTCATGGACACTCCTCGCAGAGAATCAATCACTATAAGTAATACGTGCAAATGCTTTCAATGCAATGCCGGATGTCGCTTTTTTGCCCGGTGCCGTGTGCCGGGGAGCTCAGCCGGGCAGCTTGACCGTGAAGCACGTGATGAATCTCGGATCCAGGAGCGCGAGGTCCTTGATGCCCGAGATCTCGTCCTCGATCCGGGTGACGAGAAGGGAGACGATGTCCCTGACCAGGTCTTCCTCGAGGGAAGGGATGAGGTTCGAGAGGTGGGCCGCGAGGTCTTGGGTGAATTGGGGCATCACCACGCGCACCTGGCCCTTCATGTTCGTCGCCCGGGAGAGGAAGCCCTGGAGTTCGCCTTCTTCAAGGGGGCGGAACCGGGTTTCCTGCTCAATGCTGCCAACGGTCAACGCGGTGAGGATGACGGTTTCCATGTCGAGATTCGCGCCGGTATTCGTCTCGGAGAGGTGGATGATCTGGTCCTCCCAGGGGAGAAGACGCAGCATGCGGGCCATGGCCTCTATCCGGTCGATGGAAACCCTCACCTCCTCGAGCTCATCGAGGCTGGAAAAATCTCTGTCCCTGTACAGGGGTCTCTTCTTCAGAAGGCCGTCCACGTGTTCCTTCAGAGCCTCGGGCACCATGGACCGCTCGATTTCCTGGAGGATAAGCTTCAGTCTCCGCTGTTGCTCGTATATCGCATTGTAGCCCAGCGAAAACAGGGTGTCGGCATTGATGGTGGAGAGGATCGCCTCTGCGGAGAGACCCTTTTCCCTCATGGCGACGCTGAGTCCCAGGGAGGTGAGAGAGCTCGCCTTTTCCATGCTTCTCTTGAGCTCTTCCATCTCGTTCATGGGTTTGAAGTCGGCCATGACGATCTTGTTTGCGAGGTAGATCATCTCGTAGAGAAACCGCTCTTTCGTCTCCGGCGATGTCCCTTCAAGGGCATGGACGAGGAGGCTCGTTCCCCTTGAGAAGTTCTCCAGGTACACGGTGGGAAGCAGGTGGAGGTCCCGGCTGATGAGGGGGGTCTTTTCCTTGAGGATCCCCTGGTTCAGGAGCTTCTCCTTACGGATATGACGGTAGATGCTCATTGCCTCGTCAGGTGGCGGGAAGCCCATTTCCATGAGCCGGAAGGACCGCTTCTCATAGGAGGTCTCTTCCATGTTGGAGGCCATCTCGAACATGACGCCCTCCATGATGGTGTAGTAAAGGTCCGATTGCTGGGTGAAGAGGACACTCAGCATTTCCTTGACGAGCGGAGTCCTGTCGTCTTCCCGGATGATCCGGTAGAAGTAGTTGCTGTCCAGGCTCTCATAGCCTTCATCGAGGAGATCCGGGATGTGCTCGTCCGTCGGAGTCACATGGATCACTTCGAGGTAGGTCTGGAAGAGGAGTACGATGATCTCGAGGTCGAGGGTGTCCAGGGCCTGGGCAAGGATGTCGAAGGATGCGTTGTAGAGTTCCCAGAGCCACTCCATGACATTGTCCACCGAAACGGTGTCCCCCTCCCAGCAGTCCAGGTCGATGAACCGGCACACCGCCTCGGGGGGTACGTACTGGAGCAGGATCTGGCTGTCCGTACCCCAGGACTCCTTTATGATCAGGTAGGTCTCCTGCGGGGGAAGCTGCTCGAGTATCTCCCCGGTATAGGGCGAGTCTATGATGGTCCGGGCACGCTCCGAGGGGGTGCAGGCGAGCACCTTGGAGAGCTCGTTCTTCAGGGAGAGCTTCTTGTCCATGGGGCACTGGTTAGCACACTTACGGGCACAGGATCAAGAAGCCCTCTGATTAGGATTGTGTCGGTTCGCCCCGTCATATCTGTCCTCTCGTCGAACACTAGGGGCGAGAGGACAGATATGACGGGGTCAGGGTTCCCCCTGCCGTGCCAGGAGGCTGAAAACAGGCAGGGAATGATCTGCTCACCCCTGGAGATCGAGCTCTCTTTACAGGGTTCCCATGGATGCGCGAAGCGCGGCCAGCGACCTTGCATAATCAGCCTGTGCCGAGATGAGGTTATTCTTTGACCGGCTGAGCAAGGTCTGCGCGGTGAGCACATCGGTGGTGGTTGCCACCTGGAGATTGTAGCGGTCCTTCACGATCCTGAAGTACTCCTCTGCCTGTGCGATGGCTTTATCGGCCACCACCATGCGGGAACGCGCCTCCTCCACGGAGAGGTACGAATCCTTTACCTCCAGCGACACCTGGTCCTTCAGGCCTTCCAGCAGGTACCCCACCTGGGTGCTCATGTACCGGGCCTTGTTCAGATTCCAGTAGCTGCCCCCGCCCTCGAAGAGGTTCCAGGTGAGCCCGATACCGGTCTTCCAGGTGTCGTACTTCGTGGAGGGATCATCGCCTTTCTGCTTCTGATAGGCGTAGGTGGCGGCCACGTTCGGCATGAAGGCCGAGCGTGCGATGGTGATCCCTTTGTCGGCATTGTCGAGCTGGAGTTTCACGGTCTTGATTTCCTGCCTGTTCGTAAGCGCTGTTTCAAGCGATGTGTCGAGGGTGATGTCCAGGGCAATGAACGGTATCTCCGTGTCGATGGCCACCTCCTCGGAAAGATTCCTGCCCAGGAGGATGTTCAGGTTCGACTCTGCAAGCCGGACGGTTTTTTCGGCAGAGATCAGATTCTGTTCGCTCTCTGCAGAGCTCACCTGGGCTTCCAGAAGATCGTTTTTCGGGATCATCCCCTGGCTGAAGAAGGCATTGGCCACATCGAGGTGGCTTTTGATGGAGTTCACGTTGCTCTTTGCAACCTCTCTCTCCTGCCGGGCTTTGATCACCCCGTAATAGGCGCCGATGACCCGGAGCTTGAGGTCGCGGATGACCCGCTGGCGTTCGAGCTCGGCTGCGAAATAGTCGTTCTTGGCGATCTTGTAGCTGTTGTAGAGTGCACCGCCGGCAAAGAGTATCTGCCTGGCTTCGATGTCAGTCTCGTAATTGCCCTTGGATCCCGTGGTGATCTCCCCCATACCGGGGACCGTAACCGACGGGGCGTTCTCGAGCCTCATGTACCCGTAGCTCAAGTCCACGGTCGGGAGCATGCGGGAGAACCGGGCCCGCTTTTCCATGTCCTTTCCCAATACCTCCTGGTCCTGGACCTTGACGCTGGGATTCTTCTCGATGGCCATCCGGATGGAATCCTCGAGCGTCATGTGGCCGGCAGCGTGAGCAACCCCTGCCAGAAGGAAAGAACACCCCAAGATCAGCGTAACGACTAGCCTGTTCACTATGACAACCTCCTCACCTGCTCCCAGGATGTCCGGTGCATGCTCATAGCAGAAGACGTCTCAAGAATACGGACGATACCAGTTGCCGATTCCGGCATCATTGCGCAGGATCATTTCGTGGTCCCCTGCCCATGGTGCCCATGTCTTTATGAATATGCTGATACCAGAGTTCGAAAGTAAAGTAATCATGCATGCAAGTCAAGTTCGTCGTGTCGAACACGACTGATGCGAAAGGCACGAAAGGTCTGATCTGTGTGTACCCGTCCCCAGGGATTCGTGAGCATGCTCATGCACCCGGCCTGCAGGGCTCGGGTCTTTTCCGGCAGAAGATCCGACGGGAGCGGACGACCCTACTCGAGGGAGTGGAAAACCAGGCCTGTGGGGGCCTTGGGATAGAAGTTGGTGGATTTCTGGGGCATCCTCAGGCCCGCATCGGCTATCTGCATGATTTCATCCATGGAGGGCGGGTTGAGGAGGAAGGCGATATCCGCCTGTTCTTTGGTGACCATGTCTATGGCCTCGTCCGCCTTGCTCGTGAAGAGAATGCGCTTGTTCTCCATGTTCGAGCTGATACCCATAATGGGGTCGATGATACACTCGTGGAGGATGGTCACGTCGAGATCCTTCAGCAGCGGGTGGCTGTCGGGCGGGAGGTACTTGTCGAGCTCGGGCCCCCGGGCCGTCTGGAGGAGGTAGAACCTCGGGATGCCTTTCACGTACAGCCCCATGTTCCCGTGCCCTCCCTTGTTCAGGGCCAGCAGGAAGGCCTTCTTGTTGTCAAAGGGGATCATGTTGAAGATCTCCTTGATGCGGTACTCGAGATCCACGAGCCCGACGCCCATGCTGTCGATGATGACCCGGTGCGTGGGCAGAATCCTGATGCCCTCGTCCATGTTGATCAGGTACATCTGAATGTAGTCGAAGTTCTGGTTCCCGTCGTTTTTGTGAGTCGCCGCTCTCATGCGATCCCGGTATATCTTTGCGGTCTCGTACCGGTGGTGCCCGTCCGCAATGAGGATCTTCTTGTTGAGCATCATCTTCGTGATCTGCTCCACCCGGGAGGGATCATCGATTATCCACAGCTTCTGGGCCTCATCACGGGTGGAAAAATCGATCAGCGGCGAGCCCAGAGCAGGTCTGATTTTACTCTCCACGAGCTTCTTCGTGTCCGAGTAGACCCCGAACACCGAGCTGAAGTTTGTCCTCACCTCGCTCATGAGGCGAAGCCGGTCGAGTTTCGGGCTTTTCACCGTGTATTCATGGGGTCTGATGGTCTTCTTGTCCCCGTCATCGAGGCGAACCGATGCGATGATTCCCCTTCTCGTCTGGGGCTTGTCTCCCAGCATGTAGGTGTGCTCGTGGTAGTACAGCGCCGGTTTTTCGTCCTGGATGAGGGTGTTCTCCTGGAGCCACTGCCTGAAGAGATCCCGGGCCCGGGTGTACCGGTTGCTCTCCTTGGTGTCTTTGGGGGACTGCTTCCCGAGCACGAGCCTGACCGCGTTGTAGGGGCTCCTGTTGTAGTAGTCATCCACCTGCTGGGGAAGTACCGCATCATAGGGAGGGCATAAGACAGTACTCAAATCGACCGCATCGGGGTTATAACGAATACCCCGGAAGGATCGTATTTTCGGCATGAAACAGCTCCTTTCATGGCCTGCAAACGTGAGATGGGACAAACAA
>JAJFUP010000075.1 GCA_021372395.1 Deltaproteobacteria bacterium
ATCCTTTGAGTCCACGCAGACCTTGCTCCCCTCTGTCTCTGCCTTGAGCCCCTCGTCGATCCCCTTGTATATGAACGTGGTGGAGGCCTTAATGATGGCGCGTGCGGAAAGCGGCGCCCTTTCGGACAGGGAGGCCCGGGCGCTCGTGATTACCGGTGCCGGGGACCGGTGTTTTTGCGCAGGCATGGATGTGGCGGATGCGATCAGCCACCCTGAAGTCGGCGAAGTGGGGAGGGCCTTGTGGACGAAGGTCGACCTCTTCGAGAAACCCACCATCGCGGCCATCAATGGTCACGCACTGGGGGGCGGGTGCGAGCTCGCGCTGGCCTGCCACTTCCGGTTCATGGCGGAAAACCCCAAGGCCTTCATGGGCTGCCCCGAGATCAACCTGGGCATAATACCGGGCTGGGGCGGGACCCAGAGGATGACCCGGCTCCTGGGAAGATCCAAGGCCCTGGATCTCATGCTCAACGCAAGGCGGTTGAGCCCCGGGGAGGCTTTTGCCGTCGGCCTGGTGGACAGGCTCTTCGCGCCTGAGCAGCTTATGACTCAGGTCATGGAGATCGCCACCTCCCTTTCCGAGAGGGCGCCGCTTTCGGCACGCGCCATCATTAAGGCCTCTACCGCGTTCATGTACAAGGGGATCGAAGAGGGGCTCAAGGCAGAGGCGGAGGGGAGCAAGGTCTGCGTGGCCTCAAAAGATGCCACCGAGGGCTTCACCGCGTTTATGGAGAAGAGAAAGCCCGTGTTCAAAGGCGAATGAAAAGTTGTGTTGAGGAGGAGAATATGGACGTGAAAAAGATTGCAGTCATCGGCGCCGGCGCCATGGGCAACGGCATCGCCCAGGTTGGGCTCATGGCAGGCTTCACCGTTGCCATGCACGACGTGGAGCAGCGCTTCGTGGACAGGGGCGTGAACACGATCAAGGAGAGCCTTGATAAGTTCGTGGGCAAGGGCAAGATCACCGAGGACCAGAAGAAAGACATGCTTGCCCGGCTCCTGCCCACCACCGACCTCAAGGCCGCGGTGGCGGATGCGGACCTGGTCATCGAGGCCGTGTTCGAGGATCTGGGCCTCAAGAAGAAGATCTTCGCCGACCTGGACGCCTTTGCCCCGGAGCGGACCATCCTGGCGAGCAACACCTCGTCCATGAGCATCACCGAGATCGCGTCGGCAACCAAGCGGCCGGGGAATGTCGTGGGCATGCACTTTTTCAACCCCGCGGTGCTCATGAAGCTGGTGGAGGTCATCTATGCAAAGCATTCAGCGGATGCGGCCATCCAGGCCACCTTTGAGGTGGCAAAAAAGATGAACAAGGTCCCGGTCATCGTGAAGAAGGATTCGCCGGGATTCATATACAACCGGGTGAATGCGCCCACCGCACTGCTGCTCCAGCTCATTCTGGAAAGCAAGAGCCCCACTCCTGCCCAGTTCGACGCAGCCTTCAAGACCCTCATGCCCATGACCCCCTTCGAGCTCCTGGACTACGTGGGTCTGGATATCGTGGAGCACACCCAGAAATACTATTCCGAGACGCTGTCAAAGGATTACACCCCGCGGAAGGCCCTTGTGGATCTTGTATCATCAGGAAACCTCGGGAAAAAAACCGGCAAGGGCCTCTACGACTGGTCGGCAGGCAGGCCCGCCATCGACACCTCCAACCCCACCACAGAGTACGACTTCACGCACATGGTGGCGCTCCAGGTCAACGAGGCCACCAAGCTGCTGGAGGAAGGCGTGGTGAATGACCCCAGGGACATCGATCTCGCCATGGCCAACGGCGGCGGCGGGATAGGACCCTTCACCATTGCCAAGAGTATCGGCTACGACAAGCTTGTGGCGAGGTGCACCGAGCTGGCCGACAAGTTCGGGATCGAAACCTTCCGGCCCACAAGGACCATGAAAGAGGGCAAGATCCAGGTCTGATCCGTACACGGGGCCCGGCCGGCTCGTGCCGGACCCCGTCATCTTCTCCTCCTGTCTCGTGAGATTCCCCGCAACGGCGTTACATGAGCTTTTTTTATGCCATGCGCGGTCAATCCCATTGATTCCCAGCCCGGGAATGAGGTAACCAGACAGCTATGAGGATCCTCGTGATCGAAGACGAGAAGAAGGTGGCTGAATTCATCGGCAACGGACTTGCCGAGGAAGGCTATGCCGTGGATGCGGCCCATGACGGAGAACAGGGATATTTCCTCGCGTCAACCAGCGAATACGACGTCATCCTGCTTGACGTCATGCTCCCGAAGATCGACGGCATCACGCTGTGCACGAAGCTGAGGGCCGAAGACTGCCAGACCCCCATCCTCATGCTCACGGCAAAGGATGCAGTCAAGGACAAGGTGCGGGGACTCGATGCCGGGGCGGACGATTACGTAACAAAGCCCTTTGCCTTCGAGGAGCTCCTGGCGAGGATAAGGTCGCTGCTGCGCAAGAAGTACCTCCACCAGGGGACCCGGTTCCAGGTGGACGATCTTGTGCTGGATACCGCGACCCACACGGTGACTAGGGCAGGCGCCGTGATCCCCTTGAGTGTCAAGGAATACGCGCTGCTGGAATATCTCATGGGGAATGCCGGCAGCGTGGTGACCCGGGCCATGATTTCCGAGCACGTCTGGGACATCAATTTCGATACCTTCACGAATGTGATAGACGTCTACATCAGCTACCTCAGGAACAAGATAGACAAGGGCCAGAAAACCAGGCTGATCCACACGGTGCGGGGCAGGGGATACGTCCTGAAGAGCTGATATGATCAAGTCCATCAGGCTGAGATTCATCTTCTGGTACACGCTCATCCTCGCGGTGACCTTCTCTGCGTTCGCCTTTGTCCTGTACTTCCACGTGAGCACGAGCCTGAAAAACGAGCTGGACGACGTGTTGCTCACCAAGGCGGAGGGGATCGCGAGATCCATCAACACCTACTGGGACACCGAGAAGATGGATGCCCTCAGGCATGGGGCCAGAAAGAACGTCTTCAGCAAGATCAACAACTCGAATTTCCTCAAGATAGCAGGACGCTGGGTGGAAGAGCGCTCGAACGATGCCGAGCTCATGGATATCAGCGTGCAGATCTACAAGCCCGACGGCAAGCTCATTGCTTCTTCACCGAATGCCCCGCCGGAACTGAACATATCCGAGAAGATCCTCCCTGTTCTCGTAACCCGGAAGACCTTCTATGAAGACCGGCACATCCCCGTTGCCCAGGATGCATTTCTCGACCTGCGTGTTCTCCAGATCCCTGTGCTTGAAAACGGCAAGGCGGCCTACATCGTCCAGGTGGCGGCCCCCCTGGAATCCATCTGGACGGCACTTCAGGGGCTCAAGTTCATCCTCTTCCTCCTGCTCCCGGTTACCGTGGTTCTGGCCAGCATGTTTGCCGGGGAGTTCCTTGCCAGCATAACCTTGAAACCCCTCAAGGCCATGATCGGAACAGCTCGGCAGATCACTGCGGAGAACATGAGCCTGCGCATACCTCCGCCGGAGACCAAGGACGAAATCAGGCAACTGGCAGAAACCTTCAATGACATGCTCGAAAAGATCCACCGGGTGCTGATCTCCCAGAAGCAGTTCATCCAGGATGTTTCCCATGAACTGCGGACCCCGCTGACCATCATGCGGGGCGAGCTCGAGGTTGCCCTCAAGAGGCCGCGCTCGCCTGAGGAATACGGCGCTATCCTCCAGAGCAACCTCGATGAGGTCATGAAGATCGCAAAACTCCTGGAAGAACTTCTGGCCCTGGCCCGGCTGGACAACAGCACGACCGGCCTTACCAGGGAACCGACCAATATCACTACCCTCATGAGGGATATCCTCGATGACATGGGCATCCTCGCCCGGCAGAAGGGCATCGGGATAGAATTCACCTTCCGGGATGAGATCACGGCACCGCTCGACCGGGACAAGATCATGCGCGCATTCATCAACCTCCTGGACAATGCCATCAAATATACCCATGACAACGGAAAGATAGCGGTCGATGTCCGCAGGGACGACTCCGGAGCGATCATCACGGTCAGCGATACGGGCATCGGCATACCGGAGCCAGACCTCCCGCGGATCTTCGACCGTTTCTACCAGGTGGACAAGTCTCGCAGCAGTGCGGGGTTCGGCCTGGGGCTGAGCATCGCGAAAGCGATCATCGATGCCCACGGAGGCTCCATCCGTGTGGCAAGCGACCAGAGCCAGGGGACGACCTTCCTCATATCACTGCCCATGGAAGGCCATAACCCCCGATAAGCGGTCAACGGGAGGGCCGGGTTGCCGGCGATTGCCCCTTCCCGTTCCCCCAGCGATCATGCCCCTTGAGAAAATTCTCATCATCCTGATCCTTGTATCCCAAGATCTGGTCTTTATTAATATGGCATAGCGGAACCAAACACACAGGAGGGACGGATCATGAAAAAACTGATTGGCTGTCTGATGGTGGTACTGGCACTGGTGTGCTTCACTTCCTTGGCCTTTGCCGCAAAGGGGACCGGAAACAAGCCCTCCGAAGAGGCAAAGATGCCGTCGCTGGCAGCATCCACCACGTGCGCGGTAAATGTGATCGGCACGGTGGTGTCCATCGACAAGGCAAAGAACCAGATCGTGGTGAAAGACCAGTATGACAAGATCGACAAGACCATCGTGGCGAAGCCGAGCGAGATCGCGAAGCTCAAGGTCGGGGATGTGGTGAAGTTTGTGTTGCCTGCATCCAACGTGGCTGATAATCTCGGCATATTGAAGCCTGATGAGGGGAAAAAGGGGAAAAAGTAAAAAGGGTCCACCCCCTGTCAAGAACTCCGGGAGATGAAAGGGAGAACGATCCAGCCCTGTTCTCCAAGCACAGCTGAACCCATCAAGCCTACAGGGAACCGGCAACGATTACGGCCGTCAGTATGTCTCGTGGAGTTCTCTGTATGCCCGAATTATGTGAAAGGCAACGGGGGTTGCCGGAACCGGCAGCCCCCGTGATTGGCTGAAGGCCTCATTTTTCTCGAGGGTATGGCCAGGCCATGATGCCGCCTTCCATGACCTTGACGTTCCTCCATCCGTTTGCCTCCAGGACCAAAGCCGCTTCATATCCCCTGAGAGATATCTTGCAGTAACAGATGATCTCCCTTTCTTTATCCTCGGGTAGTTCGTTCATCCGTCTCCGAAGTGCACCCAGGGGGATGAGCCTCTCACCGATACCCAGGCGCATCTGTTCGAACTCGTCAGGCCCCCTCACGTCGATGATGAAGGGTGTTTCGCGATTATCCAGCTTCTCCTTGACCGTCATGGAAGAGATACCCTTGAGCCGGCCTTTGATCTTGTTCTGCATGATGTGGGCCGTTGCAATGAAATGATCGATGGCAAGCGAGAAGGGTGGGGCATACGGGAGATCTGAATTGACGAGATCTTCCACGCTCAGCCTTCCCTGGATAGCCATGGCCCACTGGGCAATCTGCTTGCTCACATTGCCCGGCCCGATGCATTGGGCGCCGAGGACCCTTCCGGTTTTTTTCTCGGCAACCAGTTTTGTCACCAGGAGAAGTCCGTTCATGAACCCCGGTTTATCCGGGCTTGCATTGATGACCGTCACGATGTCCGAATACCCCAGTTTACGGGCCTTGCCTTCAGAGAGGCCGGTGGTCCCGGCTGCATAATCGAAGACCTTGCAGATTCCCGTCTGGATCGTTCCCGGGAAGGTAACGGTATTATCCGAGGCCGCATTTTCGCCCGCCACACGGCCCTGCAGGTTTGCCAGGTCTCCATAGGGGGCATGGACCTTCTGACCCGAGATACGGTTCACTGTCTCTATGCAGTCCCCCACTGCATAGATGTCGGGGTCCGAGGTCTGCAGATACTCGTTGACTTCTATGCCGCCGGTTTCCCCTATCTTCAGCCCAGCTTCCCGTGCCAGCCGGACATTGGGTCTCACGCCAATGGCCACCACTGCAAGCTCGCACGGCAATTCTGTGCCGTTCTGGAGCTTCACCCCTATCAGCTTCCCGTTTTCCCCGAGAAACTCGGCAATGCCGTTGCCGGTAATGACATTTGCCGATTTGCTCCTGACATGGTTCTCGACGAGTTTTGCCAGCTCCCAGTCAAGGAAGGTGAGGAGCTGCGGCAGAAGCTCGATCACCGTGATCTCGATACCCGCCAGCTGAAGGGCTTCACAGGTTTCGATCCCGATCAGCCCCCCCCCGATCACCACTGCCTTCTGTATCTGATGGTCTTCCCTGACCTTCCGGAGAAAATCCGCATCTTTCATTGACTGCAGCGGGGTTATGCCCTCGAGGTTTGTCCCCGGGACAGGCGGCATCTGGGGTACAGCCCCGGTGGCGATGATGAGTTTGTCGTATGCGAGTGTTCCGGACTCTCCGGTGAGCAGGTTTTTGAAAGACACCGTATGATCTTTTCTGTCTATGTCAGTAACTTCCGTATTCGTTCTGGCATCGATAGCCTTTGCGTTGAGGTAGAACTGGGGGTTTCGCGTAACACCGGTAGGTGTGCTCAAGAGCATGTTTCTGTCATCGAAGTATCCCCCCACATAGTAGGGATAGCCGCATGATGCCATGGAAAGATCCGCGTCTTTCTGTATAATGACCACTTCTGCATCGTTGTCTATCCGTCTCGCCTTGGCAGCAGCCTTCGGTCCTGCCGCCGAACCTCCTATGACAATAATTCGCTTTTTCTTGGTCATGATGGGATCTCCTTCTCCTCTTTTTTGTGCAACCATCCTTCGTTGTTCGAGAAAAGCCGTAGCAATAAGCAGAAGGCCCAAGGGAACGGAGCGCCCTCCCGGTGTCTTTTCCGGGAATTTGAGCAGAAGAAAGATCCTCCGCAGACCCAGGGTTTTTCGCTCCCGTGGTGAGATTGATTCCCTTGCCTCCTGTATTATCTATCATCGACGATAAACGATATAATGAGCCGACAGCTTCTGTCAAACACAATTTTTGGAGAGGAAAGTGTGGAGTCCTTTCAATCGATTCTTTCTCTCCTCCCGCCCCTTGCTTTCCTGGGACCGTGTTTTTCCCGGTTCGCCTCTTGACGTGAGCTTAAAAGGCACAGGTGTCTAGGGGGTTTTTTTCTCAGCAGAGGTATCTTCAGGTCGTGAGAACCGTTCGTCCGACCTTATCCGGGACACGGTCTCGCCCACACCCTCGAGCCAGCCTGTACGCACATCTGTCTGATTGTCGAATTCAGGGACATGGGGTTTGATATCCAGCAGGGGGGTATTGTCGAGGATGTCCACGTTCTCGATATGGAGGATCCAGCCCTCGATCCTCAGGAGTTTGACCACCGACAGGCCGAGGGAATTCGGGCGTCTGGGTGCCCGGGTTGCAAAGACCCCCCGGGGCGAAGTGTCCAGGAAAGGAACAATCTGGAGCTTGAAATCCTTGCTGCAATGAAAGTGATACAGGAGGATAATATGGCTGAACCCGTCGAGGTCCTTCAGGCCATCCCGGTACTCGGGGAAGATCTCCACCGAACCCTTGATCCCGACAGCACCTGTCGGCTGGATGGGCATACCTTCGAGCTCGCTGAACGGTGAATGAATGATGCCGATCGGCGTGTACTCAACTTTCATGGGTGATCTCCCCCCCGTGACGGAAAACAAGTGTTGGCGTATTTCCGGTTCTAGATCCATCAGTCATACAAGAGGCGTGTTTTTTCATCCGTCTGTGTTTCGCGGGTGATTTCCTCCCACCCCGGACCTGACCACGTTCCCAGGCTCTTGTGCATGAGGAGGTATTTCTGAGGTATGGGATGGGTTCCATAGACGACTTCGATCTCATATCTCTTTGCGATGAACTCACGGAAATACGTCAGATGGGGGCAGGGAGGATACCCCACGATGAGCCCCGTGGCGAGATGTATCACCGTTGCACCGTTCTTTTTCATTTCTTCTACCGCATATTCCACATTGCCGCCCGGACACCCGGCACACGTTGTATACCCGACCACTTCAACCGGGACAGAACGATATCTGCTGAATGCACCTTGTCTGTTCCGCAATGACCTGAAGCACTTTCCGCCTGCGCAACTGCGGTATCGATCGCAGATGATTATACCGATCTGTATCTTCTCCTCCATGGGGTCTCCTTCTGGAAAAAGGGTTATGCCACATCGTCTACCAGGATATATCCCGCCGGTCATGCACCGAATACCGTCGGGAGGGTCTCGCCGCACGGTGTGCCACGGTTCTTTTCAGAACACGCCTGTCCGCAGAAGCACCAGAGTACACGATTCCTCGGTCCGTACCCCCATTTCGTTCAAGGCTTTCCGGACGGCAGGGTTCTCTGACCCCGGGTTGAAGATGACCCTGGCCGGCTGAAGAGCGAGAATCTGTTCGGCCATGGCCGCGGATATCTCGGGGGAAACATAGATGGACAGCGTGTCAACCGTACCATCGATGTGAGTCAGGTCTGGCCTGACCTCAATTCCTTCAACCGACTTCAGTCTGGGGTTTATCGGTACAACGTCGTGGCCGTGTTCGATGAGGAGGCGGACAGCCTTATTGGCGTAGCGAACCGGGTTGTCGCTCGCCCCGAGAACAACGACTCGTTGTTTTTTCTCACTCATGTATGCTCCTGACATCAGACGTTACTTATCCAATGAAACACGAAAGAACCGATCCCCCTGGCCGTGGTGTGGAAACCGCAGGTTCAGAGGTCAAAGCTGAGGATGCTCCCTGTTCCGCAGGGCTGAAAGACCTCTGCATGGTGTTTCCTGAGGTGCTCGGTTGCCACCTCTCCCGTGCAGTGGCACGGTGCCAGGAGCCCGATACCCAACTTCTTCAGGGCCTGTGCCGTGGCATCGATTCTCCCGGTACTCGAATTCATGAGGTGCATGCCCCCGACCACTGCACGGACGGTATGTATACCGCTCAGCCGCCGCATGAACTCTATGGTGTTGACCACCCCCGCGTGGGCGCACCCCAGGATCACGACAAGCCCCTTGCTTGTTTCCAACCACAGGGACTGATCGTCATGAATGTGGTCCGGAGTACTGCAGTTCTCGTCGAGCCAGAAGTCTTCGCCGATAGTCTCGAAGTCGGTCTCCCTGGGGACAGGACCTGTTATGAATGCATGCTCGGAGATGCGGGTGGGTTTTCCTGTCCAGCGACATTGAGCGTGTTTGGCTTCGAGGGCCTTCCGCGAGGGATCCGGCATGCCGATCTGCAGAACGGAGTTCGGGGCGAGCCTGATGTACCGGGTGACGAGCGCGTCGGGGTGGAGGTAAATTCGGACATCCGGACACTTCGTCAGTGCGTGGGCGATGCCGCCCGTGTGATCGAAGTGCCCGTGGCTCACCACCAGGAAGTCGGCTTGTTCGAGGGGGACATTGATCCGCTCCGCGTTCCGGGCGAAATTGTCACTCTGACCGGTGTCGAAGAGGATCTTCACCCCGTCAACCTCGATCCACAGCGATAACCCATACTCAGGTTTCAAGCCATCGTCATGCGCAATATTTTCTGAAAGGACCGTGATGCGGCAGGTATCGACCATACCCGAACCTCCTCTTTCTCAGGCAACGACCAGCCAGCAGATAACCTGTAACCCGTTAGTCTGCCTGACGGAATCAATCAAGAGCGATCAGAGGGGAATGGAGCGGCCATGCTGAGAATCGTATCCCATTCAGGCCGCTCTTTCCCCGCCCATTTCAGTGATCGCAGATGTTTTCCCCGGACTGGAGAATACCCGAGAGATAGTCAGCCACCAGCTTTTCAGGGATTTCCGCTGGCGCTCCCACGACGACACTGATCCCATTTTCTTTAAACAACTGCTGGGCCCGCGATCCCATGCCGCCGGCGATGATGACCGTTGCCCCGCGATCGTGAAGCCACTTGGGGAGCAATCCCGGCTCGTGTACGGGAGCAGGGATTTCCTCCTTCTTGAGAATGGCCTTGGTCTGCTCGTCAATGTCGTACAGAGCGAACTTCTCGCAGTGTCCAAAGTGCATACAGAGTCTTTCGTCATGGACCGGTAAAGCGATTCGCATACTATCCTCCGATTAATTGATTTCTTCTTTGTGATCATCCATGCCGGGCGAGTCTTTGTCTGAAAGGGCCAGGATCGGCCGGATAATCTTTTCAAAGGCCTTGGCGGTCTGGGAGAGGGCGTACTGATGGACAAACGGGGTCCCCTCGTCGCACGCCTTGCCGATGGACGCATCCAGGGGGATGCGGCCGAGAAATTTCACCCCCATTTCGCGTGCCATCGTCTCCCCTCCCCCGGAATTGAAGATGTCTGTCACCTCTGCGCACTTGGGACAGACGAAACCGCTCATGTTCTCAACCACCCCCAGCACCGGCATGTCGAGGGCCCTGCAGAAGGAGATGGATCTCCTCACATCGGCGGTTGCCACGTCCTGCGGGGTGGTGACGATGAGGGCGCCGTCGGCATTGCCGATGAGCTGGCAGATGGACAGCGGCTCGTCGCCCGTCCCGGGGGGGGAATCCACCACGAGGTAGTCCAGTTCGCCCCACTCCACGTCCGCGAGAAACTGCTTTATGACCCCCATCTTCATGGGTCCGCGCCATATCACCGCATCGTCGGTGCTGCCCAGAAGGAGGCCTATGGACATGACCTTCAGACCCCCGATCTCAATGGGGATCATTGCCTCGTTCTCCACCTTCATCTTGGCATTTTCGAGATGGAGCATCTTCGGTACGCTGGGGCCATGGATATCGATGTCGAGCAGGCCCACCCGTTTGCCTTCAAGAGACAGCGAAACCGCCAGGTTGACGGCCACCGTGCTCTTGCCTACGCCCCCCTTGCCCGACAGCACGAGGATCTTGTGTCTTATTTGGCAGAGGCGTCGCTTTAGGGCCTGGCGTTCCTCAAAATCCTTGCTGCTCTCCCCGGGTTTGGTGGCCTTTGCGGTACAGTCCGCTTTGCTGCAGGAGCCGCAGGATGCTTTTGCTTTGGATTTCTTCTGCACATTGAAGTCCACAAGGGCAGCCTTGAGCGTGTTGGATGCCAGGAGTGCGCAGTGGGTGGATTCTTCGGAGAGATTAACCAGCGCGTCCAGGATTTCCTTCTGCCCGATCCGGGCGGCCTCATCGATATGCCTGCCCCGGGCCAGGGTTGCCGCCGTGTAGCCGCAGGCGCTCGAGTGATCGCACCCGTCGGTGGTAAAGGTGACTTTTGTGATATGGTCACCCTCGACTTTCAGCCAGAACTCCATGGTGTCTCCACACGGCCCGGTGATGCGGGCGTGTCCATCGGGGTTTTTCATGGGCCCGAAGGTGTTCTCCAGACCAGCAGGATCCCCGGTTATGCAATCATGTGACATAGTTCTTCCCATCCTTTCCTGATGTCGTGTGCTGCCAGTGTATCATCATGCTCAACAACGGCTTGGCCGTGTACCTGCGCCTGCGTGACGGAGCGGTCATAGTGGATCCTGCCGATGACGGGGGCGTTGCAGCGTGCGGCCTCGTGCTCGATATCCTCGGTCATGTCCGGGTTCAGGTCCCACTTGTTCACGCACACCGCAGACCTGACGTTGAAATGCCTTCCCAGTTCGAGCACTCGCTTCATGTCGTGAATCCCCGAGAGGGTCGGCTCCGTTACCACGACCACGAGGGAGGCCCCGGTGATGGAGGCGATGACCGGGCAGCCGATGCCCGGGGAGCCGTCGACAATGACCAGATCTTTGCCCTGTTCCCTGGCAAGCTGCTGGGCCTTTGAGCGGACAATGGTGACGAGTTTGCCCGAATTCTCGGCCCCGATATCGAGCCTGGCGTGGACCATGGGACCGCAGCGGGTGGCCGAGACATACCACTGGCCGCAGGTCCGCTCGGGGAAATCAATGGCATTCTCGGGGCAGAACCTCACGCACACCCCGCATCCCTCGCAGGAGATCGCATCGATGGTGTAGTGATCGTCTTGCCCCTGCTCTTTTGTCTTCAGAACCGCATCATACCGGCAATTGTCCATGCACACCCCGCACCGGGTGCAGTCTTGCCGGCGGATGTGCGCCACTCTCCCGCTTTGAAATACATGCGTCTCGCTGACCATCGGAGAGAGGATGAGGTGAAGGTCTGATGCGTCCACATCGCAATCGGCAAGCACCGCATCCTTTGCCAGCACAGCGTACGATGCCACGATGCTCGTCTTGCCCGTTCCCCCTTTTCCGCTTATGACCACGATCTCTTTCATGATGACCTGCTTTTTCTCATGCTAATCGCACCGCCTTGAGCTGCATTGCTCTTTTTCCCCGCAGCGGATCGTTCCCGTGATGACCTTGTAGAGGTCTTCGAATTGCACAGCGAGCTCCGGCAGGGCCCTGACTGCCGGCACCCCGCGGGAGTAAGCCTGTGCGATCCTGAGGTCGTCCGGGATCGTCAGGAGGATGGAGATTCTTTCCCCTGTGCAGTATTCCTCCACTCGCGCATCTCCGATATCGCACCGATTGATAATGACCCCGAGCGGCAGCCCGAGCTTGCGTATGGTGTCGACCGCCAGCTTCAGGTCGTGGAGGCCGAAGGGGGTCGGCTCGGTCACGAGGAGGACAAAGTCGGCGTCCCGAACGGCTTCGATCACCGGGCACGAGGTTCCCGGGGGGCAGTCGATGATCGTTGTGCCGACCGTGAGAACATACTGCTTCACTGCCCTGATGATCGGAGGCGACATGGCCTGGCCGATGTTCATTCTTCCCTGGATGAACTCAAGATCGCCGGACACCCCTGCCTCCACTGCTCCCACCACGCGCGGGACCTCGGTGATGGCCGATACCGGGCAGATCTTCATGCACCCGCCGCAGCCGTGACAGAGTTCGGGGAACGGATACGCGCACCCCCCGACACAGGCAATGGCATTGTACTCGCAGAACGCTGAACACTCGCCGCAGCCCGTACACGTATCTTCATTCACCGACGGCACGGGTACGGTGACAGGATGAGCTTCCTTGATGTCCGGCTTCAAAAAGATATGGCAGTTGGGCTCTTCCACGTCGCAGTCGAGCAGGCGCACATGGCCCGGAATACACAGGGCGAGGTTGACGGCGACCGTGGTCTTGCCCGTTCCCCCTTTTCCCGAGGCGATGGCTATCCTCATGAGGCGGTCATCCTATGCCCAGTGACCATCGACATTCGCAGCGGTTGCCTCGGTGAGCTTGCCTGAGTTGAATTGATCGACAGCCTCACCGACAGTGCCTTTGGCTCCGGTATAAATTTTTATGCCTGCCGCCTGAAGCGCACGGAATGCCTTTGGTCCGCAGTTGCCGGTGATCAGGCATTTTGCGCCGAGCCGCGACACCTTCTCCGCTGCCTGGATCCCCGCCCCCTGAGGGGCATTCAGGTTCTGGGCGTTATCAACGGCCTGGAAATCGCCGCTTTCGGTATCGATGCAGATAAAGTACCCGGCGCGACCGAACCGGGGGTCCATCTGCGCATGGAGGTCTGTTCCACTGGATGTAATGACTATCTTCATATGATGTGCTCCTTTTCTGTCTGTTGTTATGCCCGGTATCTTCTTTTCCCGGCGCTATCTCTGCCGAGTATTCCCCTGACCTCTTCTCCTTCCGGGTCCGCGGCTCGCTGGGGTCGATTCCCCCTGTTTGGGCTCCGATTGAGGGGTTTCGTTTCCCGGGGATATCCCCCTTCCGCCACACTGCCCCATGCCTCTGCCCGTTTTTGCTCCTAGGCCTCTCGGCCCTGTTCCATCACCTCTCGGCATCGTCGTTCCTCCTTTCCTGGAATTCGATTTCCAGGCGGTCCTCTTTCGGGGTTTCTTCTGTCTCCACGCGAGGCACATTCCCTCCAAACGTGATTCTCTTTGCCCCGGATAGTTTCTTTATGACTCTTTTTGCAGCATTCCTCAGATACCCGTTCGGATCAGTCAGGTCCCAGGCGATGAGCCCGAGGATGGCCGGCCCTATCGAGCCTTTGCCGCGAAGCAGTCGTCCCCCCGCCTGGAGCCCCCCTCGCAGGCGTAAACGGTATCTCATGGTCTGTCGCATGATCATAACCGCTCCTTCTTTTTTACGGCGCAGAGATCCGCCGGCATCCGCTTCAGTCATGATGGTCCTCACGGTCATCTTGTTTTCCGCTGCACCGTTGCCGCCTTCCCTGCCGTCTACACCCCGGCATGGTCAGCTCGGGGGCTGGCAGACCATCACTCATGAAGGCGTTTATGACCTCCTGGATATCGCCCGCGATAAAGGAAATAACCTTGATTCCGCAAGCACTGAAGGCGCTTGCCAACGGTCTGGATATGGCCCCGCAGATCAGGGTGTCCACCTTCAGCTCGGCGAGCCTGGATGTCTTATGCATCGGTTCGTCGTGCTCGAACGACGCCTCCTCCCGAGCTATGACTCCATCGTTTCTCAGTTCAAGGAGAAGAATCCGCCGCGACACATCGAAGACCGGGGATATCCGACCATTGAAGATCGACAAGGCCACCTTCATTCCGTTTCACCCTTGATGAACTGTTCCATACTGGGAAAGAAGAGCAACTCTTGTGCCAGGTGTTCCCGGGAAGGGACATTCGTCTATAAAAACCCTGATAACAAATAGGTAGGGGGAATCTGTGGATGGGGTACACGGCAAGGAGAGCGGTGCAAAAATACGACGGAATGGGTTTGCAGAGGCGCGCGAGAGCTACTCTATTCAGAGGGCCGGCGGGAGCGTCCGTCCTGCTCGGGGAGATCGATGCCGAGGCGCCTGACCTTTCGGAACAGGGTGCTCTTGTGCATGCCGAGCTCGCGGGCGGTTGCGAGCCTGTTATAGTTGTTCCTTCGCAGCGCGTCGGTGATGGTTCTGGCCTCCATGGTTCTCATGGCGGCATGGATAGTTGTGCCGTGGGGCGGTGGAGAAACCCGCGGAAAGATCTCTTCCGGCAGATGGTCCTGCCTGATTTTTCCCCTGTTGCACATAACGAAGGCATGTTCGATGATGTTTTCCAGCTCCCGGACATTTCCCGGGAAGTCATGGGCCATCAGGTACGCAATTGCCTCGGCGCCGATACCTGTTAGGGATTTCCCCTGCAGGGCGTTAAACCGCGCAATGAAATGGTCGACCAGCAAGGGGATGTCCTCTTTGCGTTTTCTCAAGGGAGGGAGCTCTATTTTCACCACATTGATCCGGTAGTAGAGGTCCTGCCGGAAGACGCCCCTTTTCACCTGGGCGGCCAGATCCCGGTTGGTGGCAGCGATCACCCGCACGTCGGCCTTGAGCGGTCTTGTCCCCCCCAGCGGCTCATAGATCCTGTCCTGGAGAACCCTGAGGAGCTTCACCTGCAGGGCCTGGCTGATCTCGCCGATCTCATCGAGGAGGATGGATCCTCCTTCGGCGAGTGCGAAGCGGCCGGGCTTGTCCTTGTCTGCGCCGGTGAAGGCCCCTGCCTTGTAGCCGAACAGCTCTGATTCCAGAAGCGTATCCGGCAGGGCACCGCAGTTGATCGCGATAAAGGGTTTTTTGCTCCGGGAGCTGAACGCGTGAATCGCCCGTGCCAGGAGCTCCTTCCCGGTTCCGGTCTCCCCAAGGAGCAGCACGGTGCTGTCACTGGCGGCCACGTGAGGGAGGATGTCGAATATCCTGCGCATGGATGCGCTTCTGCTCACCAGGTCGCCGATCTTGAAACGTCCTTCGATCTCCTTCCTGAGCTCTTCCACCAGGCTCAGGTCGCGGAAGGTCTCTGCTCCGCCGATGATGCGGCCTTCGGCATCCCGAAGGATCGCGGTGGATACGCTGATGGGTATGCGATGCCCATGGGCGTCGACGATGAAGGCGGATTTGCTGATGATGGGGGAGCCTGTCTCCATGGTGTGCCGCAGGGCGCAGTCCGACTCGCACATGCTCGCCCGGAAGACCTCGGAGCAGGGCTTGCCCACGGCCTCCTCCCTAGGGACCCCGGTGATCTCCTCAGCTGCGCGGTTGAATGACGTGATGCGCCAAGCACCGTCGACCGTGAAGACCCCGTCGGATATGCTCTCCAGTATCGACTCCGTCGGCGCGGGTGATGATGACCGATTCTCTCCCTGTTCCTTTTTCATAAGTACGCTGACCCCGTGGCCCGTGATGAATCGCTCCTGAAAAGTATGGATATGCCCTCTATGCATTCTACCAGATTGCTCTGCAGACATCACGAGATTTCCCGGGATACGGCCGGAACCAAGATGAATGCCTGCACTTTCCGATGCGGAGGAGAGGCCTTGGCATGCCATAATCGGCGCATTTGACCGCAGAAACATCGGCTCATGCAACACCGGGCAAGCTTCTCCCCTTGCCGAGATGCACGACTATGGAACGGGCACCAACGGGGACAGGAGACTGCGAGTGGACCTTTTCCCGACTCACCCCGATTTCACATAGAACGCAGCCGGGATTTTCGCCAGGCCCCTGTATTTCACCCGTTGTTCACCTCCTTCTCCAGCCTGACCAGACAGGGACTCCAGCCTTGTTCCTCAGGACCAGGACATCTTTTCCCCTCTTGACCTCTGCTGCGACGATCCACGTTTTACCGGAATAGCTTGTCTTCGACCCCATCACCTCGACAATGTCGCCTTTCCGGATCTGGGTATCGAGTCTCCCGACATACCACTCAGGCCCGAGGTGCACCTCCAGGGTTTCCGTGTCCGTCTTCACCATGAGGGCCACGGCCTGATACATGCCTTTCATGGGCGCAACCGTCGTCAGTTCCGCCACGGTTCCCTTGACGGTCACTATTTTCGACGGGTCGTACATGCGCTGATAGGGTGTTCCCATGCCCCAACCTCCGCTGCCGTGCCATCTGAACCCCGGGCCACCTTGCGCGAATGCACCAGGCGTGAGAAGAAAGGCGAAGAGCAAGATCGCTGCCGCAAAAATTGTTGACTTTTTCATGGATTCCTCCTTGTAAGGAAATTGTTGCGTATTTAGACGATGCAGGGGATGATTATGATTCCAAGGCAACTGATAGATGCATCCCCGTTTGAGCTGTTCCCCCCAGGAAAGAGAGAAGCAACGGGTGTGCCAGGAACTCACAGGCAAGGGAGGGATGGTCATGATGGTGCCTGGTAACAGCAGGATAGGAGAGGTTCCGCAAACCGGATCCATGAGCGGAGAGGCGCATGAGAGCGACCCATCAGGAAGCGGTGGATGGACAAGTCGAAAGGGTGAATGGGAAAGCCACAGGGGATACGGTTGCCAGGTGCCGACCCTCATCCCCTCATCGCTAGGGGCAAGGACTTTGACCGGTCTCTCGCAGGGTCGGACAGTTCGGGAAGAAAAGGGAGGATGAAGAGGACATGAGTGACCTGGAAGCATACCTCAGGCCGACCGACACCATTGACTGCAACCACGAGCGGATCCAGGCAACAGCTCACGAACTGATTACGGGCTGCACTTCGACGGGAGAAAAGGCTCTCAGGCTCTTCTCTTTTGTCCGCGACGAGATTCCCTACAACCTCTACATGATCTCGGTCTTCAAGGAAGACTTCATGGCGTCGCGTATACTCGCGTGGGGCAAGGGCTACTGCGTACAGAAGGCGGTCCTGCTCGCCGCCCTGGCACGGGCTTCAGGCATCCCTGCAGGCCTCGCCTTTGCCAGGATCCGTAACCACAAGGCCCCTGCAAAGATCGTACAATTCACCGGGACCAACATTTTTCCCCGCCACGGATACACC
Source organism: Deltaproteobacteria bacterium (assembly GCA_021372395.1). Lineage (GTDB taxonomy): Bacteria > Desulfobacterota > Desulfomonilia > UBA1062 > UBA1062 > MWEI01. Next base: position 17,581 of record JAJFUP010000075.1, read on the forward strand.
CGGCTCTTCCTGGGAGACGCCTGGGTGAGCGTAGCCCCGACCTTTGATCGAGCCCTGTGCGAAAGGATCGGCGTTCCTGTCGTTGACTGGGACGGACAGGCAGACGCCACCCTCCCCGCAGAGGATTCCCACGGAGGGAAGTACATCGAGTACGTCGAAAAGTTCGGGTTCCATGCCGATCTGCCCTTTGACTGGATCGTGGCGGAGACATCGAAGAACGTGGGAAAAGACAAGAGACCCTGGATTACACGGGAAGACGTCCCGAAGGGATCCTGATCGCGTCCCCTCGGCGGAGCTATCTTGAATGGGGTCTCCATTCAGAAGATATGCACGGCAGATGTCTTGAACGAGATCCGCACGTTCGTGCCGATGTCCAGGCCCAGATCAACGGCCGAGCCCTTGGTGACGAGTGAAGTAAACACCACGTCCTGCACGGAGACGAGGATTTCGGAGAGGAAACCCTGGTCGATGATGCTCCTTATGACACCCTCAAACGAGTTGCGCATGCTCGATTCCAAGGGCTTGAGGCTGATCACGATATCCTCCGGCCTGACTGCGATGTTGCCGCTGGAGTTGTGGTGTGCGTGCGGTACCTCGACGGAGAGGGTGCCAACCCTGGCAGAGGTGCCGTTGAATGCGGCGGGGAAGATGTTCTTCATGCCCACAAAATCGGCTACGAAGGAGGAGGAAGGCCGCTGAAAGATGTCCCGGATCGTCCCGGTCTGCACGATTGCACCTTTGTTCATGATGGCCGCCTTGGTGGCGAGCGTCAGCGCCTCGGAAAAGTCGTGTGTCACCATGAAGAAGGTTATGCGCGAGCTCCGGTGAATCTGCTTGAGCAACGACCTGATTTCCTCCCTGAAGATCTGGTCGAGAGCCGAGAGCGGCTCGTCAAGGAGGATCACCCGGGGCTCCACCATGAGTGCCCGTGCCAGGGCCACCCTCTGAAGTTCCCCGCCGCTCAGCGTTTCCGGGTGCCGGAGGAGCAGGTTGCCGATGCCGAGGTCATCCACAAGCTGCCCGAGCCGTTTCTCGGCAGACCTCCTGTCATGCCTTTTGTAGCGCAGGCCGAAGGTGATGTTGTGAGCGACTGTCAGGTGCGGGAACAGGGCATAGTCCTGGTACATGATGCCGACACCCCGTTTCTCCGGCGGCAATCGGGTCATGTCCCTGCCTCCGATGGCGATGCTCCCGCCTAGGACAGGAACCAACCCGGCAATAGCCTCCAGCAGGACGGTCTTGCCGGCACCGGTGGGGCCCATGAGTACGAAGAAACTCCCGTCGTCAATGGAGAGGTCGATGTCTTTCAGGCGAAATTCGCCTAGGTGCGCCTTGAGTCCTCTGATTTCGATCATGATGTCTTCTTTCTCGGGAGGGCGAGGATCCTGAGGACCAGGAACAGCGTCAGGCATATGAGGACCAGCCATACCGCCACTGGCTGGGAGTATTTGAGCCCGTACCCCTCGTAGCGTTCATAGATGAGCACCGGAGCGATCATCGGGTGATAGGCAACCACCACAACGGCCCCGAACTCGCTGATGGCACGTGCACAGCACATGATGAGCCCGACCAGAACGCTTCGCCATGCAAGGGGGAAGGTGATCCTGACAAACGTGCTCCACATGGTGGCGCCAAGGCTCCGGGAAACGTTTTCCAACCGGGGAGAGATGGCCTCGATCCCGGACTTGAGCGTATTGATATAGAAGGGCATGCCCACGAAGGTGAGAACGGTAATGATGCCTGTGGTGCTGCCCATGATCCTGATACCGATCTCACTCATGAAATGGCCCAGCCAATGGTTCCTTCCGGCCACGCTCAGGATGGCGATGCCGACCACGGGATGCGGTATCACGATGGGCAGGTCAATGATGCCCTCGATGAGGTGCTTGCCCCTGAACTGTGATCGGGCGAGCACAAAGGCCAGCGGCGTGCCGAGCACGAAGGATATGCCCGCCGCCGAGACCGCCGTGTATATGCTCAGCCAGATCGAGTGTACGACCTCTTTGTCTTTGAGCGTTTCTTTGAGCATGGCAGAGGAGGGGGCCGTCATCATTTCAACGAGCGGCAGGAGAATGAATGCCAGGACCACGATGCCACAGGACACCGACACCCAGTAAAACGGCTCCCTCCTCACCATGACAATCTGCCTGTTAGTCCTTAACTTCAACCAACACCTTCAGCTCTGCCGGCAGAAGGGATTTCATCTTTTCCGTAGGAACCCTGCAGGGAATGAAGGGCGGCTGGCCCTGGTCTTTCAAGACCTTCAAGCCGCCATTGGGGTCGAGCAGGTATTTGAGGAATGCGATCGCCGCCTCTTTGTTTGGGGCATTTCTGATGAGAGTGACCCCATACGTAACAGAATCTCCCTTCATTTCCATGAATTCACCGGGTTTATTCCCAGTCACCTTTACCACGGCCTGGGAATAGAACGGGTCCTGTTTGTAATTGCCGAGGTTGATCTCGTCAGGGAGGACCACATACTTCAGTCCTTGCTGCACGGCAACGGAGAGATACTCCCACGCATAGTCCATGTTGCCGGACTGGAGCAGGGACACCAGCTCGACCGATTTGGGCCGGACATTCTCCTGGGGGCGGTTTGCAAGCAATTTGTCATACAGTCCTGGCTTTTTGTAGTACTTCTCCGCGAGCTGGAGCACCATCAGGGCACGGTATCCGCAGGGATCGAGGTTCGGGTCGGAGTGACCCCAGACAACCCCTTTGGTCTGGAGGATGTCATACCAGTTTTTCGCATTCACCTTACTGGCGAGCCTGCTCTTGTCCGTGTAACAGAGCACGAGCTGATTGGTGGCGAACCGGATATTCCAGTCGGCATACTTGGGGACGAGAAGTTTGTCGATTACCTTGAAATCGGCGGATACCATGATATCGCAGGGTTTGTTCAGGTCGGTTACCTTGCGTGCAGCAGACTGGCTGCCACTGGCTTCACGCTGCAGGTCCACGCCCGGATACCTGGCCTCGAATGCCTTTTCCATGGCATCAAAGGGCATGGTCAAACTTCCCGCATGGAAGATGACGAGGGTCCCCTTCGGCTCAGCCAGGGCATGCGGCGGCGCTACGAATGCAACGACACCCATGATGATAAAAACCGCGGATATCTTACTCAGACATGATTTTATCACGGTACATTCTCCTTATCGTAAGATTTTTGAATGGTTCTCGTCTGCTCTGGACGATCCATCTTGACCCTGCGACCAGCACAGACCATGCCAGGAAATATCCGGGGTGATACATTTCATAAACACGGCAGGATACCGGGATTATCCGATGAGCGGTGGGTGTGCGGACATGCCTCTAGAGTCTCTAATATGCGACCCATAAGCGACGTTATGTAGCATGCCTGCTACTGTAGCACCTGCGGCGGACCGGAAAGCACATACCGAGACATACTTCACCGATGCAGTCAATAAGGGGCTTCACGTCAAGACATCATTGCACAATGCACGTCTATCTTCGTCTGCCTCGCCCGTCCGATTCAGGTATTTCAATACCGTGTGCGAGTATCTTTCGGTAGAGCGTGCTGGCATTGATTCCCAGAGCATGGGCTGCTCTTTTCCGATTTCCGCTGTAGCGTCTGAGTGTTTCGACGATGAAGTGCTTTTCCATGGTATGCAGACTCATGGGGCCGAAGACGTCAGATCCCGATGCCGCAGCCGGGCGCAGTTCGGGCGGCAGATGGTGCAACTCGATGACGCTGCCGCGGCAGAGCGCGAAGGCCTGTTCTATGATGTTCTCCAGCTCGCGGACATTGCCCGGGAAGTCGTGCTCCATGAGGCGGGCCATGGCCTCTGGGGAAACGCCGGCTATGTCCTTGTCCTGCAGGTGATTGAACCTGGAAACGAGGTGGTCGACGAGCAGTGGGATGTCCTCCCGGCGCTGCTTCAGGCCGGGCAGCATAAGGTGAACGACGCGGATCCGGTAGTACAAGTCTTCCCGGAACGTGCCGGAACGGATGAGTTCTGCAAGGTTCTTGTTCGTGGCCGCCACCACTCGCACATCCACCTTGACCGGTTCGACAGACCCCAGGGGTTCTATGATGTGATCCTGGAGAACCCGCAAAAGTTTTGCCTGCAGAGCCGGCGATATGTCCCCGATTTCGTCAAGGAAGAGGGTTCCACCGTGCGCAAGGGTGAACCGGCCTGCTTTGTCTCGCCTGGCATCGGTGAAAGCCCCGGCCTTGTGCCCGAACAGCTCGCTCTCCAGCAGGGTATCAGGCAGGGCCGCGCAGTTCACCGGGACGAAGCGTTTCTTCCTGCGGGGAGAGAGGTTGTGGATGGCCCGGGCGAAAAGCTCCTTTCCGGTGCCGCTGGGACCTTCAATGAGTACCGTACTGCTGCTCTGGGCGATCTGCGGCAGGATCTCGAAGAGATTCATCATGGCCGGGCTCCGTCCGATGATATCCTCAAAGGTCCGACGTCCCTCAAGTTTCTTCCGGAGCTGCTCGACCTGGCTCAGGTCCTGGAACGTCTCCACCCCCCCGATGTGGTTTCCTTCTTCGTCCCTGAGGATGGCCGACGAGATGCGGATCGGCACGCGCTGTCCCAGGATATTGATGATGTGGGCCGTGGCGTTCACCGTGGGCGTGCCGGTTGCGAGGGTACGCCGCAGGGCGCAGGCCTTCTCACAGATGTCCGCATGGAATACGTCGAAGCATGTCTTACCCAGAGCCTCTTCCCGGGATACGCCGGTAATGCGCTCGGCCGCACGGTTGAAAGAAGTTATACGCCAGTCCGAGCCCACCGTGAAAACACCCTCGTTGAGGGAATCCAGGATGATGTCACGTTCCTTCTGCTTCCCCACCGGTTCCTCCTGTCGCACAAACTCCCCTTTACATTTTTTAGTATTGCAACATGCAATAGTCAAGATTCTGATTTATTGCATATTGCACGTATATTTTCTAAAAGCATTTTTAAACAATGTCTATCATGCTGAAATAATTGCTGGATTATCAATATGTGGAGATGGCATCCCTATTGCTGATACATTCTCATGAAGGTTGCGATAGCCCATTGGGGAGAACGTATATCACCGGTCTTCGATGTGACAGATAGCCTGTATGTCGTCGAGATCGAGGGCAACAGGGAGATCCTTCGTGAAAGCAGGGCACTGATCAGCCGTCACCCCTTTCAGAGGGCCAGGGAGGTATCCGTGCTCGGGGTGGACGTGCTCGTGTGCGGGGCCCTGTCCCATGTTCTGGAAACCGCGCTCATGAGAGAAGGCATACAGGTGGCCGGATTCATCTGCGGCGACGTGGAGGGCGTTGTCGATTCCTTTATGGACAGACGGCTGACCGACGATCGTTTCATGATGCCCGGCTGTTGCGGCAACCGGCGGAGGCTCCGCATCCAGGGACGGAGGGGCGGGCATCGCTGGGGACGCTGAAAAAAATGAACAGAATAAGAAAACCGATGGAAGAAAGGAGGAAAAGATCATGCCGTTTGGAGATAGGACTGGACCTGTCGGGTTTGGACCGATGACGGGACGGAGGGGGGGATTCTGTTCCGGCTTCACTGCCCCCGGATACGTGAATTCCTTCCTCGGACAAGGCTTCGGGGGCCGGGGCAGAGGGTGCGGCCATGGCTGGCGGCACTGGTACCATGCAACCGGCCTTCCGGGCTGGGAACGTTCGGCGGCCTTCCATCCCGCATGGGAAAGGGGTTGGCCTTGCGCTGAGCCAGCGGTCCCTCCTCTCGCGAGGGAACAGGAGATTGAAGTTCTGAAGGGGCAGACAAAGTACCTGGAACAGACCTTGGAGGGTATCCGAAAACGGGTCGAAGAACTCCAGGTGAAGGGTATGCAGCCCTGAGCAGCACCCGAATGGAGAGAAGCACACAAATCCGCCGGGACGATCGCCGGATGATTGTCATACTGGAGCGTTCCCTTCGGCAGAGAGAAAGGTAGGTGTTTCATGAAGATTGCGGTTAGTTCAACAGGTCCTTCCCTGGACGCACAGGTAGAACCACGTTTCGGCAGGTGTCCGTGGTTTCTGGTGATGGAGACGGACACCATGGAATTTCAAGCAATGGAGAATCCCAACATTGCCCTTGGAGGGGGGGCCGGCATCCAGGCTGCTCAGTTCGTGGCTGAAAAAGGGATTACGCATGTTCTCACCGGCAATTGTGGACCCAACGCCCACCAGGCGCTTTCCGCGGCAGGGATCACCATCGTGGTCGGCTGTTCAGGTGTGGTCCGGGACATGATCGAAAAGTTCAAGAGTGGTCGGCTGTCCGCTTCGACCGGGGCTAACGTAGCCGATCATTTCGGTATGGGGCAGGGCTTGGGCAGAGGCGGCGGCATGGGTATGCGTGGTGGTCGCGGCATGGGTAGAGGCGGCGGTAGGGGGAGGGGGTAGGCATCACAGGTGATGCCTACCCTGTGCCACAGCGTGCCCGACCCGGTGAGAGATGGCTGGAGAGGATGAGTTGGTTATGTTAAAGCGGACCCGCCGTCTGGCGGGTCCTAAGGCTGGCAGGGAGCGCATGGACAGGACCGTGGATGCATTGAAAGACCTCGATATCCAGCAGCTCTTCCCGGCCTACTGCACCGGCCGGGACTTGGTGGAGCGCCTCCAGCACGAGTTTCCCCAGAGGCGCTTTTTTTTTGCCTGCACGGTCCTGAATCTGGAAGGGTAAAGGAATGGAATCGTATGCGCGCATGATCAGATCCCTGGTGGGCACACAATGCATCTTCGTGCCAGGGGTGCGCGCTCTTATCATCAACGATGAGGGAGAGGTCCTGCTCCAACAGCGCTCCGATACCGGGTGCTGGGGTCTCCCCGGAGGGTGCGTGGAGCTCGGGGAAACGGCCCTTGAGGCACTCAGGCGGGAGGTGCTCGAGGAGACCGGGCTCACGGTCGTCTCGGCCGAGCCCATGGCGCTATATTCAGGCCCGCAGCAGCGGTTCACCTACCCGGGTGGCGACGAGGTCCAGTGCTTTGCCGTGGCGTTCATCGTGAGGCAGTGGAAAGGCAGGCCCTGTCCGGACGGGAACGAGGGCACACAGGTGAGCTTCTGGCCGCGCACACGGCTACCGCATAACCTCGTGCCGGTGCACGTGGAAACCCTCGCAGACCTTGAACGCTACCAGGGGCGGTTTCTCCTCTCCGGAGGAAACGGGCAGGGTGATGACGAATAATCCAACCCCGGGCAGCCAAAAGGCGCGACACATCTTCGGGCCGGTCCCGTCCAGGCGGCTCGGCCGTTCCCTCGGGGTCGACCTGGTCCCGTTCAAGACCTGCACCTATGACTGTATCTACTGCCAGCTCGGCCGTACCGCCAATCTGACCGTGGACCGACAGGAGTGGTTTCCCCTGGACGAGATCGTTGAAGAGCTCAAAGGCAAGCTGGCATCCCGGCCGGACTGGATCACCCTGAGCGGTTCCGGTGAGCCCACCCTGTACTCGCGGGTCGGCGAACTCATCGGGCGTATCCGCTCCCTGACGGACATCCCGGTCGCCGTCCTGACCAACGGCTCGCTCCTCTGGCAGGCAGACGTCCGGGAACAGCTGCTGGAGGCCCAACTGGTCATCCCCTCCCTGGATGCAGGGGACGGCCGCATGTTCAACGCAGTCAACCGGCCGCACCCCTCCATCTCTTTCGAACTCATGCGAGACGGTCTTGCCGCCTTCAGGGATCGCTACCACGGCAGGTACTGGCTGGAGGTCTTCATCATGGGCGGTCATACGGCACTTAAGGACGAGGCCTTGAAGATCGCTGCATGCGCTGACAGGATCAGGACGGACCTGGTGCAGCTGAACACGGTCACCCGGCCCCCTGCCGAAGATTTTGCAGCAGGCGTCGATCGAACCCTCCTGGAAAAAATCGCCTTACTGTTCACTCCACCGGCCGAGGTCATTGCAGACTTCCGGGGGGTGCACGGCGCCGCAGAGTTCTCTGCGACGAGGGACATGGTCCTGGACCTGCTCCGCAGACGACCGTGCACCATTGAGGACATTGCCTTTGGCCTCGGCATCCACCGGAACGAGGCGGCAAAATATGTCGAGTACCTGCTGGGTAGGAGGCTCACCGAACAGGTCCGGATGAAGGGCCGGACCTGTTTTCGGGCCTGCCCCGCACGACAAGGGTCTTAAGGGGGGCCGGCATCAGTCAAAGGCCATGGAGGTCTTCCAGACCTCCCAGACCTTGCCCACAAGATCAGGACCGGGCTTGAGGGTGATCTTGCCCGGCTTCCAGCCCGACGGCGTGGCCTCGGTGCCCTTGCTGTCCCGAATGAGCTGGAAGGCCTGGATCTGGCGGAACGTCTCGCCCACGTTCCTTCCCACGGGAGGTGTAAGAACCTCGTAGCCCTGGATGACCCCGTCAGGGTCGATGAGGAAGCGGCCCCGCATCTCCACCCCGGCATCCGGGTCATAGACGCCGTACACGCTGCCCACCCGGCCGCCGCCGTCGGAGAGCATGGCGAAGGGCACTCCGCCTGTGACCATCTTGGAGAGCTCATGGTCGTTCCACATCTTGTGCACAAACACACTGTCCACGCTCATGGACAGGACCTCCACCCCGAGTTTCTGGAACTCGCCATATTTCTCGGCAACTGCCGAGATCTCGGTGGCTCAGACAAAGGTGAAGTCGCCCGGATAAAAGCAGAGCACTACCCACTTACCGAGGTAGTCCGAGAGCTTAGCCTGCACGAACTTTCCCTTGAGGTAAGCCGGGGCCGTAAAATCCGGGGCCTTGCCTCCAACCTTGACCATGACCTTCGCCTCCTTTCGTGGTCCCTCCCCTGCGGGAGGGGCTGTCTGCGGATCTTCTCCCACCGGCCCGCCTGTGGGCCGTGCACAACCTGCCTTGATTTCCTCAGGCATGACTTCCCTCCCTTTCGCTCGATTCATTTCAGGCAATCCCCGTCCCCGGGACTTTTCACCCGAAGAACGATCCATGCTTGCCTATAGGAATTAAGAATAGCATCAATATGCAAGATTGCAAGGGACCCCCACAAGCACATCCCCTGACCTTATATCAAAACATCTCAGCGAGTTGCGGCCAGATTACAAAGACATTCCCCGCCCTTTCTGACAAATGAGAGGAGTAGTGGGACTTTCGTTTCAAGACATTTAACCACAATTGAACAGGTCCGGCTGAAGGGAAAGACCTGTTTCCGGGCAATGCCAAGGGACCGAAGATAAGAGGGGTGCTGCCGGAACCGGCAGCACCCCTTTGCGTGCTTCTCGTGGATCCGCTCCTAGTCGCAGAGCTCGAACAGGGCTGCGGCACCCATGCCGCCGCCGATGCACATGGACTCGACGCCGTACTTGACGCCTCTGACCTGCATCTCGTTCATGAGCTGGGCGCAGAGCTTGGCGCCGGTGCATCCGAGCGGATGGCCGAGCGCAATGGCGCCGCCGTTGACGTTCACGATGCGCTGGTCACTCTCGTGTGAATAGTACTTCTCGTCAAAGAGCCCGATCTGCTGGAGGCTGTAGATGGCCTGGGATGCGAACGCCTCGTTGATCTCGAAGATGGCGTTGCCTGCTATATCGAGCGCCGTTCCGAGGCCCGCGACCTTGAGAAGCTTGGGAATCGCATAGGCAGGGCCTACACCCATCTCGTCGGAGCGGCAGCCGGCGACCACGTAGGCCTTGAACTTGGCAATGGGCTTCACGCCGAACTTCTTGACCGCCTCGCCGCTCATGATCAATGAACAGGCAGCCCCGTCGGTGGTCTGGGATGAGTTGCCCGCCGTGACCGATCCCATGGCCGCGAAGGCCGGACGGAGCTTTGCAAGGCCTTCCATGGTCGTGGGCCTTACGCCGTCGTCGAAATCCTGGATAAAGGTTTCTTTCACGGTGATGCCGTTCTTCTCTTTGAACCTGACCGCCTCGACCGGGACGATCTCCTTGTACTTTCCGTTTTTCTGGGCTTCGGCCGCCTTGGCCTGTGAGCCGAATGCAAATGTGTCCTGCATCTCGCGGGTGATCTTGTAGCGGTTGGCAACGTTCTCTGCCGTCATGCCCATGGATATGTAGGCATCCGGGTATGTCTTTGCCAGCTCCGGGTGAGGCCTGGGCAGGTTACCGCCCATGGGAACGATGGACATGGACTCGAGCCCGCCGCCGATGGCCACATCGCACATGCCGCCCATGATCCTCATGGCCTGGAGTGATATGGCTTCTAGGCCGGAGGCGCAGAACCTGTTGACCGTGGCGCCGCAGGTTTCGTCAGGGAACCCGGTCATCTGGGCAATAATCCTGCCGATGTTGAGCCCCTGCTCAGCCTCGGGGAAGGCACACCCTATCAATATATCTTCCACGTCCTTCTTCTCAACACCCTTGGCACGCTCCATGAGCCCGAGGATGGCTGTCTTCAGGAGATCTTCGGGCCTGGTATATGCGAGAGCCCCCCTGCCCCTTCTGCAACCGGGAGTCCTTACTGACTGTACGATATATGCTTCTCTCATTGGTTTCCTCCTAGTTCTTTCTCATGTTTTCCGATTACAGGAACAACGGCTTGCCCGTGGCCATGATGTTCTCGGCCATCTTCTGCGTGTTCTCGGTCTTCCACAGATCGACGAACGCCTCTCTCTCGAGCTTCATGAGGTGCTCTTCGCTGACCAGAGTTCCACAGGGCACGTCGCCGCCCGACATGCAGACGCAGATCTTCTTGGCGATGAATTCCATGTGCGGGGTGATGTATCCGCCGCCCTTCATGTTGTTCATCTCTGCCCAGACCATACCGTGCGCCTCGCGTCCGAACACGGGGATCTTTGTCTTCAGCGGAGGGGCATACCCGTCATCCACCATCTTCAGGACTTCCTTCTTGGCCTCGCCAATGAGGTTGTCGCGGTTCATGACGATGCGGTCCGAGTCCTTGAGGAACCCGCTCTTGCGTGCCATGGCAGCCGAGTTTGACACCTTGGCCTGGGCCACTGCCATGAAGGCGTTGAGGAAGAATCCGCCGTAATCGGTGACCTTTGCCGCATCGGGCTTGGACATGATGAAGTTTCTCCAGAGGTTGATCATGCCGCAGCCACCCGGGACCAGACCTGCGCCGATCTCCACCAGACCCATGAACAGGTCGGCATGCGCCACGATCCTGTCTGCAGTCAGACACATCTCGCAGCCGCCGCCCAGGGTGAGCCCGTAGGGTGCTGCAACGGCCGGGAAGTTTGCATACCGTACGCCCATGATGCCTTCATGGACGGTCTTTATGAACGAGTCGATCTCGTCGAACTTCCCCGCCTTGGCAAGTCCCAGCATGAAGGCCAGGTCTCCGCCTGCGGAGAAGGCGCCCGGCATGCCGCCCGCCTGGTTGCCGATGACCATGCCGACGCCGTTCTGACTGACGTACTCGCCTGCCTTGGCCATGAAGTCCACCATGTCCTTGTTGATGGCGTTCATCTTGGAGTGGAACTCGAGGCAGTATACGCCGTCTCCGATGTCGACCAGCGAGCAGGAAGGCGTGGACAGGGCGACTTTGTTCTCGGCCTTGAAATTGGCGATGACCAGGGCCTTGGGGCTCGTCTTTACCGGCTTATAGCTCTCGGAGGCGAAGTCATAGAATGATTTCTGGCCCTTCTCGACCTTGTAGAAGGAAGTGGCGCCCTTGGCCAGCATCTTCTTGACGTTCTCCGGGACCTTGAGGCCTTCCTTCGCCATCTTTTCCACGGATTCCTTCACGCCCACGGCATCCCAGGACTCGAAGGGACCGAACTCGAAGTTGTAGCCCCACTTCATGGCGTTGTCGATCTCGACCACCGTGTCGGAGATCTCGGGGATGCGGTTGGCTGCGTAGATGAACGAGGCTGCTAAGACCTTCCAGGCGAACTTGGCGGCCTTGTCGTCGCCGGCGAGTACGACTTTGAGTTTCTCGGGAAGGGTCTTTGCCTTCTTCGCGGCATCGATGCAGGGGAAGCTGACCTTGTCGAAGGTCTCGTATTCGCCAGTGGCGGGGTTGATGACCTTCTTGATCTTCTTCCAATCGATGATTTCTTTCTTGTAGAAGCCGGCCTTGGTCTTGTTGCCGAGCAGCTTCTTGTCGATCATGGCCTGGAGGAAGTCGGGGAGCTTGAACACATCCCTCTCCTCGTCATCTGCGCACAGATCGTAGGTGTTCTTCATAACGTGGGTCATGGTGTCCAGACCGACCAGGTCGCTGGTGGCGAAGATGGCGGTCTTGGGGCGGCCGAGGGGAGCGCCGAAGATGGCGTCGACCTCGGGGATGGTGAGCCCGTCCTCGAGCATGGCCTTCATGGTTGCGCCGATGCCGTGGATGCCGATGCGGTTGCCGATGAAGTTCGGCGTGTCCTTTGCCCAGACGATGCCTTTTCCGAGTCTGTTCTCTCCGAACTCAGCCACGAAGTCCAGGACCTCTTTCTTGGTGGCCTCCCCGGGGATGATCTCCAGAAGGTGCATGTAGCGGACCGGGTTGAAGAAGTGCGTGCCCAGGAAGTGCTCCTTGAAGCCCGCGCTCAAGCCTTCGGACATGGCCTTGAGCGGGATGCCGGAGGTATTGGAGGATATGATGGCGTCCGGCTTGCGGACCTTGTCGATGCGGGCGAACAGCTGCTGCTTGATCTTGAGGTTCTCGACGACCACCTCGATGATCCAGTCGCACTCGGCCAGCTTGTCGAAATCGTCTTCCAGGTTGCCGGTGGAGATGCGCATGGCATCGTCCTTGCTGTAGAACAACGGCGGTTTCGCCTTGATGGCGCCTTCCAGCCCCATAGTGACGATCCGGTTCCTGGCCTTCTTGTCCTGCTTCTCTTCATCCTTCAGGTCGAACGGAACGATGTCGAGCAGGAGCATTTCCACGCCTGCAGCGGCGAGGAGCGCAGCAATGCCACCCCCCATGATTCCAGACCCGATAACCGCGGCCTTATTGATTCTCCTGACCATTATACCCTCCTCTGTTTTGTTTGTTGGTTAATTCGTTTTTCGAACAAGTGAAATGTGAATCAACATTCAATCTACACGCGAAAAGGGATTTAGTCAACAGAACTGATACGATTGCACTCAGATTTATCAGGTATTAAGAGATACTCCATGATCCCGTTGCCACCAGCCTGCAATCGGGGCTGCGCCGGCTGCACAAAGCCTTGCACCGGGCGCTTACCCTGAGGCAGGTATGCGACAATGCTTTTAGAATCAGTGTCCTTGTGGTGGGTATCCGTCACGCCCCGTATCCACGAGGGTCAGACCCGATACTTTGGGCAGAAGGCAAAACCGGAAAGATAGCGGACAATGAGGAGGCATAGCTTGGAGGTGCAAATATGCCCGTGGCTAATCCGGGTCGGGGGAAACGGGTTTCTGCCTGGACAGGAAGGCGGTGATCCCGTGGATGCATTCCCCGCTTGCAACGAGCGAGACCGCCTCTTCGGTCTCCAGCTCCAAGGCCTCGGCGCAGGTCATGACGTGAGTGCTCCTGATCACCCTCCCGCCTACGCCCGATACCCTTAGAAGGGCTTCCCGAAGGTATCGAGGTGTACGAAATCTTTCAGCTCCTTGCGGGGTGGCCCCTGGCTGCCTTTCACTGCGGGCTTGCCGACGGGGAGGACTGCCACCACCTCGAATCCATCTGCCAGGCCGATGATCTTCTTGCAGGCGTCGTGGTCCATGAGCCCGACAACCACGGTCCCCAGCCCCAACTCGTGCGCCTTGAGACAGAGGTTCTGGACGGCGATGCCAAGATCGAACATGAACCAGTTCGGGAATTTGGTCACGTCATGGCCGCCGTAGCAGCCGGAAATGCCGGTCTTCGCACACGCCACGATGAGGGCCGAGGATGCGAGAGAGCCCTTGGTTGCGGGGTTCTTGTCCACGTAGGTGCCGGTTACCTGCTCGATGAGGCCCTTGTCGCGCACCACCACAAACTCCCACACCTGGGTGTTGGCCCAGGAGGGGGCCCACCTGGCGGCCTCGAGAATCTGCCTGATCTCGGCGTCCGTGACGACGTAGTCGGTGAACTTTCGTACGCTCCTGCGGCCAAGGATTGCATCATTGAGCTCCATAACGACCTCCTCTCTTCAGGGGTGAACCTCGGGAACAGGGAAACAATACTCTTGTTGACGATGAAAAGCCACTTTTCACCATGCTATTACGTCAAAAAGGGGAGGGGCTGATGAAGAAAAAGCAGTGCGGAGAAAAATGAAACCGGCCGCAGCATGCATGGCTGCGGCCGGTTGAGGTGGCAACGGTGTGTTTGCGGGGGAGTCTCTAAGGGTTCATCTCGTAGGCTCCGTTCAGGGAGAAGACGTACGTATTCCAGACCCTCTGATACTGGGCATCGTCCGGCACCGCCTTGATGAGCATGATGTCCTTGCAGAAGGCCCGCTGTTCGTCTTTGGTGCTGTGGTTACCGTAGATCTGCAGGGCGAAGTGGGCGAAGTCGCGCACCATGAAATCGAAGATCTGGTTCAAGATGTCCGGATCAAGGTTGTCGAACTTGGCCTGTTCGAGGATGAGCTGGCCGTAGACCACGATGGAGAACATCTCGCCCAGCGGCAGCGAGAAGGTGGGGTCCATGTCCTGCACCTTGTCGGGGCCGGCCTTTTCCAGGAGTTCCTTGAAGATCTCTATCTGCTTGATGAAGGTCGCTACATTCGGCAGACCCTTGTTGGCCTCGAATACAGGCTTGTAGTCGTGGAACTGGACCTTGCCCAGGCCCTTGGTGGGGCCCTGGTTGAAGAGGAAGGAGTCGTCCTCGAGCGAGAAGTCAGGGGTCGCAGGGGCGTACTCGGCCGGGTTGAAGAAGTAGTTCTTCATGAATTTCCGGATGAGCTGCACGTTCACGTGCACCGTGCCCTCGAGCTTGGACGGTCCACGAACATCTGCTGCCGCCATGTGGAAGATGGTGTCCTTCTCGAAGCCCTTGGCGGCAATCACATCCCAGAGCAGGTTGATCACGTCTTCGGACTGGAGGGTTACCTTCATCTTGCTCGTGGGGTTGTAGAGGAGGTAGCGGCGGTCATTCTCGCCGGCTCCCCGGAAGTAGTCGGTGGAACGGCGCTGATAGATCTTCATGCCGATAAGGCGCAGCCAGGCATCCATGAAGTTCTTTCGCACGTGCGGCATGTCGGTTACGCGCATGCCGTAAAGGATGCGGTTCGCCGCATGGGTGATGGCCTCGTAGAAGCAGTGCTCGGCAATACCGATGGAGGCCGGTCCGATGTTGAATTTGCCGATGTTTACGGTGTTCAGGGCCGAATCCCAGGCATGAGGACCGCGGGAGAGGATGTCGTCTTCGGTGATGGGGTAGTCGTGTAGCGCGAAGTTGGATACGTACTCCTGGTGGGAGATGACGTTTTTCTTCAGCTCGTAGGCCTTGTGGCGGTAGTTGGTGACGAAGAAGGTGTAGTCGTCCGTGCCGTCCTTGACCTTGCCCAGGGTAGACACCATCTCGGCCTCGTTGCCGTTGCCGATGTAGTACTTCTCGCCGTTGGCCAAAAATGTGCCGTCGCCCTTCGGGGCCAGCGCCGTCTCGACGGAGTAGATGTCGGCGCCGTGTGTCCGCTCGGAGAGACCGAAGGCGAAGATAGCGCCTTCCTTGAGGAGCTTGGCTGCCTGCTGCTTTGCCTTTTCATTCGGGCTCATCCAGATGGGTCCCAGGCCCAGAATGGTCACCTGGAAGCAGTACCAGTAGCCCAGCCCGTAGAATGCCAGCAGTTCGCTGTACTCGCTGTTGCGGGCCGTATCCCATCGGCAGTCCGGGTCTCCGCCGGCATACTGCTTGGGCGTGAGAAGCTTGGCAAAGATCTGCTCCTTGCCGATGAAATCGACGAACTCCCGGTACCAGACCTTCTTGTTGTAATCGTCGAGGAGTCTGGTCTTGCCCATGGTCTCGAAGAAGGTGATGGTCTTGTCCATGATGGCGCGTGATCCTTCGTCGGTCATGAGGCTCTTGTACTTTTTCGGATGCAGCAGAAAATCCATCTCTCTCTCCTTTCGTGCGGGGTCATGATATCTTCGATAAAAGAATTTCTATAGTATACATACATTGTTCTCGAATATCCACGGTTTTGTGTGCTGCCGCTGTCCGAAAAGCGGCGCAGATGAACCGGGATGGATTCTCACGTACCATCCGGTTGCCGTCCTGGCCTTAACCCCACTATGACCTTGATGTATTCGGGAAAAAAAGGTACTTTTCAAAGGTGCGGCTGGTGCGGTTTTTTCCATGACAGGGGGTGCGGATGAAGGTCCTTATCATAGATCCCGTGGGTGGGATCAGCGGCGACATGCTCCTGGGAAGTCTGGTTCATCTCGGGTGTCCCGTGGGGTACCTGGAGGGTGTCTTTGCGTTGCTTGGTATCGGCCCGTTCCAGGTGCATGCGGAAGCTGATTCCATTAGCGGCATCTCCTGCGTGAAGATGAAGTTCGACGTGCCCGATTCCCATGAAACGAGAACATACGCATCCATCCGTGACGAGATCCTCCCACGGCTCCCGGAGACGATCAGGCTGAAGGCCCATGAGATCTTTCAGGCCCTCGCAGAGGCCGAAGCCTCTGTTCACGGAGGCCCCAGCGACGAGGTGCACTTCCACGAGGTCGGGGCCATGGATTCCATCCTCGATGTGGCGGGCATCTCCGCAGCGCTCGATTGGCTCCGTATAGAAAGGATCTATGCCAGGCCCGTGCCGCTGGGCTGCGGGCAGGTCGATTCCCTGCACGGCAGGATCCCTGTTCCTGCACCGGCAACCGTGAAGCTGCTCACCGGCCTCAAGGTGAGGTTCACCCCCATGGAGGCCGAGCTCACCACGCCCACGGGAGCGGCGGTGCTCAAGGCCCTTGCCCAGGGTGCAGACCCGCCGGGAGATCTCGTCATGCAGGGGGTGGGTTACGGCTGCGGCACCAAGCGGTTCGAGAACTGGCCGAACCTCTGCAGGTCCATCCTGTGCGAAGCTGTCCAGGGAAGGGAAGACCGGCACGGCTACCTGGTGGAGGCGGACATCGACGACATGACGGCAGAAGACGTGGAGGCTGCCCTGGGGAGGATCACGGACGCAGGGGCTCTGGATGTGAGTGTAACCCCGAGGATCATGAAGAGGGGAAGACCCGGTGTCGGGATCAAGGCGATCTGCGACCAGGCGACCCTGCCCGAGGTCATGAAGGCGATCTTCCTGCACACCACCACCATAGGGGTGAGATACCATGCCATCGAGCGCGCGGTGCTGGCCAGGAGGCAGTACACCATTGCCACGCGATATGGAGAGGTGGGGATCAAGGAGGTAACCACCCCCGACGGCAGGGTGCGCTCCAAGCCCGAGTACCGGGACCTGTACGGGATTTCGTGCGCCTCGGGCATCCCCCTGTCGGACCTCAGGGCGGAGGTGGAGAGGGTCATGGCCGGGGGGAACCGCAGAGGACGGGACGAGTGACGGATGGACCGTCACGGAGAATGATTCCCCAAAAGACAAGGAGTCGTGGATGAAGAACCTGCTCGAGGCGTACAGGCGCGGAGAGCTCTCTGCCGAAGAGGTGGGAGAGCGGATGATGCGCATGCTCTACGATGAGGGGGAAGAGTTCCTCCTCGATCTCCACCGGGGAAAGCGCATCGGTTTTCCCGAGGTCGTTTTTGCCGAGGGCAAGAGTGAAGAGCAGCTCCTCGCCATTACCGGATCCCTGTTCGCAAAGAACGGCCACGTGTTCATCTCCACCATCGACGAGACAAAGGAACGCCTGGTCAGGGATGCCTTCCCCGGAGCCGAGATCAGGAAGGCGGGCAGAATCATGGCCCTCAAGAAGCAGGACCTCCGGGACGAAGGGCTCGGCTGCGTGGGAATCATCACTGCAGGCACCGCGGACGCCCCGTACGCGCAGGAGTGTGCGCTGATTCTCGAGGAGATCGGGGCCGAGGTCATCATGGCCATCGATCTCGGCGCCTCCGGGATGCACAGGCCGCTGCTCGGCCTCAAGAAGGCCCGTGGAGCCGACCTCCTCATCGTCTTTGCCGGCATGGACGGCGTGCTCCCCACCCTCATGGGATCTCTCACAGATCAGCCCATCATAGCGGTCCCCACCCCGGTGGGATACGGGTTCGGAGGAGGAGGCATGGCAGCCCTTTCCACCATGCTCCAGTGCTGCGTGCCCGGGGTGCTCGTCGTGAACATCGGCAACACCGTGGGAGCGGCAGGTGCGGCCATACGGATCCTGAAGGCCATGAAGAGGGGAAAGGGTGAACGGGCGCAACACACTCTATGAGGCCATATCGGCGAAGGGCAGCCTCCTGGTGCTCTTCTCGGGCGGACTCGACAGCACCGTGCTCGCGAAGATCGCCCTGGATGTCCTCGGAGGGGCTGCTTGCGCGCTCACCATCTCCTCGCCCATCATCCCCCGGGCCGACCTCGAAGAGGCCAGGGAGACGGCAGGGCTCATCGGCATCAGGCATGTGGTCCTGGAGCTGAACGAGCTCGAAGCAGACCCCGGATTTTCCGCGAACCCGCCCGACCGCTGCTACCGGTGCCGGAAGCTCAGAAACGCCATTGTCCTCCCGTGGGCACACGGCCACGGGTTCGCCACGGTGGCGGACGGCCTGAACAGCTCCGAGCTCAAGGATTACCGACCGGGGATCAAGGCCTCCTCCGAAGACGGGATCTGGCAGCCCTTCATCGAACTCGGCATCACCAAGGAAGAGCTCCGCACCATGGCGAAAGACCTCGGTCTGCCGCAGTGGGACAGACCCGGCACGGTATGCCTGTGCTCCCGCTTCCCCTGCGGCTTTCCCCTCAGGGAAGAGCTGCTGAGGCGCGTGGAGGCGGCCGAGGAGTATGTGAGGGGACTCGGGTTCCTGGAGGTCAGGGTCAGGTATTTCCCCTATGACGTGGCCCTCGTGGAGGTGGATGACCCGGACAAGGCCGTCTACCACCGGAACCCCATCGTCGGGAGGCTTCGGGACCTGGGTTTTTCCTTTGTCAGCCTCGACCTCGAAGGGTTCGCGAGCGGGAAGATGAACCGGGTGATACCCGGGGCACAGAGATCATGAGGTGTGATGCCGTGTCTCCCCTTCCCGGGGGATTGGGCAGGGAAGGGAGAGGCCGGGTGGAAGAGGAAACAGCGTGCTTTTGACCCGGACAGGGTTAGGGTGTCTGAAGGCATGTCCGGGCGTGAAGGGGGAGACATCTCGCGGATGAAGCCCATTACCGCCATGACAGGACAAGAGATCGACAGGATAAAGGGTGTGCTCTTCGATATCGACGACACCTTTACGCTTGCCGGCCGGCTCATCCCCGAGGCCTTTTCCTCCCTGTGGAAGCTCCATGACAGGGGCCTCATCCTCGTGCCCATAACCGGCCGGCCTGCCGGATGGTGCGACCATATCGCCCGCATGTGGCCCGTGGACGCCGTGGTGGGTGAGAACGGGGCCTTCTACTATTGCTACTGCACCCGGGAACGCAGGCTTTTGCGGAGATATGTCTCCGAGCCCGAGGCTGCGCGGGAAAAGAGGGCTTGCCTGGAGGAGATCAGGCAAGAGGTCCTCAAGCGGGTACCGGGGGCCGGTGTCGCTGCTGACCAGCATTTCAGGCTCTTTGACCTGGCCATCGATTTCTCCGAGGATGTACCGGCCCTTTGCCCGGCTGATATCCGGGAGATCTGTGAGGTGTTCAAAAAGCACGGCGCCACCTGCAAGGTGAGCTCCATCCACGTGAATGGCTGGTTCGGAGGCTACGACAAGCTCTCCACCACGAAGCTGTTTCTCAGGGAGAGGCTCGACCTCGAGTGGGAGGATGCACGGCAGTCGTTCCTCTTCATCGGTGACTCCCCCAATGACGAGCCCATGTTCGAGGCGTTTCCCCTCTCCGTCGGGGTGGCCAACCTGAGCAGGTTCGCCCCCACGATGAAATCTGTGCCGATGTTCATCACTGCCGGCCAGGGGGGGCTCGGCTTTGCCGAGATGGCGCACCTCATAGCAGACGATGGTGCCCGCAAGACGAATCACCGCGAGGGGAGGCATCCATGAGTGAAAAGGCCAGGGTTGCAATCGTCAGGGGGGAATTCCCCCTGAGCACCGCTCAGATAGAAGGGATGGTCGAAAGATCCCTTGACCTCATCGGGGGTCTCGCCGGGAGGATCGCTCGAGGCGACCACGTGGTGATCAAGCCGAACCTCTTTGCCCCGTACCCCCCGCCCGTCTCCGTGGACCGGCGGGTCATCGCCGCAACGGTGAGGCTTGCGCGCGAGGCTGGAGCCGCCAAAGTCACGGTCATCGAGGGGGTGAGCGTGGGCACGCTCATGAAGCGCGTGAACCCCGAGCGGTCCGTCTGCGGCGCCAGCCGGGGATACGGATCCGCCGAGGTGATGAAGATGCTCGGCGTCAAGAAGGCCGTGGAGGATGCAGGCGGCGAGGTGCTCGGGGTGGAGGATGCCGAGAAGGTTTTGGTGGACATCGAGGGAGGCATGGCCCTGCACCGGGTCTTCTACCCGAAGGTCGTGCTCGAGGCGGACTGTTTCATCAACATCCCTGCCATGAAGACCCACACCATGACCATGGTGACCCTCGGGCTCAAGAACCTCCAGGGGCTCCTGGACGAGAAGGGCAGGTATTTCGCGCACCGGGACGACCTGGACCAGCACATGGTTGACATCGGCAAGATCAGGCTGCCGGACCTGACGATCCTCGATGGCCTCATCGCCATGGAGGGCATGGGAGCAGGCGAAGGCGGCAGCCCCGTGGAGATGGGCCTCATCCTGGCAAGCAGCGACCCCGTGGCGCTGGACTGCGTCGCCTCCCAGTGCATGGGCATCGAGAACCCGCTCGTCGTGGGGACCACCCGCATTGCCAACCACGACGGACTCGGGTGCGGGAACCCGTTCCTCATCGAAGTAGCGGGCACCGGCATCCAGCAGGCCAGGAAGAAGCTCACGCTCCCCATCAACTACACGCAGCCCCTGGAGAGCATCGTGAGCGGCGTGTACCCGAACATCGATCTCTACATCGGGGGCGCCTGTCAGACGTGCTGGCTCATGGCCGCCATGGTTGAGGCCTCCCTTTCAAAGGTGCCGGAGAGATTTTCCCTGATCGTGGGCATTGATCCGAAGGTGCCGCCGAAGCTCAGGACCGATCTCGAGCACACCTTTTTTCTCGGAGAGTGCGCCCTGGCTGCCACCGGTGAATTGCGCGAGATCCGAAACGAGATGCAGCTCAAGGGCATAGATCATTTTCTCGGGGGCTGTCCCCCGTACGAGCAGGCCCTGGTGAAGCTGGAAGACGTCCTCATCGCCAGGGGAAGCCTCAAGGAGGAGGATCTGATCCACAAGGCCGTCGAGCACCGGGAACGGTTTTTCGACTACTACCGGTCCCACGACAGCACGTGGGAGCCGGAGATTTCCTGATGATGAAGAACCAGGAACGATCTGCCAAGGGAGGGGGTAATGGCTGATAAAAATTATGTCATCGCGTTGGATTCGGGTACGCAGAGTGTCAGGGCGGTCCTTTTCGACAGGAAGGGCAGCGTGGTTGCCATGGCGCAGGCACCCCAGGAGCCATACTTCTCCTTGCAGCCGGGGTGGGCTGAACAGAGGCCCGAGGACTACTGGGCAAAGCTCTGCCAGGTGACGAACGCCCTGATGAAACAGATCACTATCGATCCCGGGGAGATCGCGGGCGTCGGGATCACGACCCAGCGCGGCACCTTTGTCCCGGTGGACAGGCAGGGCAATGCCCTGCGACCTGCCATCATATGGCTCGACGAACGCACGGTCCCGGACCCGCCGCCGCTTTCCATGGCCGCCAAGGTGCTGTTCGGTGTCGCAGGGCTGTCCGAAGCCATCAACTACGTGAGGAGGCACTCGAAGTTCCTCTGGATAAAGCGAAACGAGCCCGACATCTACCGGAAGGCGTACAAGTTCATGCAGGTGTCCGGCTGGTTCGTGAACCGGCTCACGGGTGAGTTCAAGGACTCCGTGGGCATGGTTACCGGCATCTGGCCGCTCGATTTCAAGAAGCTCGCCTGGCACGGCCTGAAGGTTGCCTATGAGGCCTTCGGTCTCGAGCCGGAACACATGGTGGACATCTTCACCCCGGATACCGTGCTGGGACACATCTCCTCCCAGGCCAGCGCCGAGACCGGCCTGCCCGTGGGCCTGCCCGTAGTGGTGGGAGCGGGGGACAAGCAGTCCGAGCTGCTCGGCGCGGGTGCCATCGACCAGAGCATCGGGGTGATCAGCTACGGCACCGCCACCTGCATGGAGATCATCACCCGGAAGTACATCGCAGACAAGAACTTGCGGTTCTTCACCTGGCCGGCTGCCCTGCCGGGAGCGTGGGACATCGAGCTGTTCATCCACCGGGGTTTCTGGATGGTGACCTGGTTTAAGCAGGAATTCGGCTACCGGGAAGCCCTGGAGGCCGAGAAGCGCGGCATCGCACCCGAGGTGGTCTTCGACGAGAAGGTCAAGGACATTCCTCCCGGCTCCATGGGCCTGATGGTCCAGCCCTACTGGTCGCCCATGGTCTCTGCCAAGTATGCCAAGGGCTCCATCATCGGGTTCGGCGACGTGCATACCAGGGCCCACATCTACCGGGCCATCCTCGAGGGCCTCGGGTATGAGCTTCGCAGGCTCTACGAGGTCTTCCACGGCAAGACCGGGGTTACCCTTCAGGAGATCCGGGTCGGGGGCGGAGGGTCTCGGAGCGACGTGGCCGTGCAGATCGCCGCCGACATCTTCAATCTCCCCGCCTCACGGATGGCTACCTCCGAGATTTGCGCCCTGGGCGCTGCCATCGATGCAGCGGTGGGCACCGGCATGTTTGCCTCGTTCGACGAGGCGGTGGCCTCCATGGTGAAGAAAGGCCGGGTCTTCGAGCCCGATGCCGAAAATCACCGGGTGTACGAGGACCTCTACCAGGGGGTGTACCTGAAGACGTATGGCGCGCTGGAGCCCCTCTACAGGAAGATCGCTTCCATCACCGGCTACCCCCCGGAAGAATAGGTCGTCAGGGAAAGTAAATAGATGCAAGCAAAGAAATACGTGGGGGTTGGCGGGTGCCGAGCAGGGCCTGCCCAGGGAGATCGCTTACCTTCGGCGCAAGAATGGTGTATAAAAGCGGCCATGACGAAGACAGAAAAAGCTCGTGCTCTTTTCTCCGAGGGGTACTCCTGTGCCCAGTCAGTGCTCATGGCATTTTCAGCGCCCCTGGGCCTCGATGAGGCCCAGGCTGCAAAAGTTTCCTGCGCCTTCGGCGGAGGGATCTCGCACATGGGGCTCACCTGCGGGGCTGTGACCGGAGCGCTCATGGTCATCGGACTCAGGCATGGCGGGGGCCCGGAAACCAAGGCCCCGACGTACGTCGTCGCGAACGACTTCATCTCCCGGTTCTCCGCCGTCCACGGCTCCATCAACTGCACCGAGCTCACCGGCTACGATCTGAGCGACCCTGATCAGCTGGCCGAGGCAAGGGCCAGGGGCGTCTTTACCGCGCGATGCAGAAGGTACGTCGAGACTGCCGTAACGATCCTCGAAGAGCTCGGGTAGGACCCCCGGCCCCCTTTTCCCCCGGAGATCCCCACGAAGGCCCTCAGTTCTGTGCAGCGCGAGGGATGAACGCATGCCTCGGAACCCCATAAGCCCTGTCCCCGGCACGCTCCGGTGCCTCTGATTCCAGGGCCCTGGCATTCTTCTCGTAAAACATGGCCGGTTCATAGGTCCAGCCCTGGCCAAGCTTCTGCTGCTCTCTTTTTATGGCAAAATAGACATAGCGCCCCAGCAGCGGGGCAGTGATCCGGGTCTTCCACCCGAATTCCTCATAGAACTCCTGCAAAAGGGACCCGATCATGGCGCGCATCCGGGGATCACGCCGGTACCATTTTTTCATGGCCCACAGTGCTGCGGCATAGGTGGTCCTCAGGTCTCTCATCTCCCAGTGGAAGCGTTCGCGTATACAGGGGTCGGGGTGGTTCTTGTATCTTTTCCATCCAACAAGCATGGTGCGCATCATCCTGGCCAGGCTCGGGCCATTCACCTCGAAGTCCCGTCGGAATGCGTTGCGCAGATAATCCTTTTCTTGGCCCTCGCGGATGTGTTCGTGCGCAAAGTTGAAACGGTACTGGCCATGGGTATC
>JAJFUP010000095.1 GCA_021372395.1 Deltaproteobacteria bacterium
GTCCTGATGGCATAGGCAAGATCGTCCCGGCCGGGATGGACATCGAGAAGAGCTGCTGCCTGCCGGGCGAGAGCCGCGTTCATGGCTTGGCGGTAACCGGCCATGCCCGAAGGAAGCTCGCAGGGTTCGGTGATCTCCGTCAAAACCGCCCCTATGGAGCGTGCATGCTCCCTGATCACTTCCCTCGACCTTCCCGTGGCTGTGGTGAGGAGAGGCCTGCCGGCTCGCCCGATGGCAGCCTTTTCAAGGGCTATCTGAGCTACCGTGCTTCCCAGGTAGTCGGTATGGTCGATGGATATCTCGCTGATCATGGATATGGCAGGATCTAGGGCATTGGAGGCATCGTACCGCCCCCCCAGGCCCACCTCGAAGATGCCCACATCCACCCGGTGCCTGGCAAAAAGCATGGCAGCGAGCACCACGCACCACTCGAAATAGGTGAGCCCCACGTCTCCCACAAGAGGCTCGATCTCGCCGCGTATTTGGCTCAACTCGAGGGGGGAAGCTTCTCTGCCGTTCATTCTGAACCGCTCGGAGAAACGGGACAGGTGTGGGGAAAGCGTCGTCCCCACCGAACGCCCCGAAGAGAGAAGGATGCGCTCGAGGTAGATGCAGGTCGAACCTTTCCCGTTTGTTCCTGCTACGAGTACGTGGGGATAGGCCCCCTCGGGATGACCAAGTATCTCGAGGGCCAGCCTCACCCTGTCGAGACCCAGGGACCACGTGTTCTGATTTACGTCTCCGAGAACCATCTCAGGAAGAAAGCGATGGTTTCACGCATCCGGTGACGGTGCACGATCATGTCGATAAAGCCGTTAGTAAGCAGCTTGCCGGCATCCTGAAAGTCCGGAGGCAGGGTGCACTGCATGGTTGCCTCGATCACGCGGGGCCCGGCGAAACCGATGCGTGCACCCGGCTCAGCGAGGAGGATATCGGCAAGAGAGGCAAAGCTTGCGCTTACGCCGCCCGTGGTGGGATCGGTGAACACGGTGATCATGGGCACATCCCGGGTGAGGGCTCGCGTGTGTGCTGTCCGGAGCATCTGGAGGAGGCCCCAGATGCCTTCCTGGACGCGAACACCGCCCGATGCGCAGAAGATGACCAAAGGCAGTTTCCTTGATTTCCCGTGGTGCATCAACCCGATGACTGCCTGTCCGACAGCCACACCCATGGATCCCCCCTTGAACGAGAAATCCATGACCCCGAGGACACACCTCTGCCCGAGGATCGTCGCCTCTCCGCCCGCGATAGCCTCATCCAGGGCCTGTCCCTTGTCCTCCCGGTTGACGAGCACCTCTTCGATCTCGAGAAAAGTCCCCTTGTCGCAGATGTACTCGATCCGGTCTTTTGCGTTCAGCCGGAAGTGGTGCTCGCAATGGGGACATACCCACATATTTTCCTTGAGCTTCTTGGTGATGACGATCTCGGCGCAGGAGGGGCATTCCGTCCATCTCCCGTCTTTTTTCGCGATATCGAGTACTTCCGTCAAATGGAGATCACCTCCCCCCCTCTGATGTATTCATACCTCCCAGGCAGTTCGGCCAAGATCTCGTCCATGTGTTTCGGCTTGATGTGGTAGGCGATCACCCTGGTCGAGGGGCAAAGGACACCATCGAGGCCTTCCATGATCAGATTCGGGGTCAGGTGGTGGGAAATCGATGCGATCCGGCCCATGCTGTTCGGAAAGGATGCCTCGATAAAACATGCCTTCAGGTCCGCTCCGAAGGATCTTATGAAGTCAAAGAGCCCCTGGTTGTACCCGGTGTCACCGGTGAACAGCACGAATTTTCCATCCTCCGAGAGCACATGCCCGATGGAGCCGCGGATGTGATCCACGGGAAATGCCTTCACGCGGATGCCTTCGAGGTCGAACCAGTCCTGGGGAATGTTTTCAAGGCTCACGATGCCGCTGTCGATGGCGAGCTCTTCCATGTCAGGCCAGATGTGGCCGTTGAAGATGTGATCTTTCAATGCATCCATGGTGGGTTCGCTCCCCAACACCCTGATGCCTCGTTTCTTCCGGGAACAAAGGGCATCGATGAGGAACGGAAGCTCCTTGATGTGATCTATGTGGGAATGGGTGATCAGGATGTTTCGGATCCCGGCAAGAGAGCTCTCAGAAAGCACGGAAGCGGCAGATCCCACATCGATCAGGATCTTTCCATTTATCAGGATGCTCGTGGTATTGAACCCTGGCATCACTGAACCGCTGCAACCGAGAATCTCTATCCGCATACTGAAGGTCCCCTTACCTCAATTGATGCACATTTTCTATACCATATTGGAGCCGATCTCCCCTCTCTTCGGTTTTCAGGCAGAGAAACTGTAGTCGGCCGCACTACCCGAGGCTACCCTTGATCCCGCTCGGAAAGATGCCGCGCTCATGCATTCCCATCACCCATCTTTTTTGCCACCGTGCTCACGTGCTGGGCCATGTTCCGGGGGCAGACGAGGATGGCATCAGGCCCTTCCACGATGACGAGGTCGTTCACACCGATGAGTACGATGGGCTTGTCCGTCGACCACACGACGTTGTGCTCGGAGTTGATGATCTCGGCGGAACCCCGCACCGTGTTGCCGGACGCGTCCGTTGAAAAGAGGGTTTCCATTGCATCCCACGAGCCGACATCGCTCCACCCGAAATCCCCCGGGATCACCGCCACGCGCCCGGCCTTTTCCATGATCCCGTAATCGATGGATACCTTGGGCGCTGCCCGGTAAAATCGTTCGACAGCGTCGGGGTCGGTCTCTATCGTCTGCTGGAGCTTCATGAGCTCGTCGTAGAGCTCTCCCATGTGGCGTGAAAACATCTCCAGGATTGTATCGGCACGCCACAGGAACATGCCCGCGTTCCACAGGTAGCCGCTCTTGAGATACTGTTCCGCGAGGATGCGTGCAGGCTTCTCGTGAAAGGACTTCACCCTCTTTATGGTAAGCCCTCCATCGCTCAGGAGGATCGCCTCCGGGGCAATGTATCCGAACCCTGTTTCCGGGCGGTCGGGAACGATTCCCAGGGTGATCAGGAGGTCCGGATGCGCCTGGAGGGCCCGGTACCCGAAGAGTATGGCGTCTTTCAGTTTTGAGGGCTCACGGATGATGTGATCCGAGGGAAACACGGCCATGACGGCCTCGGGATCCTTCCGGGAAATGACCACCGCTGCATATCCGATGCACGGGGCAGTGTTCTTTCCCACTGGCTCGGCAAGGATGTTGGACCGGGGTATCTCGGGAATCTGTTCACTCACCTTCTGTGCCAGATCACCGGAGGTGACGACATAAATATTGCCGGGTTCTGTTATCTCGAGAGACCGTTCAAACGTAGCCCTCAAAAGGCTCTGAGCGCCATTGAACGCTATCAGCTGTTTTGGGGTGTCAGCCGATGAAACGGGCCACAGCCGCTCCCCCTTTCCTCCCGCCATGATCACAACCTGAAGAGCCATTTCCAGACCTCCTGCAAGCCCAAGATAGACACCGAATAATACCCAATCTAATACAGAGGGAACGCGTGGTCAACTAAACAGAGATGCAGTGCGCCGGCAGCAGTTCCTGTTTCTTCCCCACCTCTTACGGTGGCGCATTCCTGCGGCCTCTCCTTCCGGGTCGCCAGGCGAAAAGGAACGCCTCACGAAAGCCGTATCCAGACCGGATAAACCGAAAACCAATTGACTTCCAACCATGTATGACTTAAAGACGTGATTCGTTCTATGAAATGGATACTCGGACTATCCCGGAAATACCGGATCTTGATCACAAGGATTCTGGGTATTCTCGCCGCCCTGCTCATCCTCTTCTCCGCACACAGGTGGCATCCAGGCCCTCTGCAGCAGATGGGTCTCGAGCTGATCGCCTTTGTCCTCGTCCTTGCTGCAACCTTCGGCAGGATCTGGACCTTAAGCTACATCAGCGGGCACAAGAAAAAAGACCTCATCACCGAAGGCCCCTACTCGATGATGAGAAACCCCTTGTACTTCTTCAGCTTCATCGGTGTCATCGGCCTCGGCATCGCAACCTTGAGCATCTTCCTCCTGACTGTACTGCTCATCACCTTTGCCCTCTACTATCCCCTGGTCATTTGGCACGAGGAAGGCCAGCTCACTGAAGTCCATGGCGAGGCTTACCGGAACTATCGCCGCGAGGTGCCTTCCTTCCTCCCGAAGCCTTCGCTCTACCGGGAGCCTGCGGAGTATCCGGTCAATGCACGGATGTTCCGGAAGGCGTTTCTGAGCGTCATGTGGTTTCCGCTCATATTCCTGTTCCTGCTTTTTCTGAATCACCTCCACAGCCTCGCTATCTGGCCGGTACTTTTCATCATTCCCTAGCTTGCATCTTGGCTCCCCAGGAGCTATATGTCTTCACAGGAAATACACATCAAATCAACATTCATGGAGGAACCGCATGTTTCCTGAAAACAGACCCCGGAGGCTCAGGCGCACCGAGACCCTGAGAAGGATGGTCCGAGAAACCCATGTCCGCCTCGACGATCTCGTCTATCCCATCTTCGTCAAGGAAGGCACTGCCTTAAAGGAGCCCATCTCTGCCATGCCGGACCAGTTCCGGTACTCTCCGGACATGCTCCCCAAGCTCGTCAAGCAGATCGCATCCAGCGGAATTCCTGCGATCCTTTTGTTCGGCATACCAAAGAGAAAAGACCCCACCGGCACCGGTGCGCACCGCAGCGACGGGGTGGTCCAGCAGGCACTCAAACGCATAAAGGATGCTGTCCCCGACCTCGTGGCCATTACGGACGTGTGCATGTGCGAGTATACGGATCACGGGCATTGCGGAATTCTCGATGACAAAGGCGAGGTCAGCAACGACGACACCCTGGAGGTGCTCGCCAAGATTGCTCTGTCGCACGCCAAGGCCGGGGCCGACATCATCGCACCGTCCGACATGATGGACGGACGCGTCGGCATCATCCGCGAGTCCCTCGACGAAGGCGGCTTCGAGAACACCCCTATCCTGAGCTATGCCGTGAAATACGCATCGAGCTTTTACGGCCCGTTCCGGGAAGCAGCAGGATCCACCCCCTCGTTCGGAGACAGGAAAGGCTACCAGATGGACCCGGCCAACGTACGCGAGGCCCTGAGGGAAGGCGCATACGACATCGATGAGGGGGCGGACATCATCATGGTCAAGCCTGCCCTGCCCTACCTCGATGTCATCCGGGTCATCGCCGACGAGTATGACACGCCTCTTGCCGCTTATCAGGTGTCGGGCGAGTACTCCATGATCAAGGCGGCTTCGTCCATGGGGTGGATAAACGAAGATGCCTGCGTGCTGGAGTCCCTGACCTCCATAAAGAGGGCCGGTGCCGACATGATCATCACCTACTTCGCACCACGGGTCGCTGAACTGATCTCATGAAGCTGCCTCACATCATCGCATGGGAAGTCACGAAGGCATGCAACCTCAAC
Source organism: Deltaproteobacteria bacterium (assembly GCA_021372395.1). Classification (GTDB taxonomy): domain Bacteria; phylum Desulfobacterota; class Desulfomonilia; order UBA1062; family UBA1062; genus MWEI01. The sequence goes on from JAJFUP010000095.1 coordinate 5,418, forward strand.
TGCCTCCACTGCAGGGCATCGGCAACGGCAACCCCCGAACCCTGTGAGCTGGACACCAGTGAGGGGTATGCCCTGCTCGAAGATATGCGGCACGGCGGCACCAGGCTCGTCATCCTGACCGGCGGCGAAGCCCTTGTGCGCGGCGATATTTTCGACCTTGCATCGTACGGTACTTCGCTGGGGCTGCGCATGACCCTTGCCACGAACGGCTCTCTCGTGACCGGCGAAGTCGCCCGACGGATCAGGGAATCGGGCATCGTACGGGTGTCCGTGAGCCTGGATGCCGTGACCCCCGATGTGCACGATGCCTTCAGGGGACTGCCCGGCTCCTTTGAAATGGCCCTGAGAGCCATCGAGACGCTCGTCGGTGAAGGCGTGCCCGTGCAGGTCAACACTACGGTGGCCGCCGTGAACATCTCCCACATGGATCGTTTTCCTGCCTTCATCCGCAAGATAGGCGCCATGGCATGGCACGTATTCTTCCTCGTTCCCACCGGAAGGGGGGAGCAGGTGATGCCTGCCAGGATCAAGGAATACCGCGACATGCTGGATGCTTTTTACGTCACATCGAAGGCGTCGGACATCGAGTGCAAGGCCACCTGCGCCCCGCAATACTACCGGATGCTCGCCGAGAGGGACGGCGCCAGCCCGACCAAAGGGTGCCTCGCCGGCACCGAATTCGGTTTTGTCTCCTCCAGCGGCATCGTGCAGCCCTGCGGGTTTCTCCAGATTCCGTGCGGTGACATCCGGAAAGACTCCCTTCAGGATATCTGGGACAGCTCAGAGACCTTTACGCTCCTGAGGGATGAGGGAAAGCTCAAGGGAAAGTGCGGCGATTGCAGGTTCACACCGGTGTGCGGGGGCTGCAGGGCCAGGGCGTTCGAGGTCCTTGACGACGTGATGCAGGTTGACCCCGTATGTTGGTATCCCCGATAACCGCTCACCCGGAGGGAATTCCCGAGGAAGCTTCGCTATGGACGCTGTTGACCGTCAGATACTGAACCTCATCAACAAGGGCCTCCCCCTCACGGATCGTCCCTTCCTGTCAACCGCCGAGTCGGTCGGGATCAGCGAACAGGAGGTCGTGGAAAGGGTCAGGAGGTTATCCTCCTCCGGCGTTATCAGGCGGATCGGGGCCACCATCGACCCCCATCGCATCGGGTGGCATTCCACGCTGTGTGCCGCAGAAGTCCCTCTCGCCAGGGTCCATGAGTTTGCCGCCCTGGTGGGAGGCTATGATGAGGTGACCCACAACTATCTGAGGGAGGGTCATCCCAACTGCTGGTTCACCGTTATTGCGCCGAGCGAAGACCGAGTCCACCGGATCATCTCCGAGATCGGCCGGAAGCTGGGCATCGAGATCGAAAGCCTCCCTGCACGGAAGATCTTCAAGATAAGGGTGGCCTTCGACATCACCTGAGAACGGCTACTTCTTGAATATCCTCGAAAGAACTCCCCCTTCATGCTTTCCCGTTTCCTTCCGAAGCTCTCTCTCGTAGCCCATGGCGGAGAAGTAGATGGCCCGGTCGAAGAACAGCACCACGCGGTTGTTGAATTCGAGGGCCTGGTGCATCTCGAAGGATGAGTCGAAAAATTGCTTCTCCAGGACATAGAGCCAGAGGTGCCTCTTGATGAGCATGAGGGCCATCACCAGCTCATGCAGAGGGATGCCTTCATGGAAGCGCTGCTTGCCGAGCGCCATGTAGTGGCTTCTCACCTCGGCCTTGGTCTTGTCTCCCATAAGCCACGAATCGAGCCTGTTGAACACGTCGAACACCCTCTCGGCAAGAATATCTTTGTTCAGGTTCCGGTATCCCCTGGTTTCTTCCCTGGAGAGGAGGTCCTTCATGACCCTGTCCGTCAACGGGCTTGCATTCTCCTTGATCAGGTTTACCATCTTCTCGGAAATCATATGTCCTCCCTCATGCTCCACAGTTTCTCATGATAACGGGCTCCATGACCAAAATGAGACACGGGCACTATTTCTTTTTCATGTCTCTGGAAGCGGTCCGTTTCCCTTTTCCGATCTCGGTGCGAAGTTCCTCTTCATACCCGATGGTGACAAAGTAGATCACCCGGTCGAAGAAGAGGACGACCTTGTTATTGAGCTCGAGTGCCTGGTAGAGCTCGTACGTGGAGTCGAAAAACTGGGTCTCCTGCACATAGAGCCAGAGGTGCCTCTTGATGAGCATGAATGCCAACACCACCTCGTGGAGAGGGATCCCTTCCCGCTGGCGCTTTCTCCCGAGCTCTGTGTAGACCCTCCTGACCTCTCCAGAGGTGTGCTTGTCGGTGCCGAGCCACGAACCGAGCTTGCTGTACACATCGTATACGCGTTCCCGGATCAGGTTTTCCGAGAGACCGCGGTAGCCCTTGGTCTCCTCCCTGCTGAGCAGATCCTTGCACAACCTTCTTGTAAGCTCATCCGCATTGTCTTCGATCAGTTGAAGCAATCGTAAATAAATCATCACACCTCCTTTTTCGAAAATTGCTGCACATCTCCCACCTGCAAGAGAGGTCTGCTTAACAGTATAATAATCAAGAACAAACAGTGTTACAAGGGGGGGCTGACAATAAGGAAGTATCCGGGTGGGTCAGGATCGGAAGGCCTGGGCTGAAGGTGATACGACTTTTTTTGGATCTTCCCGTTCATCCCCGGGGAGGCTTCTCGAGACAGGTCTCAGCGGTGATACGGCTCCCGGTGGATAATGGTGAACGCCCGGTAGACCTGTTCGAGGAGCATCACCCTTATGAGCTGATGGTTGAACGTCATGCAGGAGAGGGACAGGGACAGGTCGGCCTTCTCGAGAACTTCGGCCGGGAATCCGTCCGGGCCTCCCGTGTAGAAGAAGAGGTTCTTTGTGCCTGCATTGAGGTGCCGCTCGAGGAGCTGCGCCAGTCCTTCCGACGTCAGGGAATTTCCACCCGGAGCCAGGACCACGTGTACCCCTTCCCTCGTCTGGGTGCGAATGTTCTTTGCCTCGATGACCTCGACGGGAACATACTTCGTGATCCTTTTCCGGTACTCCTCCACCGACTCCCGGATGGGTCCCGGGGATGTCTTGCCGGCGAAGCAGAAGACAACCTTCACCCAAGGACCTTTTTGGCCTGGGACCACATGCTTTCCAAATCGTAGTATTGCCTGACCTCTTCCTGGAAGATGTGGATGACCACGTCGATGTAATCCAGCAGGACCCACCTGCCCGTTTCGATGCCCTCGCTTCCAAAGGGCTTGCCGAAGGTAGCGATGACGTGCTCGGCCATGGCCTTTATCTGCCTGTCGGACATGCCCGTACAGATGATGATATAGTCGGAAAAGCTACAGATGCCGCGCACGTCCAGCACCACGATGCCGGTTGCCTTTTTTTCCTCAAGTGCCGAAACCATACTGCTCCACATCTGCTTCATCTATGCATACATCCTTTCTCTCGTGATATAGTCATACACCTCCTCGGGGACGAGATATCTGATGGACCCGCCCCTCTTGCTGATCTCCCGGATCATGGATGAAGATATGGCATACGGGGTAACCTCCAGGAAGGTGATCTCGTTGCCGTACTCGCCTGTATACCCCTTCGCGGTGGGGGAAAATCGCGCCGCGGTTTGTCCGAGAACCTCCGGGAGCTCAAGCCTTACCGCTCCCGGCCTTGACATGACGGCAAAGTGCGCGAGGGCGAAGAGCCTTTTTGCCTCGAACCAGGTGGAGATCTCGTTGAAGGCGTCCTGTCCCAGGATGAAATACGGGGTGCAGCCATATGCCTGGCGGACGTGTTCGATGGTCCTGATGGAATACGAATTGCCCTTGCTGTCCACCTCGAAAGACGAAACCTCGAAGCGCGGATTTGACAGGATGGAGAGCCTCACGATCTCGAGCCGCCTCTCTCCCTGCACATGATCCGCGAGTTCCTTGTGGGGGGGGATATAGGAGGGAACAAAGATGATCTTCTCCAGCTCGAGCGTTTCGCTCACCTCTTCGGCAGCCCGCAGGTGTCCGATGTGGATGGGGTTGAACGTTCCGCCGAAGATTCCGATCCTCATTGCCTGATCTGTCCGTCACCGAAGCAGACGAACTTCCCGATGGTGAGGTCCTCTATCCCCATGGGACCGTACGCGTGGATCTTCGAGGTGCTGATGCCCACCTCCGCACCGAGGCCGAACTCACCGCCGTCGGAGAAGCGGGTGCTCGCATTGATGATCACCGTGGAGGAATCCACCTGCCGGAGAAACTCGAGGGCCCTCGTGTAGTTTTCCGTAAGGATCGCCTCGGTGTGGTTCGATCCGTACTGCTCGATGTGGTCTATGGCCTCCTGGAGATCGTCCACGATCTTCACCGCCAGGATCAGGTCGAGGAACTCGGCGTACCAGTCCTCCTGGGTAGCCTCCTCCATGTCCGCCACGATGGCCCTGCATTTTTCGCACCCCCTCAGTTCCACACCGTGCTCCCTGAAGAGCCTGGCCATCTCGGGGAGAAAATCCTGTGCAATCGGTTCGTCGATAAGCAGCGTCTCCATGGCGTTGCACACCCCGGGCCTCTGCACCTTGGCGTTGATGCAGACGGCATATGCCTTTTCCTTGTCGGCATCCCGGTCGACGAAGATGTGGCAGACGCCCTTGTAGTGTTTGAGGACCGGTATCAATGAATTCTCCACCACGGTCCTGATGAGCCCTTCGCCGCCCCGGGGTATGACGAGATCGATGTACTCCTCGAGCCGGAGCATCTCCAGGACCGCCTGGTGATCGGTGACAGGGATGAACCCGATCACGTCGGGATCGATGCTCAGGGATTCGAGGGATTCCTTCAGGGTTTTCACGATGGCTCTGTTGGAGTTGAACGCCTCGGACCCGCCCCGGAGGATGACTGCGTTCCCCGATTTCAGGCAGAGCCCTGCGGCATCGGCCGTCACGTTGGGCCGCGACTCATAGATGATGCTCACCACGCCGAGCGGGATGCTCATCTTCCCAACCATGAGGCCGTTGGGTCGTCTGGTCATGCCGGAGATCCTGCCCACGGGGTCCGGCAGGCCCGCTATCTCCTCCAGACCCTTCGCCATGCCTTCGATGACCTTGTCGCTCAGGGTGAGCCGGTCGATCATGGCACTGCTCAACCCGGTGCCGAGGGCTGCATCGAGATCCTTGCGGTTTTCCGCCTTGAGGAACGAGGCGTTCTCCCTCAGCGAGGCCGCCATGTGGCGAAGCGCCTCCTCCTTCCGGATGCTGGACAGGCTCATGAGGGTCCGTGAGGCCCTCCTCGCATTGGCGGCTATATCCCTGATCTCCTGGCTTGCCACTACAGGATCTCCTTTCTCAGGATCATGTTGTTCCGGTGCACGACCTCCTCGTCACACTCGTAGGCCAGGATCGCGGACAGTTCCCTGCTTCCGGCACCCTTGATCTTGAAGACCTCTTCCGAGGTGAAATTGCTCAGCCCGATGGCTATGGTTTCACCACTGCCCTGGACGATCTCCACCGGGTCTCCCGGGCGGAAGTTCCCCGAGACACCCTCGACACCGCACGCCAGCAGGCTCTTTCCCTTGGTGAGCACCATGACCGCGGCACCGTCGTCGATGTAGACCTTTCCCTTGGGCCGCGAGACAAAGCTCATCCAGTGGTCCTTCTGGTTCAGCATGTCCTTCTTCCTGGGGTGCACATAGGTACCGATCTCCTTGCCCTCGAGCACCTGGCTGATCACCTGCGGCGTGTAGGCCGATGCGATGACCGTGGGAACACCGAGCAGAGATGCCCTGTAGGCTGCCTGGAGCTTCGACTTGATCCCGCCCCGGCCCATGGGGTTTGCATCATCGCTGTAGGCCTTCAGGTCCTTGGGCTTCAGATCGATGATCTCGGGGATGATCGTCGAGTCGGGATTGGTCCTGGGATCCTTGGAATAGATGCCCTCGATGTCGGTCAGGATGATCATGACCTGTGCCTCCACCAAGGGGATGATCATGGCGGAGAGCATGTCGTTGTCGGTGAACTGGATCTCGTCCACGGACACGGTGTCGTTCTCGTTGATGATGGGGATTGCCCCGAGATCGAACAGCGAGGTGAAGGTGTTCCGGATGTTGAGGTACCTGCGCCGGTTATCCAGATCGTCCCGGGTGACGAGGATCTGCGCTGTGGTATACCCGTATCTCCGGAATGCCTCGTTGTAAGCCCGGATCAGGCTCCCCTGGCCGATAGCTGCAAGGGCCTGCTTCTTTGACAATGCGGTCTTCTTGTCGGGTATCCGCATGATGGCTGTCCCCTCGGCAATGGCACCGGAAGACACCACGGCGAACTCTTTTCCCTTGTCCCTCAGCAGCGACAGATCGTCGCAGATTCTCTCGATTACCCTGTTGTTGAGCCCGTTCCCGGTGGTCAGCACCCGCGAGCCGATCTTTACGAGAACCCGCTTACACCTGCGGAGAGAAGCCCTCGCTTTTGTGTTCATATAAGTCCTTCACGATCTCGTTGAGTACGTCATCGATCCCTGCCCCTGTGAGGCCCGAGGCCACGAAGCAAGGATAACCCCTGCTGCGGGCAAAGGCAACAGCATCTTTGGCCCGTATGTCCGCATCGGTAAGGTCGCATTTATTGAAAACCACGATCTGTTTTCTCTCCAGCAGAGACTCCGAGTATGAACCGAGCTCATGGATGAGCACCTCGAGCTCATTGACGGGGTCCCTGTCGTTGTCAGGAGAGAGATCCACCATGTAGAGGATGATGCGGGTGCGCTCGATATGGCGCAGGAACCTCAATCCCAGGCCTGTGCCAGTATGGGCGCCTTCAATAATCCCCGGTATGTCCGCCACCACGAAGTCCGACCCTTTCCACCGCACCACCCCGAGGTTCGGGACGAGCGTGGTGAACGGGTAGTCCGCGATCTTGGGGCGCGCACTCGATACGTGCGAGATGAAGGTGGACTTGCCGGCGTTCGGAAACCCCACGAGACCTACATCGGCCAGGAGCTTCAGTTCGAGTTTGTACGACTTTTCCTCGCCCAACACCCCGGGCTCGCAGTAGAGCGGGGCCTGCCTGGTGGAGGTGGCAAATCTGGCATTGCCCCGGCCGCCCTTGCCCCCTCTGGCAAGGATGACGCGGTTGTCTACTTCCACGAGGTCGGCCACAAGATCGCCTGTCTCGAAGTCTTTGACCTGTGTGCCCACGGGAACGGGGATGATGAGATCCTTCCCCGATCTTCCGGTACAGTTTCTGCCCTCGCCGTGCCTGCCTTTTTCCGCCCGGTAATGGGGATGATATCGCTGATCGAGGAGGGTATTGACGTGAGGGGAAGCTACGATTATGACGTCTCCGCCTTTTCCGCCGTCACCACCGTCAGGTCCCCCCTTGGGGATGAACTTCTCTCGCCTGAATGAACAACAACCGTTGCCGCCGTTGCCTGCCTTTACGAAGATCCTGGACTCATCTATAAAGTCCATAGGCTATGCGGCAATCGATACGACTTTCACCTTTTTCTTCTTGTTGAACTGCGTCTCGAACTTCACCACGCCATCCTTGAGGGCAAACAAGGTGTAGTCTCTGCCGCACCCAACGTTCTCTCCGGGATGAATGCTGGTTCCATGCTGACGTACGAGGATGCTTCCGGCCGTCACCTGCTGGCCTGCAAACCTCTTGACCCCGAGGCGCTTTCCTGCGGAATCTCTCCCGTTCCTCGATGTACCGCCGGACTTTTTATGTGCCATGGCCTTCTACGCCTCCTTGCCTTTCGCGATGCTGGTGATGCGCACCTCTGTCAGATCCTGACGGTGCCCATGCTTCCGGTGATATCTCTTTCTGCGTTTCATCTTGAACACGATGATCTTCTTGTCCCTGAACTGACGCACGACCTGTGCACTGACCTGAGCGCCGTCGACAGTAGGAGACCCCACGAGGTACTCTTCCCCGCCGATCAACAGGATTTCACCGAATGTTATGGTGTCACCTTTCTCCGCACTGAGTTTCTCCACGCGGATGGTGTCGCCTTCTTCAACCTTGTACTGCTTGCCGCCTGTCTTTATAACCGCATACATGACACACCTCTATCTAAGGGTCGTTCAAAGAATGATGAGCTATTAATGAAACTGCCCGGGATTGTCAAGGTATTTTAACCCCGGGAGCCTCCAGTTCTCAAGTTTTCGGGTTCATGCGATCGAGGCATACTTGTATGGAGGCTATCTTTGGGGCTTGAACCCGAAAAGGACAAAAAAAATGCCAGAAGAATCAGGTGTGGGGACGGTAGCGGAATGGAATGTCCCTTCTTCTGGCATCAAAAAGGAGGTTTCAGTTAAGAACTTGTTCGGAGTTTCGTTTCCTTTCTCTCTTTGTTAGAGTATTGTTTCTGGCTCCTGTTCTTTTCTTTCTTCATTGCTTTCAGTATATGCGAGATATGTGCCACGATAAATGATCTCATAACTTACTGTTTTGTATCATCTATATTACGTATCACCTGTGGGATATGGCGCGTTCACCCTATGCTGCCGTTGTCTTTTATGGCTCGGATACCATAACTTCGTAGTATCCGATGCCTACGAGATCTTCAGCTTGATCTTGAATCTGTTCCCCCTGCCCTGTTCATGGTTGACCATATCGGTCACCTCTCCGAGTCCGAAGATCATCCGGCCCTTACCCTGTGGGTTGACCTCCGGGTTGTCCCGACATTGGGGACAGAAGGACCTGATGGACACCTCCTCGTCGGGGGTGCGCCATATCTCCAGATTTCGACACTTTTTACAGAGAGGCCTCAGGCAGCCGGAACATTCGGTCACCGCGAGGTTTGTGCGACATATGCCACAATAATTCATGTCATTGCTGGATATTCCCATCGTTGTTGTCCTAATGTAATGTAATATTACCATGAGTTATGCGAATGCCATGCCATGCGATCAGCATTCGATATATTGTTTAATATCATTAAGTTAAATATATAGATAGCTTGAAAGAGCCCTGTCTTCCCTGAGCCGGCTTATGCTTTTTCACCATAATGTGGTCCTGGGGCCATAATTGACAATAAGGGAAAAATCCTCTATGCAATCAAAAGAATATTTGATGGGGCGGGGGTCTGCATCATGGAATTCTTTTTCAACCCGAAAGGCATTGCCGTCATTGGCGCCACGGAAAACACGTCAAAGGGTGGGTACCACCTCCTGAGAAATACCCTGGACAGTTACCGGGGCGAAGTCTACGCCGTGAACCCCAGATACGCATCCATCATGGGAAAACCTTGCCACCGAGATGTTTCATCCATACCTGACGAATTCGACCTGGCCATCTACTTCATCCCTGCCCGATTCCTGCCGCAAACCATCGAGGAGTGCGCCGCAAAGAAGGTGAAGGGCATCATCATCGAATCGGCGGGTTTTGCAGAGGCCGGACCTGACGGAAGGATCCTTCAGGAAGAGAGCGTATCCCTTGCGCGAAAATACGGGATCCGGCTGTGGGGGCCGAACTGCATGGGCCTGCTGGACGGCCACAGCGGCAACGTCTTTTCCTTCATGTACACGGACGTCTGGAAAACCCTGCTCACGCCGGGGAATGTCTCCATGATCGTCCAGAGCGGGATGCTCTCGGCAGGATTTCTCATGATGATCCTCGAGCGTGGCGGCATGTCCATGAGCAAGATGTGCTCCATCGGCAACAAGTGCGATGTGAACGAGACCGAGCTTCTCGAGTATTTCGTAAACGACCCCACCACCGAGGTCATCGGCCTCTACGTGGAATCCATTGTGGAGCCGAGGAGGTTCCTCCAGGTCGCATCCATGACCGACAAACCCATCGTGCTGGTCAAGGGCGGCCGCAGCCCTGACGGCGCCCGTGCCGCCATGAGCCACACCGCAAGCTTGGCCGGGGACCACACGATCCTCAGGTCTGCACTGAGGCAGGCCGGCGTCGTGGAGGTCACAGACATGAACGAGCTCATGGATTACCTCCGGGGCTTTTCCAAGATCAAGCGCTTCAACTCTTTCAACGGCACGGGGACGGCTGTCGTGACCTTTTCCGGTGGCGGGGGCATCGTCACCTCCGACCTGCTCCATGAATCAGGCTTGAGTCTGGCGGGTCTGAGCAGCGATACCCTTGCAGCCATGAAAAAGGTCTATCCCCCGTGGATGGAGCCGGCGAACCCCGCGGACATCTGGCCCGCCATCGAGTACAGCGGCATCGACACCGTGTATTCCACGGTATCCGAGGCCGTCATGAACGACCCCGGGGTCGATTCGATCATCGTTCACATCTTCACGAACATGATAGACAAATCGCTCTTCTCGAACCTGAGCAGGCTGAAAGAAGAGCTCGGGAAGCCGGTTATCGCGTGGCTCGCGGGCATAGGAGAACGGATGAAGGACTGCCGGGCAGGGCTCGAGGACATGGGCATCCCCGTGTTCGACGAGATGGGCCGCGGGGTATCCTTCCTGTCCGCGCTGAAGCGGCACTTCAGAAGCCTCAGGCGCCCGGCAGAAAAGACCTGATCGGTTCCTCCGGGTCCTCTTTCCGGGAATGAGTTCAGAAAGACAGGTCGTCGCCCCGTATGGCAGGAAAGGATCTGGCCGATCCCCTCGACGGCACGATGAAGTGGCATCCCACGGACGTCCGTCTCCGCAGCGCCGCCTCGGCAACCATGATGGCGGACTGGGTCCCGTGGAAGAGGCTGATGATGTCCGTGGACACCGGGGTCTCCTTGTAGAACTCCTCGATCCGCAGGTACATGTGCCTCATGTCCTCGATGGCCCTCTTCAGCCTTGGGGTGGTTCGCACAATGCCCACGTAGTTCCACATGGTATTCTTGATCGCCATCCAGTCCTGGGCGATGAGCGCAGGGTCCTCGTTCTCCATGTTGCCGGCGGGAATCCAGTCATGCACGGGCGTGAACACCGAGGTCTTCACCGTCTCTCCCGAGTAGATCCGCGCCACGATATCCTTGGCCGCGAAGTGTCCCCAGGTGAGCCCCTCGAGGAGAGATGTGGAAGCAAGCCTGTTGGCACCATGCAGCCCGGTGCACGACACCTCGCCCACCGCGTACAGTCCCTTCACCGAGCTCCTGCCCCGTATGTCCACGTGCACCCCGCCGCAAAAGTAATGGGCTGCCGGTACCACGGGAACGGGCTCCTTCGTGATGTCGATGCCCGCCTCCTTGCACGTGGCGTAAATGGTGGGAAACCGCGTGGGGATGTCCTCTGTAACGTAGTTGGCAATATCCAGCAGCACGTGGTCCTCCGAGTTCTGGATCATCTCTTCCCAGATGGCAACCGCCACCTCGTCACGGGGCGCAAGATCCTTGAGCTCAGGGTTGTACCTTTCCATGAAATATTCGCCGCGCAGGTTCTTCAGTCTGGCACCTTCACCGCGGACCGCCTCGGAGATCAGGAACCTCCTGGCGCCGGGGATGAAGAGGGTTGTGGGATGGAACTGCATGAACTCCATGTTTATCACTCTCGCACCTGCACGCTGGGCCATGACCATGCCGTCTCCCACGGTCCCCTTCTCGTTGGTGGTGTGAAGGTAGATGTCACCCAGGCCTCCCGTGGCGAGCACGGTGTATTGCGACAGGATAGTCATGACCTCCTTGGTCCTGGGCAGGAAGACATACGCGCCGAGGCAGCGGTTTTCAAGCTGGTACTTGGCCTGGATATCCGAAGAATGGTGGTGGAGGGTGATGAGGTCTACGGCGGTGGCGTCGGTGATGATCTCCACGTTCTCCTGGCGTTCCACCGCATCCATGAGCGCGTGCTCGATCACCTCGCCGGTGTTGTCCGCGGAATACAGGATGCGGCTCACCGAGTGCGCCCCTTCCATGGTGAGATCGAAGTCCTCGTCCAGCGGCCCGTTGAGATGGGTGAAGTTCACGTGGAGCTCGTCGATGAGCACCTCTTTGACCACATCGGGCCCGTTCTTTGCCAGAAATTCCACGGCCTCGATGGAGTTGATGTTCCTTCCCGCCCTGAGGATGTCGGACACGAGCAGATCGTTCGAGTCATTGTTTCCGCGGTAGACGATCCCCCCCTGTGCGCGATTGGTGTTGGTCATGATGCTCTCGGGCCTCTTGGTGAGCAGGCAAACGCGAATCCCTGCCCTGGCCGCCATCAGGGCGCACGTCGCCCCGGCAATACCGGTCCCGATGATGAGGCATTCCGTTTCCTTGCGCACTGAATTCATTTCTATATCCTCAGCATTGCATCGAGCGCCTTCATGGCATGCTCAGCAATATCAGGTGCAACCTCCACTCTGCCCTGGCCGCTTTCCAGTCTGCTCAGGGTCTGTGCAAGTTTTTCCAGCGTGATTTTCGCCATATCTTCGCAGTATACCTCTTTCAACGGGACAACATCAATACGGAATCTGTTCGCGCGGGCGGCCCTGTACACCATGTGGGCCTCGGTTCCCACCGCCACCTTCTGCCCTTCGCCGAGGGAGGCGAGGTATTCGAGGATCATGGCCGTGGAACCGGACAGGTCTGAAGCCGCTACCGTGGCCGGGTCCGTCTCCGGGTGCACGATGACCTTGATGCCGGGAAACCGCGTCCTGATGGCGCTCACGTCCTCTGCAGAAAACTCGGGGAAGTGCACCGGGCACCACCCCTTCCAGAGGATCACCCGTGCTTTTGCGATGGCGTCTCTGTCCATGCCGGCAGCCCCCGGGTCCCACTCGACGATCTCCCCGTCCGGTATGCCCAGGGAGCGGGCCGTGTTTCTCCCGAGATTTCTGTCGGGCATGAAGAATATCTTCCCGGCCTTTTCCAGAGCCCACGCAAGGATCTTCCGGGCATTGCCCGAGGTGCATACGGCACCTTCGTTCCTCCCGCAGAATGCCTTGAGCTCGGCGGTCGAGTTCACATAGGTTATCGGGACAACCGATCGTGTCACCTGCGTGATCGCATCCCATGCAGCGAGAACTTCTGCGGGTGGCGCCATGTCTGCCAGGGGGCATCCTGCAGCCGGGTCGGGGATGTATACCGCCCTTCCGGGTGCGAGGATCGCAGCGGTCTCGGCCATGAAATACACCCCGCAGAAAACGATCGATTCCGCACGCTCGATCCGGGATGCCTTTCTGGCGAGCTCGAGTGAATCACCGACATAGTCCGCATACTCGAGGATATCGTCGTTCTGATAGTGGTGTCCGAGGATGATGAGCTTATCCCCGAGCTCCCTCTTCCTGTTCGTTATGATTGTGCGTGCCTCGTCGTGGGTCATCGTGGTGCAGCCTCTATGGTCATGGAGATATCGAGCGCCTTGACCGAGTGGGTGATCTCGCCGGTCGATATGTAATCCACCCCGGTCAGGGCCACTGCCCTGACGGTCGCCAGCGTTATCCCGCCCGACGCCTCGAGCTCTACTCTGCCACCTGTCAGGGTCACGGCCTCTTTCATCTCATCGATGTCGAAGTTGTCAAGCATTATCCTGTCCACCTTCAGGTCGATGAGCTCTCGCACGTCATCCAGAGTGCGGGCCTCCACCTCTATGGGGGTGCCCGGGCATGCCTGCCTCACCTTTTCCACCGCTTTCCTGAGGGAGCCAGCGGCATCGATGTGATTGTCCTTGATGAGCGCCATGTCCCACAGGCCGAGGCGGTGATTGCATCCGCCACCGAGACGCACGGCCATCTTGTCAAGGATTCGCTGTCCCGGTGCGGTCTTGCGCGTATCGAGGATACGGGCCTTTGTGCCCTGTACCTGTTCCACATACCCGGCAGTCATGGTGGCGATCCCCGACATGCGCTGGAGGAAGTTGAGCGCTACCCGTTCCGCCTTCAGGATACCGCGTGCCGGGCCGCTCACCGAGCCCAGCAGCGTTCCGGGAACGACCGGGCTGCCGTCCCCGACTTCAAAGGTGCACGCGATGGCCGGATCGGCTCGTTCGAAGACCCTCCGGGCTATGTCGATACCGGCAGCAATGCCGTTGGCCTTGGCTTTCAGAACGGCACCGAGCCTGTCGGTATCCGAAAAAACGGCGCAGGAAGTGATGTCTTTCCCGTCTTCGTCAAACGCCAGGTCAATGATCGCATCTATCAGCAGCTTCGTATTCATCGCAGAACTCCTCAATGAGTGTTTCCATGAGCCTGTTTGCCCTCTCCAGGTCCTGGCCTGTCCGAAACAGGGAGGAAAGGCTCACGAAGATCGGGTCGTAGGGCGAGACCCGGGCACCGAGAGCTTCGTAGTCGATGCGGGCGATGTCATACTCCTCCCCCACGAAATAGTACTTTCCGAACCGGGGCCGCGTGGTGTCCCTGAAGGGCCAGGACGTCTTCAGGCCGCAGAAGCGTCGAAACGTCTCCATGAGCTTCGGCCTCGTCACGACGATGCGTGCGTCGATGCTCTCCCCGAGACGGTCTTGAACGATCCTGAAGAACGTTTTCACAAAATCGATGTCCGTGATGACGGCGCCATACAGGTACCAGTCATCCAGGGCATCGAGAATCACACGTGCCTCGTGCGCCTCGATCTTCTGGTAGCTCGGGCAGAAGTGTCCGTCGCAGATCTCGCGGCCGTAAAAGCTCCTGGTGCGAAGGTCGTCTCCCTTGTTGAGCATGGGGTGGAGCATGCATCCGACCCGGCGTCGGCCTTTATCGAGAAAACCCACGAACTCGCAGGTGTAGATGGTCGTGTAGATCCTCTTTGCGTTCTCACGGTGCCGTATGATGTCCTGGTAGTCTTTCAGGGAAAGCAGGTTCTCCCTCACCCTGACAAAGAGACGCGTCCGATAGAGGAAACGCTTCTCCAGAGAATTGCGGGAATTATCAACATAGTTGTAGATCCCGCAGCAGGCGGCGCATGATTTCTTCTCGTCAGGCTGACACAGGTGAATGTGAACCATGGACCGGCACCATCAGCACGCGACGATCATGACATCAACGCCGTCGACACCGATCGTATACCGCACCTCTTCGAATGTGACATTGAAAAGCTCGGCACAGCCTTCCTCCATCTGGAAAACGCCCTGGGCTATGAGTTCGTCGATGATGTAGTGGAGGGCCTTGAAGGGCAGGTCGTCTTCGGTGATGATGTTGTACAACTTCTGCCTGTGAAGAAACGGTATCTTCTCTATCATCGAAGCCCCCTATAACACATTCTCCACACCCGAAGAAGACGAAATGCGACCTGTCACGGCGCTGCACTCTTCATGCCGCGCACCCTGCTGAACGGTTGAATTTGCCAAGGCAACAATTATTATCTCTCTTATTGAGGTAAAATAAACTTCTCCTGGCTGTCACCGCTTCCGCGGGGATAGGATGCAGCGGGGATCCATGACGATATCGATGCCGGGAAGGCAAGATTTCTTTGACATAGGAGGTTTCGAGAATGGCAGATGAGGTTGTCCTCCTTCATGACCGTCTCCGCGCGCTGGCCCACAATCTCTGGTGGACGTGGCACCCGGAGGTTATAAGCATCTTCACCGACCTGGACCCGCATCTCTGGCGCCAGGTAAAACACAATCCCATTGCCTTTCTGAATCAGATCACACCGGAACAGGTCGAGGAACGCGCCTCCGAGCTGGTGCTCCACAGCCGGATAAACTATGCCTTCCGCAGGCTGGACGAGTACACCGGACAGCAGAAGACCTGGGGAGCCATCCACTGCGGCAATCTGAACAACCGGCCGGTGGTCTACTTTTCCGCCGAGTTCGGCCTGCATGAATCACTGCCTATCTACTCCGGAGGGCTGGGCATCCTGGCGGGTGACCACCTGAAAAGCGCCTCCGACCTGGGGATCCCCCTGATAGGGATCGGCCTTCTCTATCAGCAGGGCTATTTCCACCAGCAATTAAATAAGGAAGGCTGGCAGGAAGAGGACTACGTGGACATCGACATTACCAGGCTGCCGCTTCGGGAAGCCACAGATGCAAGCGGGAAGCCCCTGGTTTTGCGGATCGATACCCGGAGCAACCCTCTCCTGGCAAGGGTCTGGCAGGTTCAGGTGGGGCGTGTTCGCCTCATGCTGCTCGACTCAAATGTGGAGGGCAACACTGCCGAAGACCGTGAACTGACCTGCCGCCTGTACGGGGGCGACACCAGATTGCGTATCCGCCAGGAACTGCTTCTGGGGATCGGCGGTGCGCGCATCCTGCAGATGCTGAACATCTTCCCCGGAGTGCTGCATCTGAACGAGGGGCACAGCGCCTTTGCCATCCTCGAAGAGGTCCGCCGGATCATGGAGTACGACCAGATCCCCTTTCAGCGCGCGCACCGGAGAGTCTCCCTCAGCACCGTGTTTACCACGCATACCCCGGTTGCGGCAGGCCACGACAGGTTCCCGCCAAGCCTGATGGAAGAGCACCTCGGCATCTTCCGGGAGAGACTGGGGCTGTCTCAAGAAGATTTTATGGCCCTGGGCCGCGTCGACCCCCATGACGATACCGAGACCTTCTGCATGACGGTCCTGGCCCTGAAGAGCTCGCGCCGCGCAAACGGCGTCTCGGCCATCCACGGGAGCGTGAGCCGTCAGATGTGGAAGGGCCTGTGGCCGGGTCGGCCCGAGATGGAAATCCCCATCGGCCATATCACCAACGGGGTGCATGTCCTGTCCTGGCTGGCGCCGCAGATGTACCAGCTGTTCCAGCTGCGCCTCGGTCAGGACTGGGCCACACGCATGGTCCACCCTGACATCTGGGAAAATGTGGCGGCGATCGATGCCGGGGAGTTGTGGGAGACGCACCAGAACCTGAAGATGCGCCTCATCCGGTTTGTCCGGAGGCGGTTGCTCAAGCAGTCCGAGCGTCTGGGCCAGCTTGATCTGGCCAAACAGATCGAGCATGTCCTCGACCCCGATGTGCTGACCATCGGCTGCGCCCGGAGGTTTGCCACGTACAAGAGGGGAGACCTGATCCTCTCTCAGGGCGAACGGCTCGCCGAACTGATTCAGCATGCCCGCCACCCGATCCAGATCATCTTCGCCGGAAAAGCCCACCCTCAGGATGACGAGGGCAAGCGCCTGCTGCAGCGCATCGCTCAACTGAGTTACACCAAATCCTGCAGGGACAGGATCGTTTTCGTCGAAAACTACGATTACAATTTGGCTCGCCACCTCGTTCAGGGGGTGGACGTGTGGCTGAACACTCCCCGGAGGCCTCTGGAGGCCTGCGGCACCAGCGGCCAGAAGGTGGTTCTGAACGGAGGATTGAACCTCTCGGTTCTCGACGGCTGGTGGAATGAGGCCTACGACGGCAGTGACGGTTTTGCCGTGGGCCACGGCGGCATGCACAACGACCCGGCAGTACAGAATCAGAGGGACGCTGAATATCTCTATGAAACGCTCGAACATGAGGTTATCCCCCTTTACTACGACAGGGACGCGAGCGGAATCCCCTGCCGCTGGGTCAAGAGGATGAAGCACGCCATGAAGAGCCTCGGCTGGCGCTTCAATGCCGACCGCATGGTGAAGGACTATGCCGAGCGCTTTTACCTGCCCGCTGCCGGCGCCACCTCCACGGAAACGGGGAAACTGGAGTGAGGTCATGGCGAATGGAACATCGCATCACTCAGCCCGTGGAGACATACCTGGTTGAGGACGAGAAGAAACCGGCTAACGGTAAAAACCCCCGCGTATTACCACTGGTGCTGAAATGCCCGGACCAACAAGAAGCTTCCCCCCCCTTTTATGTATCGGCGGCATCCTTCTCGCGCTTGTTGAAGGTGTTCATGGCCTTTGTCACTTCACCTTTCAGACAAAGCTCCACGGCGGAGGCAGCCATCACGATCTGCTCCTGCACGGTGTCCAGATCCTCCTTGGGGAACCGGCCGAGCACATAATCGCTGGGGTCCCATCGTTCGGGGGGCCTGCCGATGCCGAAGCGTACCCTGATGAAATCACCGGTGGACAGTGCACCTTTTATGGAAATGAGCCCCTTGTGGCCGCCGGTGCCTCCACCGGTCTTCACACGGACCTGGCCGAGCGGGATGTCCATGTCATCGTGGATGACGATGAGGTCTGGCGCATCTATGTGAAGCGGATTGAGCGGGAGTCCGCTCAGGTTCATGAAGGTCTGGGGCTTGGCAAGCATGGCCTCGACGCCTTCGATCCTGCCGGTGCCGGAGAGGACGTCGGCCTTTTTCTTCCTCAGGGGGATGCCCCACTTCCGGGCCAGATGGTCCACCACCATGAAACCGACGTTGTGCCGCGTCCGCTCGTAGTTGCTCCCCGGGTTACCAAGACCGTATATCACTTTCATCCGTGCACCAGAACAAGAGGTATCAAGCATGGGTCCTGCTGACTATTCTTCATGATCCCGGAAAAGTCAAACACAGAAATCAGGGTCGGGATTGCCGTGCATTGGGGGGATCCGCGATGGAAGCATGGTGCTCCCAAGACCGTGAAGCACGCTTTGCCAGCCCGGGACGAACATGCTATCATCGCGTCATGGGTCTTTCAGCAGACATGATCAAGGATCTGCCGAGGGCGCCGGGCGTCTACCTCATGAGGGACTCCTCGGGCAAGATCATCTACATCGGCAAGGCCAAGGAGGTGCGCTCACGGGTCCGGTCCTACCTCACCGATGAAACCAGGCCCTTTGCCCGGACCCTCTTCGAGCGGGTAGACCGGGTAGACTACGTGCTCACCCGGAACGAAACCGAGGCCCTGCTGCTGGAAAACCAGTTGATCAAGGCCCACAAGCCGCGGTACAACATCGACCTCAAGGACGACAAGACCTATGTCCGCATCAAGGTGACCACCAGTGCCGAATGGCCCGCCCTCTCCATCACGCGCAAGGTCTTGTCCGACGGCTCCAGGTACTTCGGCCCGTACTCCTCGGCCCAGGCAACCCGCAAGACGCTCTCGGCCATCGGAAGGATCTTCCCTGTCAGACGCTGCAAGGACACCGAGTTCGCCAACCGGAGCCGGCCGTGCATCTACCATCAGATCGGGGTGTGCATGGCACCGTGCGTGTACAAGGCCATAAAAGCGGATTATGCCCAGGCAGTGAGCGACCTCGCTGCATTCCTCGAGGGAAGAGACCGGGAGCTTGAAAAGGTGCTCACCGAACGGATGAAGGCCGAGGCGGCACGGCAGAACTTCGAGAAGGCAGCCGAGATCCGCGACCAGATCGCCGCCATCGCCACCACGCTGATCCCCCAGGCAGTGGTGGGTCATGCGCGGGGCGATACCCACGTGTTCGGCACCTTCCGCTCGCGCACCCAGGTCCAGGTTGCGGTGCTGTGCATGACCAGGGGAACGGTGACGGACAGCCATGATATCGCCGTCAAGGAGATGTTCGAAGAGGACTTTCTGACGAGCTTCATCCTCCAGTTCTACCTGTCCGGCCACGAGATACCTCAGCATATATACACCGACGCCCTCCCCCTCTCCCGCGACCTGCTCGAAGAGGTGCTCACCTCGCTGAAGGGATCCCGGGTGAAGATCTCGAGGGCTTCCCGTGGAAAACCGCTCCAATGGATGGCCATTGCCCGGGAGAACGCGCTCAACCATGCCCGGGGGAAAGATGCATCGGTCCTGGAAGAAATTGCCAAGGCCTTCCACCTGAGATCGATCCCCTACCGGATGGAGTGCTACGACATCTCGTCATTCCAGGGCAGCTCCGCCACCGCCTCGCGTGCGGTTTTCATCGACGGCCTTCCCGACAAGTCGCTCTACCGCCACTACCGCATTCGCACCATCGACGGCCAGGACGACTTCGCCATGCTCAGGGAAGTCTTCGAGCGCAGGCTCAGCCGCGATGAAACCAGGCCGGACCTCCTGGTCATCGACGGCGGCAAGGGCCAGTTGAACGTGTTTGTCAAGGTGATCCGGGAGCTCGGTGCTCCGAAGATCCCCCTGGTGGCCATGGCAAAGGCACGCCAATCGTCGCCGGACAGGTTCTTTCTCCCGGGCAGAAAGGATGCGATACGGCTCCCGGAAAGGAGCCGGGCCCTTCGCACCCTCCAGCAGATCCGCGACGAGGCGCACCGCTTTGCCGTGAAGTACCACCGGCAACTGCGATCCCGCACCGCAACCTCCGGGTTCGAGGAGATCCCCGGCATCGGCCCCCGAAAGGCGAAAACCCTGCTCATGCATACGGCACACCTGCCCGACCTCTCGC
>JAJFUP010000109.1 GCA_021372395.1 Deltaproteobacteria bacterium
TTCCATCAAGGACAGGCTCAAGACCATAAAGAAGGTCGTGCTCCTGTCCGACTCCCCGGAGACAGCCCAGACCGGCCCGATCGTCGATACGGAGTACGAGCGGATGCTCGCGGGCTCTTCTCCGGAATACGACTTCCCGGAGCTCGACGAGAACACCATGGCAACCCTGTTCTACACCACGGGTACCACGGGCCTTCCCAAGGGGGTGTTCTTCTCCCACCGGCAGCTCGTCATCCACACGCTGAGCACCTGCACCGCTATCTGCTGCCACGAAACCCCGAACCGGTTCTCCACCTCGGACGTCTACATGCCCATCACCCCCATGTTCCATGTCCATGCGTGGGGATTCCCGTACATCGCCACCATGATGGGGGTGAAGCAGGTCTACCCGGGCAAGTACGATCCGGAAACGCTCCTCAGACTGATTGCCGAAGAAAAGGTCACCTACTCGCACTGTGTTCCGACCATCCTCCAGATGCTCGTCACCTGCCCGATGATCAAGGAGTTCGACCTCTCCTCCTGGAAGTGCATCACCGGTGGATCCAGGCTTCCCAAGGCGCTTGCCAGGGCGGCGCTCGATCTCGGAATCGAGGTGATGACGGGCTACGGCATGTCCGAGACCTGTCCCGTCATCAGCATCGCGAACCTGAAACCTTCCATGAAAGACATGGACAACGAGCAGAAGAGCGAGGTCGTCATCAAGGCCGGTATGCCCATACCCCTGATGGACGTTCGAATCGTGGCCTTGAACGGGGAGTTCCTGCCGGCCGACGGCAGTACCACCGGGCAGGTCGTGGTTCGGTCACCCTGGCTCACCAAAGGGTACTACAAGGACAAGAGAAGCTCCGAGAACCTCTGGTACGGTGGGTGGCTTCACACCGGGGATGTGGCTCACATGGACCCGGACGGGTACATCCAGATCACCGACCGGCTCAAGGATGTCATCAAGACCGGGGGTGAGTGGATATCCTCTCTCGACCTTGAGAATGCCATCACCACCCACGAGGCAGTGCAGGAGGCAGCGGCCATCGGTATCCCTGACCCCACGTGGGGCGAACGACCCCTGCTCATCGTGAAGCTCAAACCCGAGTTCGAGGGCCAGGGCATCACCCCGGAGGTGCTCCAGCAGTTCATGAAGAACTGCGCAGCGCAAGGCAAGATCCCGAAATACGCCGTGCCCGACCAGTACATCATCGTTCCGGAGATCCCCAAGACCAGCGTCGTCAAGATCGACAAGACACTGCTCAGGAGCATCTACACAAAGGACTAGGCAACCGCTTCGCAACGGGGCGGAAAGGGATGAACCGATCCCCCCGTGCTTTCCGGACAAGACCGGGGCAGGAAAGGAAAAATTCCTGCCCCGGTTATACTTCCGGGGAACGCCTCCCTGTGCCTCGACCCGCCGGTTTTTCCCCGGTCAAACGACCAGCACCGTATCCCCCATTGTACCTCGTCTGATTTTATTGTATTATAATATAATCATATTACTTTAAATTCCTGGGGGGGTACCGCGCCCTGCGGTTTCGAAAGCCTTCGGTTCCGGGGCGTCAGGCTCCCGTGAGTGATGTTCGGGAACAGTTGCGACTGTTCCCTTATATATCTGTACGCTTGATATTCGGAGGTACTGCATGGGGGACAAGAGCTTCGGACACCTGGCAAGGGCCGTTCCCGCCCTTGCGTCCATGGAACAGACCAAGGGGCTTTTCAAGACCTTTTACACCCAGTGGGGGGGCTTGAACACGCTTCGCATCCTGCTGAAGACGGGAAGCAAATCAGGGCATCTCTCGACCCTCAAGGCTCTTATGAACTTCAGGCTGGAGAAGATCACCCCGAACTTTCTGGTGTCCATGTGGGAGGTGTTCGGAGAGCGGGAGGCCCTGATCTCGGAAGGCAGGCGCTTCACCTACAAGGACCTCAAGGACCGGGTCTTCCGGCTCGCCAACGCTCTGCAAGCCCTCGGCCTCAAGCCGAAGGACCGATGCGCCGAACTGCTGTACAACTCAAGCGAGTTCTTCGAGGCCTTCTTCGCCTGCTCGCTCATCGGCTGCCCCATGCCCTTCCTCAACTGGCACCTGGAAGGCGATGAACTGGCCGATGCCATCGGGCGGGTCAGGCCGAAGGTCCTCATCCTCCACTCCGGCTTCCTGGACAAGGTCATGGCCCTGAAAGACCGCATCCCGAGCATCGAGCACTACATCGTGGTGGGCGCCGACGTTCCGCCCGGCATGGCGAAATATGAAGATCTCCTCTCCGGGTCATCCGATGCCATGCCCGAGTCACACTTCATGGTGGCGCTCAACCCCTACACCGGGGGAACCACCGGAACGCCCAAGAATGTGAACTACTTCGACAGCGTGGGTTATGCCTTCAGCGATCTGGCCGAGGCACCGAAGGTACCCCTGGAAGAATACCTGCGGTTCCTCATCCTCCAGTTCAGCTTCATGTACTGGTTCGGCGGGACCGAGATCAGCGACCCCATCACGCACAACATGCGCTGTCTCATCCCCGGACCCCTCTATCACGCGGGCTCCATCGCGGGCTGGGTCCCCTTCATCCTGCTCGGCGGCACCGGGGTCCCCATGGGGAGGTTCGAGCCGGAGGACTTCCTGGCCACCATCGAGCGCGAGCGTATCAACTGGGTATTCGTGGTGCCCACCATGCTCGAACGGCTCCTCGCCCTGCCGGATGAGATACGGAAAAAATACGCCCTCGGCTCCATGCACACCGTGATCTGTGCGGCCGCGCCTGCCACCCCCGAGCTCAAGAAGGCCACCAATGCCTTCTTCAGGCGACAGGGGTGCACGAAGAACGTCTTCATCGAATTTTACGGATCTTCGGAGACTGCGGTGACTTCCGTGCTGCTGCCCGGAGACTACGAGGAGAAGCCGGAGCGCTATGCGAGCGTGGGCAAGATCAGGTGTGCCGAAACCCGGGTCTTTGACAGGGAGACCGGAACCTGGTGCCCTCCGGGAAAGCACGGCAAGATCCTCACGCGGAGCCTCACCACCGTTGGATTGAACTACGTGGGCTCGCCGGAGAAACTCGAGAGCTCCTTCCTGCAGGTGGACGGCGAATACTGGTTCGACGACGGCCTCCTGGGCCACATGGACGAGGACGGTTTCCTCTACCTGACCGGCAGGGAAAAGGAGATGATCATCTCCGGCGGGGTGAACATCTTCCCCAACGAGATCGAGGCGGCCATCAAGCGCCTCGACAAGGTCCTGGACGTGGCGGTGGTGCGCTACCCGCACAAGGAGCTGGGAGAGGTGCCTGCCGCGGTGATCCAGCCCAGAGACGGGCTTTCGATCCTGGAGGTGGAGATCATTGAGCACTTGAAAAGGCTTCGCATGATAGGGTACAAGATCCCACGGTACATCGAATTCGTTGCAAACCTGCCCCGCCACATCGACGGCAAGATGCGCAAGAAGGAGATCGAGGACAGGTTCTGGGAAGGGATAGAGCGGAGAGGATAACCGATCCCCTTTCCCTGCACCCTCAGGTAAGCACCTACGATCCTTGTTATGATTTCTATACCCCGATACACGCGGTCGAAATGCACCTCTTCGAGGTCCGCCCCCTCTCCCGGTTGCGGGCCGGCGAGGTTTTTCGCCTTCGTCCTCGCCATCCTCATCCTCCCCTCCTGCCTGTTTGCCCAGTTCGGCCTCCCGCGGCACTGTGCATCGGACCAGATCGTCGTTCATGCCGCTTACACCTTAAGCTACAACGAGCAGTTCGAACAGCCCGACTGGGCGGCATACGAACTGACCTCGAAGATGCTCACAGGCCATGTCCCGCGCACCCACGACTTCAGGCCCGACCCTGCGGTGAAAACCGGGTCTGCCACGCCCGGGGACTACCGGGGGAGCGGCTTCGACAGGGGGCACCTGGTGCCGGCTGCCGATATGGCATTCTCTCAAGCGTGCATGAGCGAGACCTTCTACATGTCCAACATGAGCCCCCAGGCGCCTGCCTTCAACCGGGGCATATGGAAAAGGCTGGAAGAGCTCGTGCGGGGGTGGGCAAAGGAGAACGGGGAGCTCTTCATCGTCACCGGGCCCGTGCTCTCCGATGGGAAATTCCCTACCACCGGACAAAACAGGGTCGCCGTGCCCCACCGATTCTTCAAGGTGATCCTGGACTACAAAGAGCCCGAGTTGAAGGCCATTGCATTCATTCTCCCGAACATGAGATCCGACTCGCCCCTGGAAAGCTATGCCGTCACCGTGGATGAGGCGGAAGAGATAACCGGCATGGACTTCTTCCCTGAGCTGCCCGATGCCGTCGAACGTCAGCTGGAGTCAAAGATCGAACTGGAAAAATGGTTTCACTGATCGGGGGAAACCGTGGTTGACCATAGCCCATGCCTTCCGGGGGGAAAGTCAGGAAGGCAATAGTGCCGGTGATGCTTGACAGGGGCTCTCCCGGTCAGGAAAGGAAGCCCCGGCCTGTCTACGCGGCCCGGTTCCTGGTATGGGCACCTTCGCGTTTGGGAAACCTCGCGAAGAGTCCGAACAGTGCGGTGATACCGATGGTGATGAAGATCGCGGTCATGGCCTGGCCCTCCTGGTCTTCCTCTCGATGAGGACCTCCTGGATGAAGCCCTTGAAGCCGAGCGCGATGCCGGTGATGAGGC
>JAJFUP010000111.1 GCA_021372395.1 Deltaproteobacteria bacterium
TGACGGTCCTCTTGTGCTCGAGGAGCGGGTCGAGTGCCGTCTTCGTCACCCACTTGATCGCGCCGTTCAGTCCTGGGCAGTCTCCCCCGCCGGTCAAGACAGCTATCCTCATGGTCATGAATTCCTCCTGTTCTCACCTCAACAACCGACCACATCAGCAGGGCCTGCTGACCATTATAATCCTGAATAACAACTCGGCAAGACGCATAATAAAATTGAATGGTCCTGAGGGGTTCCATTTGCATGAACCGCCGGAAACAGGTATAAAACCGTTCAGGGGAGGGGCACATGAAGGTCGTATTCCATGAGGATTTCCTTCGGACCTACACCAGTGATCCCGCTGCCGAGAGCGGGAGGCTGGAGGCGGTCCTCGAGGTGATCCCGGGCGACGTCGAGCTGGTGACGGCCCGGGCCGCGGATGATGCGGACATCGAGGCAGTGCACACGCCGGGCCACATCGCCCGGGTGAGGAACATGGGGCTGCATCCCATTGCATCCCTGGCAGCAGGCGGTGCGATCCAGTCAGCAGAGATCGGGCTTAAGGAACCGAGCTTCGGCCTCATCAGGCCCCCCGGCCACCACGCCTCGTCCGACTCCGCCTGGGGCTTCTGCTTCTACAACAACATGGCCGTGGCCCTGGAGCATTTGAAGCGCTCCGGTGCCATCGAGACGGCATACGTGCTCGACATCGACCTCCACTACGGCGACGGCACCGTCAACCTCCTCAAGAACAAGGGCTATGTCACCATCCACAATGTGGAAACCTACGAGAGGCTTGTCTACCTCAAGGACGTGGCCGACGAAATGAAAAACTGCCGGGCGGACATCATCGCCGTCTCGGCAGGGTTCGACAACCACGAGGAAGACTGGGGAGGCCTGCTCAGGACCGACGACTACCGGCGCATCGGGGGTTACGTGAGGGAGGCTGCGCTCAGGCAGGGTGCAGGGATCTTCGCCATCCTCGAGGGCGGCTACAACCACCGGGTGCTCGGCCACAACGTGCGCGCGCTCATGCAGGGCATGGAAGGCGAGGAAGGCTCATAGCCTTTCGGCATCACCAGCAAAGCATGGGTGAAACAGGGGAACAGGTTTCGTGCGGCCTCGGGAATTTCGGCTCAGGCGGAACAATCGGGATTCTTTTTAAGTTAGCCTGATCGATTTGGCAATCCAGCCTGTAAGCGGGCTGGATTGCCAAATCGATCAGGTCCGGTTTTTTCTTGCCGCACTACGCGGGTGTGCATGGGCTCGCCCCCCGTCTCCTTTTCCTGTTCACTCTCGAGGCCGGTGAGTGGTATATTCCCTCATATTCATGCACGATAAATGGAGGCACGGATGAAGATCAGTACGGTTTCCGGGATGAGGGCCATGGACAGGGCTGCGATCGAGCAGTTCGCGATCCCCGAGCTTCTGCTCATGGAGAACGCGGGCCTCTCAGCGTTCTCCGTCCTTGCGCAGGAGTGCGTTGTCAGGGGGAAATTTTTTCTCGTCCTCTGCGGGCTCGGGAACAACGGCGGCGACGGGTTCGTGGTGTCCAGGAAAATCCACTCGGAAGGCGGCCTCGTGAAGGTCTTCATCCTGGGCGGGATGGAGGGCTGCACAGGCTCGGCCCGGACAAACCTCGACATCCTCCGGAAGATGCCCGTCGAGGTGGAGGAGCTCACCTCTGCCGCATCCCTCAGGCACGACATCGCCCGCTGCGACGCCATCGTTGATGCCATCTTCGGCACCGGGCTGACCCGCGAGGTGCAGGGCCTCCACCGGGAGGTCATCGAGGCCGTCAATGCCGGCAACAGGACCGTGCTGAGCCTTGACATCCCCTCGGGCGTCAACGGCGACACCGGCCATGTCATGGGC
>JAJFUP010000112.1 GCA_021372395.1 Deltaproteobacteria bacterium
GGTCTATGAGAAGACCTTCATGTTCCTGCCGAGCAAGGACTACCTGAACCTGCGTCTCACGGGCAGGTTCGCGGCCTCGTACGACTCCATGCACCTCTTCTGGGTGACCGACATCCGGGACATCGATCACATCACCTACGATGATGAGCTGATCCATCTGTCCGGCATCGACAGGGCAAAACTGCCGCCGCTCATGCGGTCCATCGATGTTCTGGGTGCCGTGAAGGCCGAGGTGGCCCGTCAGATCGGGCTGAAAGAAGACGTGAAAGTGGTGGTGGGCTCACCCGACCACCAGTCCGCCTGCATCGGTTCCGGAGCGGTGAGGGACTTCGAGGCCCACCTCTACATCGGGACTTCGTCCTGGGTCCAGTGCATCATCCCCTTCAAGAAGACCGACGTGTTCCACTCCATTGCCTCCTTTCCCACGGCCATACCCGGCAAGTACCAGAGCGTCAACGAGCAGGACATTGCGGGCGGCGCACTCGTATTCCTTGCGGGGCTGATGGGGCGCTGCGGTGAGGTCATGAAGCCGCACGCGAGTTTCGATGTTTCCTATGACCTCCTCAACGGCGTGGCCTCCCGGGTACCGCCGGGCAGTGACAGGCTCATCTTCACGCCGTGGCTCAACGGCGAGCGCACCCCGGTGGACGACACAACCCTGAGGGCAGGGATCTACAACATCTCCAAGACCACCAGTTTCGACCACCTGGTACGGGCCTTTTTCGAGGGAGTGGCGTACAACACGCGCTGGAGCCTGAAATACGTGGAGCGTTTTGTGGGCAGATCGCTCGACCCCATCACCATCGTGGGAGGAGGCGGTCGCTCCGACCTGTGGTGCCGGATCTTCGCGGATGTCCTGAACCGTACGATCCGCCAGGTGAAGGACCCCATGCAGGCCAATGCCAGGGGGGCCGCATTCATTGCCGCGGTGGCCTTAGGGGAGATCTCCTTCGACGATATCCCCGGCCTGATGGAAATCGAGAAGACCTACGCCCCAAACCCTGCAAACCGGAAGATCTATGACGAGCTGTTTTCCGAGTTCGTGCATATCTACCGGAACAACCATGCCATGTACCGGAGGCTGAACAGGTCTTGAAACACCTGTTCTCGCGAGCCTTTGGATTTTCAGAGGATATATCCTGCGAACTCATTGAACTGAAACTATTCATATGATATCCATAATCATACCGGCTTACTATAATATTACCAAACCGCCGGCATGTTAGAGAGCCACTTCAATACAATATACCATACGAGGAGGTATGCTATGGGGCAGTTCCCTGAGGCATCGATGGCAGCAATCTTCCAGAACAGGGCAGTCAAGCTCGGCAACAGTACCTGTGTTGCCTACAAGAATTCCGGAGAGTCCTACGTAGAAATTTCGTGGAACGAGATGAACGAGATGGTGAGGAATCTCGGGTACTTCCTCCTGGCGAAAGGCGTCAAGCCGGGAGACAAGGTCGCGCTGTTCTCGCCCAACCGGTACGAGTGGTGGATTGCTGATCTTGCCATCCTCTCCGTGGGCGCGGTCAATGTCCCCATCTATGCCACCAACTCCGCCGAAGAGGCCCGCTACATCATCGACAATTCCGATTCCATGATATGCTTCGCAGGCGAGAACGGTCACCTGGAAAAGGTGCTCGAGGCCAAGGCAAAGCTCCCGAATCTTTCCGACGTCATAATCCTGGACAACCTCAAGAAGGATGTCCCGGGCGTCATCGACCTCAAGGCCGCCATGAAGCAGGGCAGCGCCTACCCGGACAAGGCCTTGTTCGACGAACGGATCAGGTCCATCAGGCAGGAAGACCTCGCCACCATCATCTACACCTCGGGCACCACGGGCGACCCCAAGGGGGTCATGCTCTCCCACAGCAACTTCATCAACAATGTGGATCAGCTCTACTCCGTGGCCCCTGAGCTTTTCGAAGAGGAGCACACCCTGCTCTCGTTCCTTCCCCTGTCACACTCCTTCGAGCGTACCGTGGGCTACTACTCGGCCCTGAACGCGGGCAAGAAGGTGGTCTTTGCCGAGGACTTCAGCAAGATTCTCAAAAACTTCCAGGAGGTGAGGCCGACGCTCATCGTGAGCGTGCCGAGACTCTACGAAAAGATCCACGCGGGCATCCTCGCCAAGGTTGCCGATGCGCCGCCGCTCAAGAAGGCCCTGTTCGGCATGGCCATGAACATCGCAAAGAAGAACCTCCCCTACATCTGCAGCGACTCTCCGAGGAAAGGCCTCTTTGCGTTGCAGTACAAGCTGGCGGACAAGGTCATCTTCTCCAAGCTCAAGGCCGCCCTCGGCATGGACAGGCTCAGGTTCGCACTCTCCGGAGGAGGGCCGCTGTCGGTGTCCGATGCCGAGTTCTTCCTGGGCATGGGCATCTATGTGTGCGAGGGGTTCGGCCTGACCGAGACCTCGCCCGTAACCCACGGGAACAGGCCCGGCCACATCAAGCCCGGCACCGTGGGGCAGCCGCTCAAGAACACGGAAGTGAAGATCGGCGAGGGTGGAGAAGTCCTCATCAAAGGGCCTCAGGTCATGATGGGGTACTACAAGAACGAGGAGGCCACCAAAGAGGTGATGACCAAGGATGGGTTTTTCCGGACCGGCGACATCGGCGAGATCGATGCCGAAGGCTACCTGAAGATCACGGGCAGGATCAAGGACCTCATCATCACCTCGGGCGGCAAGAACATCTCCCCCCAGAACATCGAGAACACGCTGAAGGCATCGAACTACATCGAGCAGGTGGCCATCATCGGCGACAACCGGAAATTTCTTTCAGCGCTGATCGTGCCCGCCTTCACCGAGCTCGAGGCCTGGGCCAGGGCCAAGAACATCCCGTTTTCCGACAGGAAGGAGCTGATCAAGCACCCCGAGGTGAACAAGCTCTATGCCGCCGAACTCGGGGAGCACATGAAGCACTATGCCCGGGTGGAACAGATAAGGAAATTCGCGCTCTTGGATCACGAGTGGTCGCAGGAGACCGACGAGCTCACCCCGACGCTCAAGGTCAAGCGCCGGGTCATCAATCAGAAGTATTCCGGAGAGATCGAGAGCATGTATACAGGCGCCGATGCATAGGAGCGCCGGGTAAACAGTACTCATCGGCCGGGCTGGGCGCCTCTGGGCGGCCCGGCCCCGGCCCTTTCCTTTTATTTTCCGCCGGGCTCGTGCGCCTTGCGGCCGTACACCCTCTCATAGGCCATGCAGAAAGGGCAGACGCATCCTTCGATGTTCTTCACAAAGGAGTAGGCCAGGCCCTCCTGTTTCCTCCTCGCTGTCCTGCACACCGTGCATTTTGTACACACAGAGGCCAAAGCTCTCATAAACATACCTGCCTGTTTGTTTTTCATGCCCCTCCCCCCGAACAGTGGAATCTCTGCATAGTATTACCTGTGTCCTGGTGAATGCGGCAAGCACATTCCCGATTCGTTGCGAATGCGGCACCTGCATCAGACCGGGGGCTTGTGGTTCATGAGCCAGGCATGGGCGGCAAGGGCAGCCTTTGCACCGGCGCCCGCCGCGATGACGATCTGCTTCTGTGTCTCGTCGGTCACGTCGCCTGCGGCAAAGAAGCCCGGCATTGAGGTGGACTGGTCACGCCCGACCTCGATCTCGCCCTGGCCGTTGAGCTTCACCAGCTCTTTGACCGGTGAAGAGTTCGGCACCAGGCCGATCTCAAGGAAGACACCATCCACGGCCAGGTCGAGCCGTTCGGACCCCTCCACCTGCTCCAGGCGGACCCCTGCGAGCCTCTCCTTGCCGAGGAACTCCACGACACGCATGCCCCCGTGGAGCGTGACCTGCTCCGCCTTTTTCACCTCTTCGAAGAGGACGGCATCGGCCTGGAAATCCTTCAGCACATTGATGATGTGGATCTCCCTGGCATAGCCGATCAGGTCCCTGGCTGCAGTGAAAGCCGAATTCCCCCCGCCGATGACAGCCACCCGCCTGTCACGGTACAGCGGTGCATCGCAGGTTGCGCAGAAGGCGATGCCATGGCCGATGAACCCGGTCTCTCCCGGCACCCCCAGGGTCCGGTACTCCTTGCCCGCGCAGTAGATCACCGCCGGTGCGCGGTAGGACATACCGTTCGATGCATGAACCTCGAACAGCTCCCCGGTCTTCCCGACGGACGTCACCATCACCCCTGGCTGCTCTGCAATGGCGTAGCGTTCGGCGTGAGCACGGAACAATGCCGTGAGCTCCTGCCCGCTGATGCTGGGGATGCCGAGCCAGTTCTCGATGGCGGCCGTGTTCGTGATCTGGCCGCCGAAGGATCCTCCGACCAGCGC
The DNA here is from genome assembly GCA_021372395.1 of Deltaproteobacteria bacterium. Classification (GTDB taxonomy): domain Bacteria; phylum Desulfobacterota; class Desulfomonilia; order UBA1062; family UBA1062; genus MWEI01. Next base: position 4,300 of record JAJFUP010000112.1, read on the forward strand.
TGTCCGGAGGTTCTTCCGGGAGGCATAGATGGCGGCACTGAGGGCCGCAGGCCCGGCGCCCACGATGATGACGTCATAGGCGGCCTCCGGCGAGGCGGGGTATGCGTAGCGCTCGCCTGCGGCCTCGCGCATCTTCGCCTCGACCTGCTCGTATTCCTTGGGCTTGACAGCCTTGAGGATCTCGAGGATCGCCTGGGACGCGGGAAGAGCCCCCTCGAAGGACACGCCCTCGTTGATGACGGTCCTGGGCACGCCGCTCACGTTGTAGCGCTGCACGAGCTGGGGGAACCCGGAGGATTCCACCATGTCGGCCCTGATGAGTTCGCTGGAGACGGCCATCTGGTGGGCGAGGTGCACCATCTTGGGGCAGTAGGGGCAGGTGAGTGTCACCATGACCTCCAGGTGCACGGGCTCATCGATGATGGCGAGAAGGGTTTCGATCTCCGGCAAAAGCCCCGACTGACCGGATGATGCGAGAAGCACGGCCTCGATGAGCGAGCCGAACTCGTAGCCCATGGTCATGCCGAAGAAGCGGATACCGTAATCCTTCTTCC
>JAJFUP010000123.1 GCA_021372395.1 Deltaproteobacteria bacterium
GGAGAACACGGACCACACGAGTCCAAGACCCTTGTGCACGGTGATGGTACAACCGTCGGTGGCCGCGATCCCCGCACTCTCCTGTCCCCGGTGCTGCAGGGCGTACAGGCCGAGATAGGTGCTCTCGGCGGCACGGCTGTCACCAAAAATCCCGAAAACACCGCATTCTTCGTGCCAGTGATCGTCGCACTCATCCATTATCGCTGCACCTCGTCCGTGCCGAACCCTTTGTATCATGCTTGGCCACGCCTGATTGTCGTGGGGTCAGGGGCATATCATATCCCTATCTCATATGCAAGAGCCGCCGCCGGCACTTCCCCCGTGAAGAACACTAGCAAACTCAGGGCCACATCAGCCAAGGCGGGTCGTACACCGCAGCAGCCTTGCCCAGCCGGCGTGAACACATTCATAAGGCCTGAACTCATGGCACATATTCGTGTAATGCCTTCCCGGCTTGTACATTTTCGTGCCCTTCTTCGAATGAGTCCTTCAGGGTAAGTGATCAGCTTCCTGAAGCTCAGACTGAAGGGATTGAGATTGTCCCTGCTAAATATCGGCTGCCGTCTGCCCGGTGGTTTTACGTTTCTTACCTCGACACGATCCCCTTGAACCCCCTCGAGGTGAGCGCTGTTATGTTCGTGAGCACGATGGGGAGAGACAATGTGGTGGGAGAGGCCAGATATCTGGGCCTCCATTGCGGTGAAAACTTTTCCTTGTACAGCCTCAACCCCTGGAAATTATAAAAGTGCTCGGCATACTGGAAGACGAGCCCGCCGATGCGGTTCCACACGGGGGCAAGGCTTTTGTCCCCCAGGCCGGAAAGGGGGGCCATGCCGAGGTTGAACCAGTGATACCCTGCTTCCTTCCCCCACTCCATGATCTTGAGGAAGAGATAGTCCATGACCCCGGAGGGTGCCTGCCGGGAGTAGCGCATGAGGTCCACCGACAGCTCCTCCCTGTTTCCGGACGTCCAGATAGTGGCGAAGGCCACGATCCGCCCGTCACGCCTGACAATCCCGGACGGGAACCTCACGAGGTAGTCCTCCCGGAAGGAGCCCAGCGAAAAGCCCTTTTCCCGGGTGTGCTTGTCGGCAATCCACGCATCGGAGACCTCCTTGAGCTCCGGCAGAAGGGCGGGTATATCCTGAGGCTCGACGAGTTCGAAGGTACACCCCTCCTTGGACAGCTTGTTCATGGCATACCGGAAATCCTTGCGTGATTTTCCCTCGAGGGTGAACGTTTCGAGGTCCACCCTCGCCTCTTCCCCCAGCTTCACCAGCGTCATGCCGAGGTCTATGTAGACATACAGATTGTCGGATCCCACCTCGTAGAACACCGGCCATCCCCCGAAACGGTCGCACAGCTCGCAGAACTGCCAGGTGAGCTCCGACCACTCTGATTCAGGGCCTATCGGGTCGCCCATGACGATCCAGCTTCTCCCGCTGATCGTGTACATGATGAAGGCCTTGCCGTTCTCGCTGAACAGAAATGCCTTGTCCCCGAGCAGGGCGAGGTTTGCATAGGCAGCGGGAAATTCCCGTATGATGGACAGAGCCCGCTCCAGGTCATCCTCCCTGCCCGTGACGGGCCTCGGCGAGAGGGGGTGGAGGATCTTTGCCAGGGCATAGGCCAGGGCCGCAACGAGCGCCCCGACAGCGGCCCTCAGGGAGCGCGGTGCATTCTCCGCGAAGGCGAACCGCCACCAGAGATCCGGGGAGTACTCCACGTGCTTGTAGGAAAAAAACGTGAGCCACGCAGTGGAAATAAGCACGATGCTGATGACCACGAGCCACCCTGCCGTGAACCTCCCGCCGAAGAGCGATCCCTTCCGATAGAAGGAATGCCTCGAGGGTATCAGGATAAGGAACATGACGAGCAGGACCGATGCCTCCTCGTAATCGAGGCCTTTCAGGAGGGACAGCACGATGCCCCCTGCCACGAGGATGGCAGTGAGGTAGTAGGCGGTGTCGATCCTTCTCTGGAGTCCGCGGGCCAGGAAGAGCAGACCCACCCCCACGACGCTCCCCAGAAAATGTGACACCTCGATGATGGGCAGCGGCAGGTAGCTGCTGAGCCATGCGATGCGTGTGGAGATGGCGGGGGTGGCACCCGAAAGCAGCAGCAGCGACCCGCTCAGGAAGGCGATGACCGTCAGCGTCGGCGGGACCATGTACGGCAGCCACTGGGTGATCACCTTTGCCCCCCACTGGAGCATCTCCTTGCGCTGGACGATCTCCTCCACCCCGAGGATTATCGCCGCTATCAGCAACGGCAGGAGGTAATAGGTCACCCGGTAGATCACGAGGGTGCCGATGATCGAGGATGCGGGCAGCACCGGGGACAGCAGGAGCAGGATCATCGCCTCGAACACTCCCAGGCCGCCCGGGACCTGGCTCACCAGCCCGGCAAGCTGCGCGAGCAGGTAGATGCCGATGAAGCTCGGAAAAGAGATCGACGGGGGCAGAAGAACGAATAGGATACTGCCAGCGATGGCCCAGTCCAGCGTTGCAACGCCGACCTGCGGCACGAAGAGACGCCCGGAGGGGAGAACGATCTCGAAATCGCGTATCCTGATCGACCGCTTGTTCAACAGCACGAATACGGCATAGACGAGAACGGGGATCAGGAGGAAGACACCCAGGAGACGCGTGGTTCCGAAGGGGAGATGGAGCACCCTGGGAATGGCAAGGGGTTCTGCCAGGAACACAGCGCCACCGAGCGTCAGGAAGCCGAGCCAGATGCTCACGGTGCAGAAAAAGATCACCTTGGTTATGTCTATTCCCGACAGGCCCCACGACGAGTAGAGCCGGTAGCGTACCGATGCGCCGGCCAGCATGGAGAGGCCGACGTTGTTGCTGAAGGCATACCCGATAAAGGAAGCGGTGGCTATCTTCCTGCCACTCAGAGGATGATCGATGTACCGCAGCGCCAGAAAATCATACCCGGTCATGATGAGGTAGCTCAGCGCAGTGAGCAGTGCGGCGAAGACGACCTGCTCGGTGGGTATCCCGTGAAGATACCGGAGTATCTCGTGCAGCCGGTACCTGTCCAGCTCCGTGTGGAGCACCCAGAGGGCAAGGACGAAGAGTATGAGCCCGATGGAAGCCCCCAGGGCCTTGAGCAATCGAGCCTTCATGAACCCATCCCCCTGTTCATGTTTCACGCAGGGCGCACGAAAAATGCGAAACACCCGCCATGAAGCGTCTCGTGATCGGGATTGTACATCTCCAGGATACGCATGAGAATTCCACGACGCACCATGTTATTGAAAATTCAAACCTTGTCAAGGTTGACTTGGGGATTCATCCTGGGCGTGTTCCTCTTGCAGGTGTCCTGCAGCCGGCATGGCCATGTCCGACGTATCGAGGAGAGCCGTAACCGCGTCCTTCACCCAGTCGCTGTCCCGGCCCATCCGTATTCCGATCACCCTCAGAGGAGGAAGAGCTCCGGTACCTTGCAGGGCTTCACCTCTACCCGTTCCCACACATGGCCGGTCACGTAGGGCTCCGACGCGAGATACTGCCTCAGCTCCTCGTCGGACGGAAACTCCATGATGAGGGTGGACCCTATCATGGCACCCTCTTCATCGAGGAGCGCCGCCCCATAGAGCGCCTTCCCCTCCGACTTGAGTCTCTCCATGGAGGCGAGATGCCTGTGTCTTGCAGCAATCCTTCGCTCGAGTGCCTTCTCGTCCGGTGCATCGTGAGCGATGATGAGGTAGTGCATCGCGACCCCCTGACGTCGATTTTCTTATAAAAAGCATATCACTGTTGGGGATCAATTGACATATCGGATCTGCATCCCCTTCAGGCTCCTCACGGATGCGTTCTTACCGGGCCGAACAAGAGGACAATGTTCAACGTCTTGACCCAGGTCAAGTACCTCTTATTGGTAGCTGGGTATGTTCGAAGAAAACGAACACAAGGGAGGAAAAACGCCATGTTCTGTTACCAATGCCAGGAAACGGCAAAGAACCAGGGGTGCACGGTAAGGGGAGTATGCGGAAAGACCGAGGAGACCGCGAACCTCATGGACCTGCTCATCTTCAACCTCAAGGGGGCCTCGCTGTACGGGGAAACCGTCATGGCCAAGGGGGCGCTCGACCGGTCCTACGGAAGGTTCTTCCTTGATGCACTCTTCATGACGCTGACCAATACGAACTTCGATTCCAGACGGATCACCGATCTCATCAGAGAGTCCCTGGTGCTCAAGGATGAGCTGAAGGTCAAAAGCGGCGACGCAGGCAGGACCATTACCCATGACAGCGCACTCTGGCATTCCGACAACGTGGATGAGTTTCACCAAAAGGCACGGGAGGTCGGCGTCCTCGCAACAGGGAACGAAGATGTCCGTTCGCTGCGCGAGCTTCTGATCTACGGGTTGAAGGGAATCGCCGCCTACGCACAGCACGCCCAGGTGCTGGGCTATGAAGACGACGAGATCTACCGATTCATCATAAAAGCCCTCGCTGCAACCACCCGGGACAAGACTGCTGATGAGCTTGTGGCCCTCGTACTCAAAGCCGGCGACATGGCAGTGAAGACCATGGCCCTCCTGGACAAGGCCAATACGGAAACATACGGTTCTCCCGAGGTCACCAAGGTGAACCTCGGGGTCAGGGGCAACCCGGGCATCCTCATCTCCGGCCACGACCTCAAGGACATGGAAGAGCTCCTCGAACAGACGAAAGGAACCGGCGTCGACGTGTACACCCATGGCGAGATGCTGCCTGCCCACGCTTACCCCGCCTTCAAGAAGTACGACAACCTCGTGGCCAATTACGGCGGGTCGTGGTGGAGACAGCGGGAGGAGTTCGAGGCCTTCGGCGGGCCCATCCTCATGACCACGAACTGCATCGTCCCGGTGAAGGAAACGTATCAGGACCGCATCTTCACTACCGGCACAGCGGGCTATCCGGGTGTGAAGCACATCCCTGACCGGAAAGAAGGCGGAAAGAAAGACTTCTCAGGGATCATCTCGCTCGCAAAAACGTGCCCGCCGCCCCGGCAGCTCGAGGACGGCGAGATCACGGGCGGCTTCGCCCACACTCAGGTCCTCGCCCTGGCAGACAAGGTCGTGGAAGCGGTAAAGTCCGGCGCCATCAGGCGCTTCGTGGTCATGGCAGGCTGTGACGGCCGCCACAAGGAGCGGGATTATTTCACCGAGGTGGCAAAAGCCCTGCCTGACGACACGGTGATCCTCACCGCGGGCTGTGCCAAGTACCGCTACAACAAGCTGGGCCTCTCCGACATCGGCGGCATCCCCCGGGTGCTCGACGCGGGACAGTGCAACGACTCGTACTCGCTCGCGGTCATTGCACTGAAGCTGAAGGAGGTCTTCGGGCTCTCCGACATCAACGAGTTGCCCATCTCGTTCGACATCGCGTGGTACGAGCAGAAAGCCGTGGCCGTGCTCCTGGCCCTGCTGGCCCTCGGTGTGAAGGGCATCAGGCTCGGACCTACGCTGCCCGGGTTCCTGTCGCCCAACGTGGCCAAGGTGCTCGTGGAAAAGTTCAACATCAAACCCACCACCACGCCGCAGGCTGACGTGAAGGAGATGATGGTCGGCCATTGAGCTCTGCGGCCGGGCTGCAGGCAGCCGTCAAGAACCTGCGGCCCGGCCGTTGTCTGTCGGAACGCCTCTTGTACTACTGCTTCATGCAAAGGGAGAGCGCGCAAAACGTGGCATGGCTCGAAAGAGCATCGTAGTTCCCGGTCTCCTGGCACCACGCATGGGCATCAGCCGGCGAGATTGTCCGCGTGTACGTTCCCCCGAACCAGGTGGCGACCCCGGGGAGCGTGTGGAAGCCTGAGCCCAGTCCCCCTTCGTACACGATGAAATAGTCTCCGTTCTTCGTTACATACAGGGTCTCGGTGTCGTTTCTCAGGCTGCCTGAATGATCTGCTGCGCTCCACTGTGCGAGCATGGTGGCCTGCCTAGGGTCGCACTCTTTTTCGAGCAGACGCTGCTCGGTCTTCTCGTACAGGATCTCCTTCAAAAGTTCCCCCTGGCTGCCCTTCGGAGAGCAGCCTCATGATAGGAGTTTGGCGAAGATTTGGCAAGGCATTACGAGTTGCGCCAGGCATGATGAACTGAGAGATCACGAGCAGAAAAATGGAGCATACGGAGAGAAGAAATGGTAGAATGCATCATCGGCATAGAGTTCGGGTGAATCCGCAGACAACGCATGAGCATCTTAGACAGCGGGGTATCACGGCATGGACAGCATCCCGAAAGACATGAAGATCATGGCGAAGTCGAACGGCATCAGCCATGACCAGCTCGCAGCCTTTCTCTTTTCATCCTACAGGGCCCGCATAGATCGCCTGAGAGGACTCGGCCTCATCCCCGCAGGCTGTTCGACCAACGACCTGACGTGGCTGTCGCTGCTGTTTCTCCAGGACAGGGGCTACTTACCCGACATCTCGAGCATACGGCTCTCCCGCACCGATTCGCCCGTCGCCCTGGGCATCATCGGCCTGATCGTGGACGGGGATCGTCTCAGGGCCCAGCAGCATGACCTTTTGCAGCAGCTTCGGAAAAAAGTGGTGAGCTCCGTGAAAAGGGCTGAAAAGATTCACCTGGTGGAGGCCATCGAGGAACAGCTTGAAAAAATTGATGACTTCATCGGAACCTTCTGTAAGCACATCCGGATGCCGAAGAACGAGCAGACCGAGATGATCTGGGGCTGTTTCGTGAAGAACAGGACCGTGGAGAAAATATTATCCGAGGGAAACGAGCTTATCCAAAAAGGCCCGAAGGTTCTTCGCAAGGAGACCTGAACGCTATCCCCCCGCAAGAGCGCTCCTTCCGGTCTTTGCCCTGGTTTCCCGCAGGCCGGATGGAAACGAATCGGATACATGCAGGATCGGCACGCCGAAAAAAAGACCCGGTTATTCAGGCGTGGGCAGACGAGCCGGTAAGTCTGTTCCCTACACCCAGTATACCCTCTCGCCCTTGTCCTTCATCTCGCTATAGATTCTGAGTGCTTCCTGCCGCTCGTAGATCTTGTCCGGGGCGCTCAGGGTCAGGGAGTGATCGCAGTTGTCATTGGGGCAGCCGGCCCGGACCCATTTGAACACTTTGGCTGCTCTCTGTACCGAGGGCCGGATCTCCGACCAGAAGATGTCGCTCTTGCACTTCTCACACTTGAAATAATACACGACGTCCTTTGTTCCCTCTTGGGTCTCTTCTTCAGCCATCCTGAGCCTCCTCTCTCTGCAGCGGGAAACGTGGTTATGAAACCATGATAACAATAAACCCCGGGTGGTCAATACCATTTTTTGACAATGCTTCCGGAAGGATGGCTGCAGGAGCCTTTTCGTGCCCCATTGCATGCAGCCTCAAGACCTCTTGTTTGCGACCTTTGAAGCCACGGCCTTCGAAGCTTTGCATCAGGGAGCCCCACCGTTGTCAGAGAGCTGCTTTCCCGGCTCTTCGCATGCTTTCCGGATGGCCGTTCTCAAAAACAGGGGAAAACAGGGAATGGAATCTGACCCGGTAACTCAGGACAGGCCCCCGGCCCGTAACGGCAAGGCCTGCCCAGTTCAATCCCCGTGCAACCTCCCTGCCGCTGAACAGGCTGAAGCCCGATGGATCCTCATGTTCCCCGTGCTCCAGCGAGATTCCCACCCCGAGCGAGGGGCTCTCCAGCATGGCGTCGAAGGTGGCAGCCTGCCAGGCCGGCATGTGCGGGCCCATCCATATGCGGTCCCTTCCCCTGAGGCGGTTGAACGATTCCCCGTCGACCTCGTTGAGCACGATCAGCTGCCCGGGACCCTGGAGGCGGCTCGCGTCGACGCTGACGCTCAGTCCCCGGGGTATGACCTCGCAGGTGACAAGGCAGTGCCCCCTGCAATCACCGGCTTCCATGGTGCTGTGCACGGCAAAGGGCGCAAAAACCCTGTCGCGGAGTCTCAGCAGGCGATGCTGCAGGAACGGTTTCTTCATGTAAGCGTCCACCAGGCGCTCCATGGCATAGCCCACCCAGTCAGGCATCGTTTTTCTTCCCGCATGCCATACCACCACCCGGTCCATCCTGAATTCCATCTCCAGGATTGTCGTGCCGACAGGCTTCAGGGAAGCAAGGGAGGGGAAAACCGTCCGGCTCGGGGTCTTCCAGACCGGCAGGCCCAGCCCCGCCGACTCCCCTGCACACAGAACGGACCCTGAGCAGAGAAGGAGCCCCTTCGCCATGGCCCTGGTCTTCCCCTGCCCCACCGCCTGGTCGTACATCAGGGAAAGCCCCTCGGATATCACCAGTTCGTGTGGTCC
>JAJFUP010000138.1 GCA_021372395.1 Deltaproteobacteria bacterium
TTAATGATATTCAAAGCCCACAAGCAGGAAGGACCGCGATTCCGGCATGAAATCTCACGGAATAATGGAAAGAGGGCATGGCAATAATTAAGGCATCTTCGCATCGATCAACCAACAAGCGGGTCTTTGAGATCATCACGGAAGCCGACATCCTTGACAAGCGGATCCTGGACATCGGCGCCGGGAAGGGGTACATGGCCCAGCTCCTGGGCAAACACGTCAGGGACAAAGGCGGGCACCCGGCCGAGGTCATCACAGCCTGCGATCTCTTTCCCGAGTACTTCGCCTACGAGGAGATCCCCTGCCGGAAGATGGATTTCGCAAACGAGCTTCCTTTCGCAGACGCGAGCTTCGACATCGTCTATGCCGTGGAGGTGATCGAGCACCTGAGGAACCCCTATGATTTCATCCAGGAGATCTTCAGGGTCGTCAGGCCGGGCGGCATGGCCGTCATCACCACGCCAAACATCCTGAACCTCTCCTCCCGCTTCTCCTACCTGCTGACCGGCTTCTTCGAGCTCTTCCTCCCGCTCTCCACCGACCCCGTGGACGCGAGAAGGCAGTGGGGCCATATCATGCCGCTCAGCGAATATTACCTGAGTCATGCCATGAGGACCTCGGGCTTCCGGAAGACCGAGCTGTCCATCGACCGGATCAAGAGATCCTCCCTGTTTTTGTATCTGCTGCTCATGCCGGCGATGAAGCTGTCCTCTTTCTTGTACGCTGCGAGGCTCAAGAGGAAGAGGCCGGTGATCTTTCAGGACAACGAAGAGGAGCTCAAGGCCCTGAACGGCTGGAAGCTCTGCTGTTCGAGGAGCGTGATCCTGGTCGGACGAAAATGAAGCATGTCGAGTTGGAACATTCGCCTTTACCCGAGCGATATATCGTTGCCGGGGTAGGAAGATCTTGAGATGCTCGGCATGATCAAACACTTTCTCGAGCCATCGATGAAGGACTTCCCAAACGTCCCTTTTACGAAGGAGTCATGGTGATGTCCTGGGTCCGATGTGGCAGAGCAGATATTTCCAAGGGTAATCAGCAGTCTCAATCCGGTTCGACGAAACAGATCGGAAGATATTACGAGGATCTCAGGAACAACGGACTCAGGGTCAATATTCTCCTCTTCTCATACCTGCTCTTCATTGCGGGCTTCTTTTTCTTCAGGAGCGTGAATGCGCACAATGATGTTTTTTATGTCCTGATCCTGGTTCCGTATCTGCTCACGATCCCGAAAAGCACCCTCAGGATCTCCCTCCAATCTCAGATCTTCCGGATGTTGCTCCTCTTTCTGGGATACATGATGATGACCCTCCTCTGGGGAGAAAGGGGGACCCTTCAGGATTACCTTCATGTTGTCACCCAACTGATCACGGTACTGGCGTTTTTTTTAGTAACCAGCGAGTTTGTTTTGCGGCATGAATGGTTTCCGCGAGTCCTGTTCTTCTGGATATGCTCTGCCGCGGTTTTCGCGGCATTGCTGTTCCTGCTGACCTCCGTCCACACCCTGGATAAACCCTATTCCCGATTGAATGACCTCGGTGTGCTCAGGAATGCGATCCAGATAGGGTGCGTGTACGGCATGGCGGTGCTCCTTCTGTATTTTTCCCTCCTCAAGAGGAAGATGTTCACCGGTTCCTGGTCATGGTTGATCTGTATGACACTTGTTCTCGCCATCTTTTGCCTCACCCAGAGCCGGGGGCCCCTGGTCGGTCTGTACATCGCGCTCCTTTTCGGAGGGCTTTTGACACGTGACGCCAAACTGCTCTTTGTGCTCTGCTGCGCCACGCTTTTCACGGCGATACTCCTGGCTCAGGGCAACGGTTTTCTCCACCACATGATAGTTGAGAGGGGAACATCGTACCGGATCGAGATCTTCAGGTACACGATGGGTCTCATCATGCAGGGCGTGTTTTTCGGGCAGGGCATACTCATGGAGTTCTCCTATCGTCTCGGCAATGGGATGCTCATAAAACATCCTCATAATCTGTACCTCACAACCTGGTTGCATGGCGGACTGGCGGGCCTTCTCCTGCTTGCGGCTTTTCTGATGCGGGCATTCTGGCAAGCCTCGATCGTCTTCATCCGGGAAAAGGACTTCACCTATCTTGCCCTCCTCCTTTACGCCTCGATCTGCGTGTTCACCGACTTCAACAGGGTCATCGGTCATCCGACACCGCTTTTCCTCTTCTTCTGGACACCCATCGCGCTCCTTTCGGCCCATGAGTTCAAGATGATATATGCTGTCAATGAATCTGGACCTGCAACGGAAGGTGAATTATATGGTAAGGAACTTCAGGGGGCTAGGGCATGCCGAAGGTCGTAGTTTTTGGAAAGGCCAAGCGGAGAACAGCGAAGATCGGCTATTTCGTCCGGGCATTCAGGGAAAGAGGGAATCAAACGCTCTGGCTAAACCCCTCACGGCTTCGTCGGCTGAAGGGAAGAAATTCCGACTCGTATATTCTGGGGCGATTAGAATCTTTTAATCCCGATATCATATTCATCAATTCGCGGGACATCCCCTTGTCCGTACTCAAGAGTATCCATGGGAGCAGCTTGAAGACAGTGATGTTTTTCGAGGATCCCTGGAGGGAGGATGTGTTTGACAAGGTGTGTGAGAGGGGGAGGCTGGTCGATGTGTTCATCGTCTCCGCCAGCGGACTGCATGGTCGATACCGGGCAGCAGGCATTAAAAACCCCGTATACATGATCAATCCCTGTGACAAGTATGAGCACAGGAGGGTACGCCCCATTCTGCCGATCTGGAAATCCGATGTGGCTTTTATCGGAGCAGCAAGAGAAAATGAGCCCAGAGTCGGCATGGTGCAGAGAATCGATACGATATGCAAGGTGAGAGTGTATGGGAGGTACTGGGAACAATTCAATATGAATGCCACCCGCAAGGCTGTCTACCCGAGGGGATACAGGTTGGTTTGCGGGGGGGCAAAGATTGTCCTCGGGGCGGATAACACGAGTGCCATTGAAGGATACTGGTCTGACCGCCTCCCGTTCACCCTGGGATGCGGAGGTTTTCACCTGACGAATTATGCCCCGGGAATGGAAAAGATCTACACCAACCGGGAACACCTTGTGTGGTACCATGATGAAGAGGAGTGTGTTTCCCTTGTCCGTGAATACCTCGCAAAGCCCGAGGAACGTGAAAGGATTGCTGAGCAGGGATATCGGTATATGCATGAGCACCACACCTTTCACCACTTCGTGGACAGGGTGATCGCCCTGTGCGAAACGTCCTCTCCCCAGACATGATCGGGGCTGGGCGCGCGAGTCTCTAAAGGCGGACTCCATGGATGGAAGAGCCCCGGTCTCATTGACACAAGTGGGCTCATATGCAAGAAATGATTAGCCGAACAAAGCCCTTGCCTGAGCCCTTGAAGAAATCTTCGGTGCATCCGGCTTTGCGGCGAATAAACCCTGAGGAGAAGGCATCTGCATGGAGACCTCCCCGCGCACCAGGCTGAGTGTCATCATCCCGTGCTTCAATGAGGAGAGAAACATCGAGGCCTGCCTTGCGAGCGTTTCGTGGGCCGACGAGATCCTTGTGGTGGACTCCTTCAGCACCGATGGCACCCTCGAGATCGCGCGCAGATACACCGACCGCATCCTCCAGCACGAGTACCTCAATTCCGCTGCCCAGAAGAACTGGACCATCCCCCAGGCCATTCACGACTGGGTCCTCATCGTGGACAGCGATGAGCGGGTTACCCCTGAGCTGAAAAAGGAGATCACCTCTCTCCTCATGCAAAGGCCGCAGAAAGACGGGTTCTGGATACGGAGAAAGAATTATCTCTTCGGCAGCGAGATCAGGTATTCTGGCTGGGGAACCGACAGCGTGCTCCGCCTGTTCCGGAAGGATATCGGACGTTATCAGGAGAAGAGGGTCCATGCAGAGATCGATCTCGTGAATTCCGGTATGCTCGAGGGCTTCCTCGAGCACCACAGCGTTGCCTCCCTTGCGGACTGGGTAACCAAGATCAACCGCTACTC
>JAJFUP010000144.1 GCA_021372395.1 Deltaproteobacteria bacterium
TTCACCCCGTCGTTGAACCACTGGACGAAATACGCCATGCCCTCCACCTTCAGCTTGCCGTCTGCAGCGGCCTGAAACGAGGCATCATCGCTGCCGGAGATCATCACCTTGAAGGCGGTGTCGGGATCGGCCCAGACGAGCGCGGCATCGCACCGGTGATTGGCCCCGCGCTGCGACGACACCTTGCCCTTGTCGAAGATGAAGAGCCTCCCCCTTCTGGCGTCAGCGGTCCTGATGAGAATCTTGAGCTGCACGGTGCCGATGTAGTTCCGGAATGCCGTGTTCGTCTTCGCGGCCTTTGCGAGCTTCAGGTACAGCACGAACAGGAGAAACGACAGTTTCATGGATACCCCCTCATGGTAGTATGTTGAGCCCGGGGAGCGCGCTGCGGCGACATTCCCCGGGTATATCGTCCTTAACCGTACGTGCGTTTCACCCAGGCCCCTATGGCCTGCAGTCCCTCGGGGTAGGTGACGGTCGTCTTCCAGCCGAGCTCCTGCTTGGCAAGGGAGTTGTCGACGTCGTTGTCCCTGCCCGTGATGTCGATGGCCATGCGCGAGATGGGCGGCCTGATGCCGAGCGGCGTGCAGATCAGGTCGAAAAGGCCTCCCAGGGCACGCGCCGGGAGGTAGGGGATGCTTCCCATGGGTCTCTTCCCGATGAACGACCCGAGGTCACATATGTACTGCTTCCACGTGACGTCCCAGTCATCCCGGAGCTGGTAGGTCTTCCCCCTGCCGATGTCAGAAAAGCCCGCCCTCATGATGCCGTCCACCAGCACCATGGGCATGGCGAGCATCTTCTCGATGATGTCCCTCACCCAGGCGCTCCCCGGCCCGGTCACGTTCGCAGGCCTGATGATGGTGCACGCAATCCTGCCGGTGCCATGATAGCTCATCACGAGCCTTTCCGCATCGAGCTTGGCATCGCCGTACGGGATGCCTGACTTGAAGGCCGGGTCGCTCTCCCTGATGCCTTTCATGTGGCGGCCGAACCCGATGGCCGCGATCGAGCTGATGTACACGAACCTGGCGGCCCTGCCGTCGGCTTCAGAGAGGAGATTCATCGTGGCATCAAAGATGGCGCTGTAGAAGAGCTCCCGTTTCCCCCAGTCGGTAACCCTGCCGGCCAGGTGAAAGACCGTGTCGATCCCGTCACAGATCCCCTTGAGGGTCCAGGGCATGGAGAGGTCTCCACGGAAAACCTCCACGCCAAGCCTTTCGAGCGCGGTGGCATTTTCGTTCGGCAGGACCAGGGCCCTGACCTGGTGGCCCTTGCCGATGAGCTCGGTCGTGAGTACGGAACCGATGAACCCCGTTGCCCCGGTGACCAGCGTTTTCATGCGCAGCCCCCCCCGCACACGTCTTCATCCCGGAACTGAACTCCGGGAAAAAATTGCCTTTGAAGAATCTCCCCTTGAGAGATGCCAGTCTGACAATCAGACCGTTTTTACAATATGAGCCACAACTCACATTGTCAAGTTTTTTTCATGAGCTTCTGCTCATATTTTCATTGACTCCCCTGCCCCGGGGTATTAGTGACACACATGACAGCGGGCTGCCCGGCCGAAGGGCGTGCATGAGGGGCTCTCTTTCGCACTTTACGGAAGACGGGCACAACAGACCCCGTGCAGGGAGATCATCATGCGGGTGCGTATCCCCAAACAGGAACGAAGCAGAGAAAGAAGGCTGCGGATCATGGAAGCAGGTCTGGCCCTATTCGCCCAAAAGGGGATGAACGGCACAAGCTCGAACGAGATTGCCCAAAGGGCAGGGGTTTCCATCGGCACGTTCTACAGCTACTTCGAGAACAAGAAGGCTTTGTTTCTGGAGCTTCTCAAGGATCACCTGGAAAACTTCATATCGGGCATCTACACGCTCGAGCCCGATTACACGGTCCCCATGAGAGAGATCATCAGCAGCCACATCCTCAAGGCCTTCACGGTGTTCAACGTCGACCCTTCCTTCCACAAAGAGGCCCTGGTGCTCAAATTCTCGGACCCCGAGGTGAAGAGGCTTTTCGATGAGGTGGAGCAGGAACAGCTCGCGATCATCTCCTCCCTCCTCGAACACTACGGCAAAAACTCGAACCGGCGGGACCTGCAGGCAGTCTCGAAGGTCGTCCACAGCGCGGTGGAGAACGTCGCCCATTACGTCAAGTTCCTCGAGTACCCCATGGACAGGGATCGCCTCATAGAAGAGCTTACCGAGATGATCTATCACTACGTGAACAGTCTCTCATCAGGGAAGGGAGAACGCGTGGCATGATGAATGGGAAAGGCGGGAGAAACCTCTCGCGATCGCCTGCATTGCCCTTGAACCGGGGAAGTACATCGCTACTGTATCTGTGCGGGACGAATGACATGCGTCCGGCCTGATGGATAACGGGATCTCATCAGAACGTCAAACGGACAAGCCCCATGAAAATTTCAGAGTGGCTGGACAAGAAACAAGCAGAAGGCATGGATGTAGCTCGGATCGCTTTGCCCGAGGCCCTGTCGTATGGCGAAGACCCTGACGAAACCATCTTTTACCAGGAGATCAGGCCCTGCGGTATCCTCTGCACGGGCAACCACCCGTTTTCCACTGTCGAGCGTTTCGGTCACTGGTATTATTCCCGGGGTCAGGACAAGAAGGCCGGCATCCACTCATCGGAAATGAGGTGGTGGTTGTTTACCAGGGACAAAGACCTCGCCGTCAACACAGCCAGATCGCACATAGAGTAATCTGCTCCGACCTCGCGAGAAAACCTCTTTATGCGGGAAGTGCCGGTTTCGGGGATTTCATCCCCCTGGATTCAATGAAGATATTTCAGGTCTGGTTCACGAACCTGCAGGATGAATCCAGACCGGAGTGCTGTTTCGTGTTGAACCGGATACCTTTCTGCGTTACATGCTTGGGGGTATAGGAACGAGGAAGCGGGCAAGCCTTGAACATGAGCACCGGCAAGACCCCAGAGCAAAAGTCCCGGAACGTCATTCCCCCAAAAGAGGGAATCCCGTATTCTCAGGTCATTGCGAACCCCCGTTGCAGTCCATCCGCGCAAAAGCGGGGGCGAAACACCTCACAGGCGTAGCCTGAAGCCGAGAAGAAAGGGTATTGAACATGAGACAGACATTCGACGGCATGAAATTGCTCACCGCCTTTGCACAACACGTAAAATACTATGCGCTCCTTACCTTGATCAAGCTTATCAGATACCTGCCCTACTCCCTTGTTCTCAATTTCTTCCGGTCCCTCAGCGTAATCGGCTGGCTTGCAGATCCGTTTCACCGAAAGGTTGCCCGCATCCAGATGCAGGCAGCGCTCGGGCTTACGCATGTCAGGCACCTGGTGCTGAAGGTATTCATGAACCAGGTGGAAATCATGGTGGACACCATCCGGTATGCATTCATGAGCGACGATGAGATCAGGAGCAGGATCGTGGTGGAGGGAAAGGAGCACATGGATGAGGCCCAGGCTTCCGGCAGGGGGGTCATGATGATCACGGGCCACATCGGCAACTGGGAGATCCTCGGCCACATGAAGAAGGTTATGGGCACCGAGTTCTGCATTATGGCCGATATGCGCAAAGACCCGAAGCTCGAAGAGATCGTGAACGACATCCGGGTCCGCTGTGGCGCCACCATCCTGCCGCCCACGGGAACCTTCCACATGCTGATCAGTGAACTGAAAAAGGGCAAGACCATCGGCATGGTCATCGACATGCGGGGAGACCGGAAAGAAGATATCTATTGCGATGTCTTCGGAATGCCGGCACCAACCAAATCCGCTCCCGCCTTCATAGCGCTCAAAGGGAAGGCCCTGATAATGCCCGTCTACACCGTCAAGCAGGGAGGCGCCTACCACTGGTACTTTGCCAAGGCAGTCGATACGGCACAGTTTGGTGACGGGGATGAGGCGGTCCAGAAGCTGAGCGACTTCATGCAGTCATGGGTGGCTTCGGTAGTCAGGAAACACCCGGAGCACTGGTTCTGGCTGTACACCAGATGGCTCAAACGATCGGACATGAGAAGGGTCATCAAAAAAAAGCTGGACTTCAAGGAGTATGTCCACAAAAAGGCTGACGAGGCATTGGGTGACAAGAAAAAAAGCGAAGGGTGATCAGTGACCGTGATATGCACGATTGGTGGTCATTTGTCTTTTCTCTCGTTTCCACAGGATTGATTGCATTCTTCTTCTGTTTCAAAAGGGAGAACCCCATCACAGCCGCCCCAGATAAATTTTTTGCAGGTTTTGCTGCCGGAGTCGTAATAGTATTTATTCTGCTCACACACACCCTGTCATGTCTTTATTCATCGTTCGATTCCCTGTCGTTCTGTCATTCCTTGCGGCCGCCTGCAGCGGCGGTTCGCGGCTCGAGCACCAGCAGGAGCTCGCTGGTGGACTGGTCGAAGATCTTCCAGCCGAGGCCTTCCACTGTCTGATCCCCTTCCTTCCGGCCGGTGATGATGCGGTCCACCCCTTCCAATGCCATCCCAAAACACACGGCGATACGCTCGTACTGAGGTTTTGAGGGGTTCACCTTTCCGGGCTGAAGCATTGTCAGGGCTTTTGCGAGGCTTTGCCTTGCTCTCGTAAAATCTGCGGGCCGGTTTTCCATCTTCGCAATCACGTTTTCCAGGCTTACGTCGGCAATTGCCTGTGACCCGGTCGCAATGGCTGCCTGACAGGCGCTGTCGGTGTAGACGGGGAACGGCACCGTCTTCTGCTTCGGCGTGGCGGCGCAGCCAAAGGCCAGCGCCATCACAAAAAGGCAGACGAGTATGCGCATACGGTTATTCAAATTTCCAACCAAGAGCTCGAAGTCTTTTTGCATTGTCCTCATTCTCCTTCTGCATCTTCTTGTACTGATCGCCTCGTGAACGGATCGTCTCTTCGTTCGCCTGAGCAGCCCTCACGCTGATGTTGACCTCGTCCCAGTCGTCTGCCATGGCATCATGAAAGACCTGAGCGGTCTTAAGCTTCTCCAGCGTCGCCATCTCGGCATCGATCTGACGGCCCAGCTTGACTCCGGCCGTGACGGCATAGGCGGTGTCAACCGCACTCTCGGCTGCACCCGCAGCAATGCTGGCGCCGCCGGAGAGGGGGACCGACAGCAGCTTGACTTGGAGGCGCCAGACCTTTTCACGCGCCTGGCGGTCTTCGATCCACTGTGCGGCATCCTTGCCCCCGGCCTCGGCCTGGTTGTAAGATTTCACGATATCCACCACGTTGCTGCCGATATCGTACGTCATCTTGCTGTTCTGCAGCAGCTTGGTATATTTCAGCTCCCGCTTCAGTGAATCCTGCACGCCCTGCGGCAATGTCCTGTCCTCCAGGGCTTTCTCCAGGTGCATCTCTGTTTTCGTGAGATTCAAATCCGCAAAGAAGCTCGCGGGATTGGCATTGTTGATTGCATCGTTGAGCTGGGCGTCCTTTTCGCGGATGCTCTGTGTCAAGGTCCATGAGAGCTTCTTCTTTTCCGCCCTGGCCTTGCTGTACGCTTCGAGCTGCTTTTCCGCACGGGCGCGGGCGGCAGCAATGCCCTCTTTTCCCTTGATCTCGCGAAGCTCCTGGCTTCCCTCGATGTGCTCGTCGAGCATCCGGGTGCGGCGCATCATGGCCGTTTCGACATTGCCTGTTGCCTTTTTGAGCTCTTCGCCCGTGGTCTTGCTCAAGTTCGCATAATTCTGTGCAATGAGATCATAGACGGCGATATTGGGGTCCACGGGTTTCGGTTTTGGCGGCGAAGGTTTTGTCGCGGCCTGGTAAGCGGATGCAACGCCATAGCGGATGGGCCCTGTGGGGACATACAACGCCATCCAGGGAAGACCGCCCATACGCAGGCCAAAGGTGAATGAACCTGCTGCCCACTCGTCGCTGGCCGGGACTGAAAGATATTTTTGATAGCTGTCAATGAAGAAGTCATCGCCCAGACTCCCGGTCATCTGTTTAAAATACCAGACAGCGCCTGCAAACACTCCTCCCACCATTCCCACGGGTGCGACAAAGATGGGGGCCCTCTCAAAGGAAGCGCCCCCGCCCGATCTTTCCGACCCGCCGCTGCCGCTGCCTCCTCCTTCCGAATAATATGGGCAACCGGGAGCATGGCCGCTGCCGCAGGGTCTTCCGCAGTAAGCGCAGACACAGTTCGGTTCCGGGATATCCCCTGCCGACACTGTTGCCGTGCTCATCATGATTCCTGATGCCACTACGACTGTAATCAGCAATGCATAAAAGCGTTTCTTCATTTCCTTACCTCGCCTCGTTGGTGAATTCTCTTTCTCGTTCAGGGTGGTGCTGCAGTAAGGTCACGTGAACATTACCGCCGCCTGCAGTGAGGTTTTTTTGGAGGGGTCTCTTCTTTGCACGCGGTCATGAAAATCTAGTCGAAGAAGCCGGCTTTTGAACCGGCTATGACCTGGCCGTCAAGGTAAACGACGCACTGATAGCGGCCCATGCCCCTCTTGGGAACCAGAATGCACTGTTTGTCGTTTTTGATAATCCTGTAGTCCTTGGTTGAGAAAGCAGACAGATACTCGTCTAGCTGTTTGCCCTTTACGGCATGAGCGCGGGCATCGGAAGCCATGTTCCTTGCCTGCTCCATATCCCACAGGGTATATCCCGCAGGCAGTGCGAACAAAAGGATAAAGACGACAATGGAGTATTTTCTCAGCTTCTTCATGTGCGCAGTAGTTGTCCACCCGTGTTGCCGTTTCTGTGCGCGCCGAACGAGGTGACCGTGTTTAACGCATCACGATGGGGCACTGCTGCCCCAGAGGGGCATGTTGTATGCCTTCACGATACCCATCCCCATCCCGCTGACTGCTTGATAGCCACTTCTTTCCCCTGAATAGCAGCGTGTCGGGTCTTTTCATTTTTTCCGTGAGAAGAACTGGATATACTCTTTAACTCGCAAGAAATGCCAGCCAAATAAATTCCTGCCCGGAGAGGCTCTATCCGATGCAGTTCGATCCATCCACAGAACCCTTGGTTTCACCAGACAGAACAGGGGGCTGCGTCAGACAAACAGAGCTACCCCGACGGCGGTGGCCAGGATGAGGAGCATGCCCGGCAGGATGATCTTCCGGAGCGTGGCCGATGCCGTGAAGACAACTATGCAGCCTTTGACCAGCGTGTTGGAGGCCGCAGCGAAGACGATGGCCCGGGATGCCGTGGAAGGCGCAACGCCACTGGCCTCTGCGCTGAGGTTGGTCATGGACACGACCACCGCATCCACGTCCACCAGGCCCGATGCGATGCTCGACACATACACCCCGGTATCCCCGAATGAGATCTGCGCCGCATGGGCCGCCAACAGGATCACCGCGTAGAGCAGGCCGAAGGTCACGGCAGGGGCGAGGTCGAAGGGGTTCTTGAAGTCCTTCGGACCCGGCGGCGACTCCTCATCCTTGCCCATGAAGAGGACCACGCAGTAGCACACCGAGACGACAAGGGCCACGGTCATGGGTTTCCACAGGTACTCCAGGAGGCCCACCTCAAGGATGGCCACGATGACCATGATCCGCAGGAACATGACCGTCCAGGCGGCCATGATCCCCAGGGCGAACGCCCGGGAGAGGTGCCTGGCCTCGTGGCTGCGCTGGGAAAAGCTGAGCGTCACGGCCGTGCTCGAGACGAGCCCGCCAAGCAGGCCCGTCAGGCCCACACCACGCCCTGCCCCCACGAATTTCATGAGGAAATACCCGAAAAAGCTGATCCCGGAGATGAAGACCACCATGAGCCAGATGTTGAAGGGCACGAGGACATTGAACGGGGACGGCCCATACCCCTGCTGCGGGAGCACCGGCAGGACGATGGCCGTGATGATGGCGAACTTGACGGTGGCGTAGAGGTCTTCGCGCGAGAGCTTGTGGACCAGCGTGTGGGTCTGGACCTTCAGGGTGAGCAGCGTCATGGTGACCACGCCCAGCGCCGTGGCCAGCACCAGGTGCTCCCAGTAGCACAGCGCGCCGATGAGCATGGTCATGAGCGCGGCCATCTCGGTGGTCATTCCCAGTTTGCCGCGCCTGGCATTCATGATGTACGCGACCGTGATCAGCCCCCCCGGGATCAGCATGGGAACGATGGCCGCCCAGTACGTGCCCGCCATCTCGCCGATGAACGCGGAGGTGCACCCGAAGATCGCCATGAGGGCGAAGGTGCGCGTGCCTGCGAAGAGGAACTGCTCCGGGTCCTGAAGGTTGTCCTCCTGCTCGGAGGCATATTCACGCTGCAGGCCGATGAGGAAGCCGATGATCAGGGCGACGCCGAACCGGTAGAAGACATGTGCAAGGTCCATATCCCTTTCTTATCGGTTATGTACGGCCCCGATGCAACAGGATATTTTCCACCTGGGCACGGAAGTGGAATCAATGACTGGGCGTCGAGTTCGAAAAAAAGCCATACATACCTGTGCCGGAATGAGACCGGCTACGGGGAGCACCGATCCCGGCTCCCTTGACTCCGCGGCCAAACCCATTAATCTCTCAATGCATAATCCCTTTTCCTTGTTCATGCATGTGCTCCTCTTTTGAATGAAATCGTTGAACTGTTCCTTTCCGGATCCCCGGACGCAGCGACCGGGGAGGCATGGCAGGTTGTCACCTCGTGCACAGGGGAATCGTGGAGACCGCGGACAGGGGGGATCCTTCGTGGAGGATGTGATCAACCGGATCGTGGAGATCGAAAGACAGTGCACGGAAGATCTCGAAAAGGCCGAGCACGAATCCCTAGAGCAGGTCGAGGCCCATAAGCGCAGTCTCGAGGAAAAGAGGTCGCGGGAGTTCGCCCTGATCCTCACCCAAGGAGAAGCGAGGATGAAAGGGGCGATCGAAGAGGCAAAGAAAAAGATCGAGGCCGAGGCGACAGCTGCAGCCGTGGACAATGACCGGCTCTATGCGGACGTAGCGCTTCGCGAGGCGATAAGGGAACGGATCGTCTCCCTCCTCCTTGAGCCCTGAGGGACCATGAGACACTACGCTGACACAGAATACCTCCATGCCAGGATTCATGCCATGAGAGGCCGCCTGCTCACGCTCAAGGACTATGTTTCGATGGTCAGGGACCCGGGGCCCTTCCGTGACATCGCTGACGGCGCGCACGATCCTGTCGAGGCCAAGGAAACGGTCTTTCAGGGACAGATGACACCGATCATCCGGATCGCAGGGGCGGCTGAGAGGTACACGCCCCTTTTCGCCTCCTTCCTTCGCCAGTACGAGGCAAGCAATGCAAAGCTCCTCATGGCAAAGGCATTCGGCAGACCGGCCCTGGAGCGGTGGTATGACATCGGTCCCTGGGCTGTCCTCGACAGAAGCCTGCTCCGGGAAAACCTCTCACCGAAGGACCTGCGAATGGTTCTGGCAGGGACGTACCTGGATGGAGCGATCGAGGATATCTCGAGCCTCGAACGCTTCGAGATCCGGCTCGACATCCTCTCAGCCGAAAACCTGTACCGGTCTTGGGCCACGTTTCCCGCCGCTGACAAGGAGGCCCTCCGGGGCTTCGTGCTCAGGAGGGTCGCCGTCGTTTCCCTGGTCCGGCAGTGGAGGCTCAAGGAGAGCTACCACTGGAGCGAGGAACGGATACGGCACTCCCTGGAGACCCTCCACGGCCTCTTCGGGGGGCTCGTGCAGCCACAGGTGAAGATCGTTGAAGAAGCGCTGAACGCCCGGCTTGAACTGCGCAGGAAAGACGGCTCTCCGGTGACGGCCGTAGAGGACATCGAGCACCTTCTCGAGCAGTACTTCCACCGATGGGCCTCATCCGTTTTCCACAGGGATTTTCACTCCCTCTCCTGCGTGGTCGCGTACCTGTGGCTGCTCTCATGCCAGGTGAGAAACCTGTTCCGCATCCTCGATGGCCTACGGTTCGGCCTTGCACCGGAGGCTATTCTCGAAAGAATCGTGGGTGAGGCGTGATGGCAGGGGTGTTCGTCAAGTCGGATATCAGAAGGGTGACCATAGCCCTGGAGAAGATACACTACCACGGGGTCTGCCTCGAGCTGGGAAAGGCGGGGTTCATCCACCTCTGCCGGCCCCGGGACAGTGCACCCGGTGCCATGAAGGACACCGGCCTCAGGGACGAGGAGACAAAGAGCAGGGAGATCCTCTCGGGCATCGAGTATGCGCTGAATGCACTGCACATGGAGCCAGGGGAGGCAGGCATCCCCTGGAGCACACCCGACACTGGCCGGGATGCGGCATTCGTCCGGGCGACCAGGCTCACCCTGGAGCGCGTGCAGAGCCTCCGGTCGAGGATCCGGGAGGAATCGGCAATCCTGGCTGGCCGCAGAGCCTCTCTCGAGGCATTGAACCGCATGGGCATCGATCCCGTGACGATTCAGAAGGCACGCCTCGCGCACATGGTCTTCGGGACCGTGGGGAACACCGACTGGAATCCCCCTGCCCGGGGAGGCTTCGTGCTGGCCAGGGCCGGCGGATATGTGTTCGGCGCCAGTCTTGCCCCCGACCTTCCCCGGATGACCCGTTTCCTCTCTGGGCACGGATTCATCGACAGGTCCGGCGACCTGGCCGGAGCCACCCGGGAAGGGCTGATGCACCGGGAGGAAACGCTGAAGCACAGGCTCGGGATCCTCGACACGTATCTCGAAGGCATTCAGGTCCGCACGGGTCAGACCCTCAAGACACTGCACGGCGTATACAGCGGATACGGGGAGATCCTCGGTGCATTGAGGATGGCGCTGTTCTCAGCGAAAGCCATGTTCCTGAGCGGGTGGATGGACATACAGGACAAACCGAGGCTTTTGACCATTCTCAAGGGAATCTGCAGCGACAGGTTCGTCGCGGTCGTATCGGAAAGGAGAGACCCCGATGCCCCGGTGCGTCTGATGAACCTCCGGATCCTGAGACCTTTCGAACTTCTCGTGAAGACCATGGGCATGCCCGCCAACTCCGAGATCGACCCCACACCCCTCGCAGCCGTCACCTTTGTCCTCATGTTCGGCCTCATGTTCGGCGATCTCGGCCAGGGCCTCGTACTGGCACTGGCGGGCTTCATGCTCAAGCGAGGGGCACAGAAGGAAGGACAACCTCAGGAGACCCGGGGGCAGCTGGGGGGGATGCTGATCATATGCGGCATCTCCGCAGGGGTCTGCGGCATGCTCTACGGCAGCGTCTTCTCGAGCGAACATATCGTGCCGGCCCTCTGGTTTCACCCCATGAAGCACATCATGGGCCTGTTTGCCGTGACCGTCCTGATGGGGGCACTGTTCATCGCAGCAGGCCTCGGGGTGAACATCATAAACAGCCTCCTGAACACGGATTATTCCGGGGCCTTCCTGGAGAAGAGAGGGGTGGCCGTCCTCGTTCTCTATGCCTCAGCCGTCCTTATGGCCGCGAGATACGCAAAGAACGGGCAGGGGCCTGCACCATGGGAGACGGGCGTGTTCATCATCCTGCCGCTCGTCGTCTTTTCCCTCAGAGGGTTGCTCGGGCCCGTACTCTTCCACATCCCCCCACCACGCAGCATGGCCGAATACGCGGTGGAGACGGTGGTGGATATGCTGGAGATCGGCATAACCATGCTCGCAAACACCATCTCCTTCATACGGGTGGGGGCCTTCGCCCTCTCCCATGCAGGATTGAGCATCGTGACCTTCACGCTGGCGGGAATGGCCGACCCTGCCCTGAAATCTTTAAGCGCCGTCACGATCATCATCATCGGGAACATCTTCATCATCGGCTTCGAGGGGCTCATCTGCGGGATCCAGTCCATGAGGCTCGAGTACTACGAGTTCTTCAGCAAGTTCTTCAGGGGGGACGGGGTTGCCTTTACCCCCTTCACCCTCAAGGCACAAATCGTCGGAGGTGCAGGATGACCAAGGGTAAACCGTTCTTGGCAGGTTCCTGGTATTTTCTCGTCTTGGCCGCCTGGGCCCTCTTCCCGGATGCGGTGCGTGCGGCAGGGAACGCGGCCGTCCAGACAGGATCGGAAAAAGGGTGGGTGGGCCTGGCATACCTGTCCGCGGCGCTGGCCGTGGGGTTCGCCTGCTTTGCAAGCGGATACGCCGTCGCCCGGATAGGCTCTGCAAGCATCGGGGCCATAAGCGAGAAGCCAGAGCTCATGGGCAGGACCCTCATCTTCCTCGGGCTGGCAGAAGGTATCGCCATCTACGGGCTGATCATCGCGATCATGATCCTCAACAAGCTGTAGCATGAAGAAGATCTACCTCATAGGCGACCTGCATACGGTGAGCGCCTTCGGCCTGTCCGGGGTGGAAGGCGTGGTCGCGGACAGGGACCTCGCGCGCTCAGAGCTCGAAGAGGTCGTCGGCAAAGGGGATGCGGGTATCGTGGTCATAACGAATGAACTCGCATACGGCCTCCAGGCGAGGATCGCAGAGATGAACCTCGCCGGGTCGGGTCCCGTGGTCATCGAACTGCCGGGCATAGACGACACGGAAGCCTCGATCCGGTCGGCGGTAAGCTACATAGCCGAGGCGCTCGGCATTGCCCTGTGATGGGGAACGGAGGCCCTGCCATGAATGACCTGCCGCTGGAAACATCCATCAGGGAAGAATCGCAGCGGGTGATCCGCGCCCTCAGGGAGAAGGAGGCTTTCGAGATCGAGCGCATGGAGGAAAATTGCGAAACAGAAATAGAGGGCTTCCGGACGAAGATCGAGGAAGATACGCGCTCGAGGATACTGCAGGAGCTGTCCAGACTCGAGAACAGGGCCATCCTCGAGCGCAGGAAGCTCAAGACCCGGATCATCGAGGACTTCATCGCCCACACCGTGGAAGAGGCGGTCAATGACCTGAGAAAAAGCCCGGGCTACAAGGATTTTCTCCGGGAAACGGTTCTCGATGCAACGGGAAGGATCGAGGGAAAGACCATGGTCCTGCTGAAGGGAGAGGATCTCGTCTTTGAAAAGGAGCTCCTGGATGTCCTCAAGGCGTCAGGCAGGAACCCGGACATCGCCATACGTGAGGACGACACGATCGTGTGGGGCGGATGCATCGTCCCTGACGAGAAGGGGGGCCGCATCTTCAACGGCACCATCGAGAGGGTCTACTTCCGGAAATCCCGATCGATCCGCCGGGAGGTCATGCGGATCCTGAGGCAAAAGGGCCTCGTCGATTGAAGGAGCGGGTGTGGACGGCATGATGACGGGAAAGGTGATCGCGGTGAACGGCCCCATTGTCAGGGCGGTGGGCATGAACGGGATAAAGATGTTCGACATCGCCGAGGTGGGGATCGACAGGCTCATCGGCGAGATCATCCGGCTCGTCGGGGACGTTGCCGTCATTCAGGTGTACGAGGACAACACGGGCCTTAAGCCCGGAGACGAGGTGCTCTCGTACGGCAGGCCCCTTTCCGTGCTTCTGGGGCCGGGCCTCATCGCGAACATATACGACGGCATACAGCGTCCGCTAGTCGGCATCTCCGAGGCGTGCGGGAGCTACATCAGGAAGGGGATAAAGCTCTCCCCGCTCGACAGAGGAAAAAAATGGGAATTCAGGCCGCTCGTAAAGGAAGGCTCCGATGTGGGCCAGGGTGCCATCCTCGGAGAGATCCCCGAGAGCATGCTCGTCATGCACCGGGTCCTCCTCCCGCCCCACATCTCGGGCAGGTTGACCCGCATTGCTCCTCCCGGAGGATACACGATAGAGGACGAGATCTACACCCTGGAAACCGCCTCCGGCACTTACCGGGGGAAGCTCGCCGGGTACTGGCCGGTCAGGTCGGCGAGGCCGTGCAGGGTCAAGAAGAAACCCTTCATCCCCCTGGTGACGGGCCAGCGGGTGATAGACACGTTTTTCCCCATAGCCAGGGGCGGGACAGCCGCCATACCGGGGGGGTTCGGAACGGGAAAGACCATGACCCAGCACGCCCTGGCCAAGTGGTGCAATGCGGACATCATCGTGTACATCGGCTGCGGCGAGCGCGGCAACGAGATGACCGACGTGCTCACGGATTTCCCGAAGCTCGTAGACGAGAGGAACGGCAGGCCGCTGATCGAGCGGACGGTCATGATCGCGAACACCTCCAACATGCCGGTCCCCGCACGGGAGGTGAGCATATACACCGGGGTGACCATCGCGGAGTACTACCGCGACATGGGGTACAGCGTGGCCGTGATGGCCGACTCCACCTCGAGATGGGCCGAGGCCCTCAGGGAGCTGTCCAGCAGGCTCGGGGACATGCCGGCAGAGGAGGGGTTCCCGCCCTACCTCGCCACCCGGCTTGCCGAGTTCTACGAGAGGGCGGGCTTCGTGGAGACCCTCTCCGGCAAAGACGGAGACATCACCATCATCGGCGCTGTTTCCCCCCCCGGCGGCGACTTCTCGGAACCCGTCACCCAGCACACGTCCCGGTTCGTGAGGTGCTTCTGGGCACTGGACAAGGTCCTGGCCGATGCCAGGCACTACCCGGCCATCAGCTGGATAGACAGCTACACCGAATACCTCCATGACATAGAGGACTGGTGGAAGATCCTGGACAGCCAGTGGCTCCCGGTGAGGAACGAGGTCATGGGGATCCTGCTCGAGGACCACAGGCTCCAGCAGGTGGTGAAGCTCGTGGGGTCCGACGCCCTGCCGCCGTCCCAGCAGTTCGTGCTGTTCGTCGCCGAGACGATCAGGAACGCCTTCCTCCAGCAGAACTCCTTCGATCCCATCGACAAGTTCTGCAGCCCGGAAAAGCAGCTCAAGCTTCTGAAGACCATCCTGGATCTCTACAGAAAAGGTGCGGTTCTCCTGCAGGCGGGATTCTCCGTCAAGGACATCTCCGCACTGGATGTGGTTTCGGAAATGGTGAGGCTCAAATCGGAGATTCCGAACCAGGAGGCACGAAGGATCGACGAGTATGGCATACGTCTTGGGCAAAGGCTCGATTCGCTGAAAGAGGCAAAGGGGTAACCATGCCTGCAGAGATCGAATACACGACCCTTTCCGGAATATCCGGCCCGCTGATCTTCGTGGAAGGGGTCAAGGGCGTGGGCTACGGCGACATCGTGGAGATCCGGTCCGGGTCTTCGGAGCTTAGGATCGGGCAGACCATCGAGGTGGACGAATACCGGGCCGTGGTTCAGGTCTTCGAGGGGACGAGCGGACTTTCCGTCAAGGGGCAGCGGGTCACCTTCACGGGGAGGCCCCTCGAGATCCCGGTGGACCGCGATATGCTGGGCAGGGTCTTCGATGGCCTGGGAAGGCCCATCGACGGTGCACCCCAGGTGATATCCGAGGGCACGATGAACGTGAACGGCCTGCCCATAAACCCTTGGAGCCGGGAGTATCCGAGGGACTTCATACAGACCGGGATATCGGCCATCGACGGGATGAACACCCTCATACGCGGCCAGAAACTCCCCATATTCTCGGGCAGCGGCATGCCGCACAACCTCATCGCAGCACAGATAGCCAGGCAGGCGAGAATCCTGACGGCCCAGGAGGAGTTCACCGTCATCTTCGCGGCTATGGGCGTAAAGTACGACGTGGCAAGGTTCTTCATCGACTCCCTCGAGGAGTCGGGCGTGCTCACGCACTCGGCCATCTTCCTGAGCCTTGCCGACGCCCCCTCCATCGAGCGCCTCATCACCCCGAGGGTGGCGCTGACGCTGGCCGAGCACCTTGCATTCGAAGAGGGTATGCATGTGCTCGTGATCCTGACCGACATGACGAACTACTGCGAGGCCTTACGGGAGCTCTCGAGCTCCAGGGGCGAGATCCCCTCCAGAAAAGGCTACCCCGGTTACCTCTACAGCGACCTGGCGTCCATCTACGAGCGTGCAGGAAGGCTGAAAGGCCACAAGGGATCCATTACCCAGATGCCCATCCTCACCATGCCGAGCGACGACATCTCCCACCCGGTACCGGACCTGACCGGCTACATCACCGAGGGGCAGATCGTGCTGGAACGGGAGCTCTTCAACAAGGGGATATACCCGCCCATTGCCGGCCTGCCCTCCCTCTCGAGGCTCATGAAGGACGGCATCGGGGAAGGCCGTACCCGCAGGGACCATGCACCGGTCGCCGCCCAGCTCTTTGCCTCGTATGCAAAGGTCAAGCGCATCAGGGCGCTCGCTTCCATCGTCGGTGAGGAGGAGCTCTCCGAACTCGACCGGATCTATCTGGACTTCGGTTCTGCGTTCGAAGAGCAGTTCCTGCGCCAGGGCCACGAGGAAAACCGTTCCATCGAGCAGACGCTCGAAATCGGCTGGCGCATGCTCTCGGTGCTCCCGAAGGACGAGCTCTACCGCATCGCCAGGGAAGACATCCAGAGATACTACATACCTCAGGGCAGGGGTGCATGATGCCGAAGATGGAGCTCCCCCCCACGAAATCATCTCTGAGGAAACTCACGGAGGATCTGGCGTTCGCATATGAAGGCTACGATCTCCTCAACCAGAAAAGGGAGATCCTGGCCATCGAGATCGTCAGGCGCATCGGCGAGATCAGGAGGATCGAGGCCGAGCTTATTGATGTGCTGAACCAGCTCTATGCGTCTTACCGCAAAGCGGCCCTCGACATGGGGGCCGGGGCCGTGACCCTGAAGAGCAGCGCCGAGAAAAGAGGCTATTTCCTCCACATGGAGCAGACCAGGCTCATGGGGGTGAAGCTTCCCCTGGCCAGGCTTTCTCTCAAAACTACCCGCCCCGCTTTCGTCCTGACAGGGACAAGTGCCTCCTATGACACGGCAAAGGAGTTTTCGAGAAAGGCGCTCCAGGTGCTCGCCCGATATGCGGCCATCACCAAGACCGTCATCATGCTCTCCAGGGAGCTGAAAAAGGTTCAGAGACGGGTGAATGCCCTGGAGAAGATATTCATCCCCCAGCATGAAGAGGCGAAGAAGTACATCTCGGACAGGCTCGAGGAGATGGAACGGGAAGAGGTCTTCGTGAAGAAGCTCATCCGCCAGGGTGCGTCAAAGGGAGAGTTTGTTCCCTAGCGCCCTGTTACCGAGGAGCGGTTCCAAGGAACCTATCCCTGTTTTCGGGAGGAAGATCGATGGTGTACTTGCGATTGATCCAACTGATCGAGGACCACGCCACCGAGCTGACGAGCCGCCTGCGCTCCGATCTGCTTGGCAGGGTGGAAACCAAAGGCTATTGCGGTTTCTCCGAAGACCTGCTCCGCAGGCGCATCCATGACGTCTACCGGAGGCTCGGCACCTGGCTCAACCCTGACAGGCACACCCTTGGAGAGATCACGACGGTCTACACCGAGCTCGGAAAAGAACGTTTCCGGGAGGGTATACCCCTGAATGAGGTGGTACTGGCGTTCATGCTCGCCAAGAGGAACCTGTGGGTCTTCGTGCAGGAGATGAGATTCCTCGATTCCATGGACGAGGTCCACCAGGCCCTCGAGCTCAACAACAAGGTCGTTCTCTTCTTCGACAGGGCGATCTACTTCGTCACCAAGGGCTATGTGGAGGAGCTCCTGGAGGACACCGCACGGGGATCTCCCCGCCCCTGATGCCTGTCGTGAACGCGGCAAGATGGAATCCTCCTGATCCCTGCCCCCTTCATCGATGGCCCTTGACTTGCCCGGGGATTTCCCCTTCACTGGGTGAACCATGCTGGAACGACTGCTCGGCTACCTGACTTCCCTCGGCCACTGGGGCTATGTGCTCATCTTCCTGGGCCCCTTCCTGGAAAGCTCAGCCTTCCTGGGACTGATCGTCCCGGGGGAGAGCATCGTGGTCCTGGCCGGGTTCCTGGCCGCCCACGGGTACCTCGACGTGGGCGACTGCATCGTGGTGATCGCGCTGGGGGCCATCCTGGGCGACAGCACCGGGTATGCACTGGGCAAGGCCATGGGGAGAGACTACTTCCAGAGACACGACCGGATCTTCCTCTTCAGGAAAAAGCACTTGCAGAAGGTGGATGCCTACTTCGCAAGGCACGGGGGCAAGACCATATTCTGGGCCCGGTTCGTCCATCTGCTCCGCGCCATGACCCCCTTTGCGGCCGGCATGTCCGCCATGCCCTACGGGAGGTTCGCCCTGTTCAACGTGGCAGGGGGCATCGTCTGGGCCGCGGGCTTCACCCTCCTCGGGTACTTCTTCGGGCAGAGCTGGCGGCTCGTGGAGAAGTGGGCAGGCAGGGCCGGGGTGTTCGTGCTGTTCATGGTCCTGGTGGTCGTCCTGTTCGGGTCCCTCTACAAGAAGCTGGCCGACAACCGGGAGGGGATCGTCCAGTGGCTCAGGGAAAAGGCGTCCTCCCCTTATCTGGACAGGATCCGGCAACAGCACCCCGATCTCGCGGCGTTCATCGTGCGCAGGCTCACCCCCGGGTCGTACCTGGGCCTGCACCTGACAGTGGGCCTGAGCCTGAGCGCGGTCTTCATCTGGATCTTCGGCGGCATCACCGAGGACATCCTCACCGGCGACCCCTTCGTGGCCGTGGACCAGTGGGTGGTGGGCCGGGTGCTGTACTTCAGGTCGCCGCTCGCCACGAGTTTCATGGAGGCTGTGACGCAGCTCGGGGGGATACGGTTCATCGCCGTTGCGAGCCTTGCCGCCATAGCGTTCCATCTGATGAGAAGGCACTTCGACAAGGCAGCCGGGTTTGCGGCGGCCATCGTGGGGGGGAGCCTCCTCAACTCCATCCTGAAGACGGTGATCCACCGGCCAAGGCCCATCAGCGAGACAACCCTCGTGGCGGCACAGGGATGGAGCTTCCCCAGCGGCCATGCCATGATGTCGGTGATCTTCTACGGCATGATCGCCTACCTGCTGGTGCGCTCCGTTGATTCGTGGAGGCTGAAGGCCTTCTTCATGGCCCTGGCCGCGTTCCTCGTGTTCACAATCGGCTTCAGCAGGATCTACCTCCAGGTCCACTACCTGAGCGACGTGGTGGCGGGCTTTGCCGGCGGGCTCTTCTGGCTCAGCATCTGCATCACGGGGCTCGAGGTGTTCATTGTCAAGAGAAAAATTGCGTCAGAGCCCGCGGCGGAAGGAAACCGCACAGGGTGCGATCGATAACCGTCACGGAAGAAATTGCGTCCCTTCTGGGAAGGGAGAGGAAACCCTTTCCACTCCCATTCAGTCATCTCGCCCGGTGTTGGCGAGACAACTGAATTGAAGAGGCTCATAAAAACTTCCGGGTAGTCTCACGGGCGTCGAGGTGCCCGGGACAGGCAACCACGCTTCCGGCTCAGAGCCCCCAGAGATAGCGCATACGCGTCTGCCCGCCGGGCAGGGTCTCCCGGCCGATGAGCCCGCCCAGGATGGCCCAGTAGGAGCCCTTGGCCGCATCGGTCTCCCGGTAATAGAAGGGGTTCAGCTCCAGCACGTCCGACTGGGGCGTGGTGCTCTTCCTGACGAGCCTCCAGAGAAACCGGAACTCTTCCGAGTCCTTCCCGGTGCGCTCGTAGGAGACCACCCTCCAGAGGAACCGCGTCTTGAGCTTCTGATCCTGCTCCCTCTCGTAGGTCAGCACGGCGACGTCTTCGTTCCCCAGCCAGATGAATGCGGATTTCGTCTTGTCCTGCTTTTCGTCGTGCCGGTAGGAGTGGAGGATGAGAGACTGGTCCGAGGTGGTCTCAGGGGTCTTCCGGTGCTGCCAGAGGGGGGCCACCGTGTACAGGTTCTCGCCGGTTGCCGGGTCATGGCCGAAGCGAACGACGGGCCACAGCACCGAGTGCTCCCCGTAGGTGCCGCGCTGCAGGTGGCCGTAGAAGGGCCAGAGGTGGGAAAAGCTCTCCTCCGGGTCGTGGTAGGTGACATAGTACGGCGGCAGAAGGCACGGCGAGGCGAGCGTGATGTGGGAATCGGGTTTCTCGCGGTGATAGTAGCAGGGGAACAGCCACGAGCGCTTCGTGTCCTTCTCCTCGAGCCGGCTGTAGATCGGGAACACGATGTCTTGTCGCGAGAGATCCCGGGACGGGTCCTGCGTGTCGATGTACAGGGGGCCGAGCACGAAGCGCTGCTCGAAGGAACTGCCTTTCCTGTTGACCCCGTAGAAGGG
>JAJFUP010000160.1 GCA_021372395.1 Deltaproteobacteria bacterium
CGGGCTTTATCGCGATCTACACGGTGCAGACAGCCCTTTCCCTGCCCGGGGCTGCGATCCTCACCCTGGCAGGCGGCGCCATATTCGGGGCACTGATGGGCACGCTGTGGGTGAATATCGGGGCAACGACCGGCGCTGTCCTTGCGTTTCTCCTGGCACGCACCCTGCTGCGGGACTGGGTGGTAGCAACGTTCGGAAAGCGGATGGAGGCGCTCGACAGGGGGCTTTCGGAAAACGGCATGTCCTACCTGCTCTTCCTCAGGCTCGTCCCGCTCTTCCCGTTCTTCCTGGTCAACCTTGCCTGCGGAGTCACCGGCCTCCCCTTAAGGACCTATATCATCGGGACCATGGTGGGGATCCTTCCCGGCAGCTTTGTCTATGCAAATGCAGGCGCAAGCATCGTGTCGATCAACACCTTGGCCGATGTGGCGAGCCCCCGCGTGCTGCTCTCCTTTGCACTGCTCGGGTTCTTTGCCCTGATACCTGCGCTCCATGCGAGAATCAGGGCATCCATGAAGCGAAAAGGGCAGGAAGGGTCGTCCCGCTGAGAAGTCTCGTGATGGAAGGCTGGGAACGCGGGCTGCGAGCACCCGGAGAGGAACAGGCCATGCTGATGCAAGGGACAAAGGTCAATCCCCCGGAAGGGGAAGGCGTACAGCTCTGCCTGAACGACACGCTCGAGTTCAAGACCGAGCCCTTTGCCCTGGTCATATTCGGGGGTGCCGGCGATTACACGCGGAGGATGATCGTGCCCTCAGTGTACCGCCTGTGGCAGGACGGGTTCCTCGTGAGCGATTTCTCCGTGATCGGTTTCGGGCTTCCGGCCATGTCAGACGAGGGGTACCGCTCATACGTGCTCGATTCCCTCCAGGAATTTTCAGAAACCCCTTCCGGGGGAGAGAAGTGGGATGAATTCTCCCGGCATTTCAGCTACATCTCCGCAGGGTTCGAAAACGGGGAAGGGTATGAAACCCTGTACCGCCGCCTTGGCGAAGTCTGCGCTCCGGGTGGCTCCGGCCGCAGGGAGGTGATCTTCTACCTGGCGGTGCCTCCAGGTGCTGCACCCGTGATCATCGCGAACATCGCAAACCACCGTCTCTGCGACGAGTCCATAGAGCCCAAGATCATCATGGAGAA
This sequence comes from Deltaproteobacteria bacterium, assembly GCA_021372395.1. Lineage (GTDB taxonomy): Bacteria > Desulfobacterota > Desulfomonilia > UBA1062 > UBA1062 > MWEI01. The sequence continues at coordinate 1,138 of JAJFUP010000160.1, forward strand.
GCCGTTCGGGAGAGATAAAGCCTCCGCTGGTGTGCTCAATGACCTCATCCTTGCTGTGTTCAGGGAGAGCCAGATCTTCCGGGTGGACCATTACCTCGGCAAGGAGACGGTCCAGAACATACGGTTCTTCCGTTTTGCCAACAGCATCTTCGAGCCCCTCTGGGACAGGAAATACATAGACCACGTGGAGATCACCGTTGCGGAACGGATCGGGGTCGAGAACCGCGGGGCCTTCTACGAGGAAACAGGGGTGGTCAGGGACGTGGTGCAGAACCACCTGGTGCAGCTCGTGGCCCTGGTGGCAATGGAGCCCCCAGTGCGTTTCGAGGCGGACCTCATCCGCGACGAGAAGGTGAAGGTGCTCCGGGCGATCAGGATCATGGGGAAAGACGATATCGACCATCTGTGCGTCCGCGGGCAGTACGGGCCCGGGGAGATCGGCGGCGTGGCCGTGAAGGGATTCCGGCAGGAAGACCAGGTCGCCCCCGGCTCCAACATGCCCACCTTCTTCGCGGCAAAACTCCATATAGACAACTGGCGATGGGATGGCGTGCCGTTCTTCCTAAGGGCAGGCAAACGGCTCGACAGACGGCTCACCGAGATCGTGGTCCACTTCAGGCAGGCGCCGCTGAAGCTCTTCGGGAGGAGCTGCGAGAAGATGAAGCCGAACTCGCTGCGCCTCGGTGTGCAGCCGCAGGAGTTTATCTCCCTGTGCATGAGCGTAAAATACCCGGGCATCGGAAACACCCCATACCCGGTCACCATGGAGTTCCAGTATGACAACGCCTTTCCTGTGAAGCGCCACTCCGCGCATGAGAGACTCCTCCTCGACTGTCTGAGAGGCGACCTCACCCTTTTTGCCAGACAGGACGGGGTGGAGGCCGCGTGGTCCATCGTGGACCCCATCATCGAACGGTGGCAGGAAATACCGCCCGATTTTCCCGATTACCCTGCCGGGAGCTGGGGGCCGCCCGGAGCGGAAGAGCTCCTGAGAAGAGAGGGTCGGTCCTGGAGCACCGGGACAACGACCACCGTACCGCTGTGAGGTGTCCGGCGTCGTGGAGAACGAGACCCTTGTGCATGTCTTCAGGCACACCGCACAGGCCGCACGGTTCGTGTCGCACCTGTGGCTCGCGCTTTCCAGAAAGGCGCTCTCCGGGCAGGCTGCGTTCACCGTGGCCCTTTCCGGGGGCAAGACCCCGTCCGTGCTCTATGACACGCTCTCGCGAAGCAAAGGGTTGTTCCCCTGGAGCCGCACCCACATCTTTCTCGTGGACGAACGGTTTGTCCCATCAGATGACCCGGAGAGCACCGGAAATCTCATCAGGGAGCACCTTCTGGATCCCCTCTCACTGCCGGGTGAGACCCTGCATCCCGTTCCCACAGAAGGGGTGTTATTGGAAGAGGCTGCAAGGTACTACGAGAACGAATTGCGGACGTTTTTCGGCGAACGGTGCATCGTGCCGTGTTTTGACCTCGTCATGCTCGGGATAGGCCGGGACGGTCACACCGCGTCGCTGTTCCCGGATTCAGCTGAACTTGAGGAGAAAAATCGCCTGGCGGTGCCCGTGCGTACCGGGTACACCCCCCATGAGCGGATTACGCTCACTTTTGCAGTGATCAACTGCGCGTCGAACGTGGTGTTCTTCGTGACGGGCAGGGACAAGGCCGCGATCATGAGACAGCTGCTGGACAAGAAGGGTGATGCGAAGCTCCCTGCGGCACGGGTGAGGCCCCTGAACGGAAGGCTCCTCTACGTGCTGGACGAGGGTGCGGCCTCCATGCTCGGATGGGATTCTCTCCGGGATCACGTCTCGGTCGTGGTGCATCCGTGACGGACCAGGTTGTAAGCCGCGCTGCCTCCGGGTCAGGCAAGGGCCTGAGCGAGCATACCGAAGGCAGAAGCGAGGTCGCGGTTCGAGATATGCAGCCGCAGGATGTGTCTGCCTGCAGCCAGCAGGGCGTCCCGGTCTCCCTGCGCCTGGGCCTGCTTGAGGACACCGAAGCTCATGGACGAGACGTCAGAGCCTGCTTCGTCTGGTATGGCGAGGTCTTCTCTGTCATCGCACGTGATCTGAAGGAAGAGCCCGTTCCCGGCATCTCCCTTGTGAAGCTGGCCCGTGGAGTGGAGGAAGCGCGGCCCGTAGCCCACCGTGGTGGCGAGGCCATACCTGCGGCCGATCATCAGGCGCAGGCGTCCCAGTGCTTCATCCGACCAGCTGTCCGGCTTGACGAAGGCCTGGAGCGCGACATAGGAGCCTGCCAGAGCACCGGAGAGGAACCCCGTGAGCGCATCGTGAAGAGTCTGTGCCTTCGTGTCCCCGAACACGGATATGCCCTGCTCGCTCAGGACCGGTTCCTGCCGGGGGAGGCGGCCCTGCCTGCGGAACTCGTCCATGGCCTTGCGTGAATGGACCTTGGCCGATTCCACGTCGGGCTGGTCAAAGGGGTTGATGTTCAGGACATGGCCGGCAACGCACGTGGCGAACTCCCACAGGAAAAACTGTGCCCCCAGATCCGGGAGATCGTCCAAGGTGATGCGAATGACGGGGTGCCCGGCATCCTTCAGACGTGCCAGGGCAGCATCATGGGTTGTGTCCCCCTGCAGCGCCATGGAGACGAAGACCCTGTCGTGGCCGTACATGCTCACATCCCCGGGCGCTTCACCGACCACGGGCAGGATGCCCTTTCCCCCCTTGCCCGTGCTCTCGGCGATGAGCTGTTCCACCCAGTCGCCGAAGCTCTCGATCTGCGGGGAGAGGAGGAAGGTGAGCTTGTCTTTCCCTTTGCGGGCGAGGGTTCCGAGGGCTGCCCCGAGCTGCGCCCCGGGGTTTCTCCTGATCTGGCCTTCACCGGAGACCCTGCAGGAGATGGCCATGGAGAGCGAGTGCCTGACCATTGCCGCGGTATCCATGCCTACAAGGGCGGCTGGGACGAGCCCGAAGACCGACAGAGCAGAATAGCGTCCCCCTATGGCCGGCTCGCCGGAAAAGACCTCCCGGAAGGAGAGATCCGCTGCCATGGCCTCCAGGGAAGTGCCGGGGTCGGTGATGGCGATGAAGTGCTCGCCGGTCTTCTCGTGACCGAGGGCATGGGCCTGCCGGGTGAAAAAGTACTTGAAAAAGGACAGGGTCTCGGCCGTGGTGCCGGACTTGGTGGACACGATGAAGAGGGTCGTGGCAGGGTCGAGCCGTTCTGCATAGTCCGAGACAACGGCCGGGTCCGTGCTGTCGAGCACGGAGAGGTCAAGGAAGCCTTGGGCCGTACCGAAGGTCCTGCGCAGGACATCGGCCGCCAGCGACGACCCGCCCATGCCGAGGAGCAGGGCATGGGTGTAGCCCGCCGCCCGGACCTCGCCTGCGAAGTCGGACAGGCCCATGATGCGCCCCTGCATGACCTCCGGGATCCTGAGCCAGCCGAGCCTGTTTCCGATCTCTCCGGGCTCCGGCTTCCAGACCGTGTGGTCGAGCTCCCATATCCGCTCGACCACGCGTGCATGAACGATGTGCCCAAGCGTTTCCTCGACGGATGACCGGTCGCGGCCGAGATGCATCCCGAGGGCGGACATGGCTACGCCACCTCTGCGCGCTTCTTCGTGATGCTGCTCATGAGGGATTCGAAGGATTTGGCGAACGAGCCGACCCCGTCTTCCTCGAGCTTCTTCGTGACTGCAGCGAGATCGATGCCCAGGACCTCGAGACGGCCTACCTGCGCCTGGGCCTTGTCAAGGCCTTTGGAAAGGGTGAGGGCCACTTCCCCGTGATCGAGGAACGCGTTCAGGGTGGCGGGAGGCAGCGTGTTCACCGTGTGCTCCCCGATGAGAGAGTCCACGTAGAGCGTGTCCGGGTAGTTCGGGTTCTTGGTGCCCGTGCTCGCCCACAGGAGCCGCTGCACCCGGGCGCCTTTTGCGGCGAGCCTCTCCCAGCGTTCTCCTGAGAAGATCTGGTGAAAATGCCAGTAGGCAACCTTGGCGTTTGCGATGGCGATCTTTCCCGGGAGGTCCGTGTCGTGGGTGGGTTCGAGCTGCGCATCCACCAGGGTGTCAACCCGGCTCACGAAGAAGGAGGCAACAGAGGCCACCCTGGAAACGTCCCCTCCCGATGCCAGGAGTCTTTCCAGCCCCTTGAGGTACGCCTCGGCGGCCTTCAGGTACTGGTCGACGGAAAAGAGCAGGGTCACGTTCACATTGATCCCCTGCGAGATGAGGGCCTCCACGGCCGGGATGCCCTGGTCGGTTGCAGGGACCTTGATCATGATGTTGGGCTTGCCCAGGGCGGCAAAGAGCCGTTCTGCTTCGCTGATGGTCTTGGCCGTGTCGTATGCGAGCCTGGGGCTCACCTCGATGCTCACGTACCCGTCCTGGCCCGCGGTGCTGTCGTAGACCGGCCTGAAGAGGTCGGCGGTCCGGGAGATGTCGCTCAGCACGAGGTTTTCGTAGATCTCGTCAACGGAGCTGCCGTTCCGGGCGAGTCTCTTCAGATCTTCGTCGTAGTCGGTGCTGCCGGCAATGGCCTTCTCGAAGATGGTCGGGTTGGACGTCACGCCCCGCACGCCCTGGTCGATGAGGGACTGCATCTCCCCCGAGGTGATGAGCGACCTGCGGATGTAGTCGAACCAGATTGCCTGTCCCGTCCGGGCGAGGGTATGGAGTTTTGACATGTGGGCACCCCTTTGCTTGGTTGTCGATGGATACACACCTTACAGGAATCAGGGATGAAATCTCAAGGGCGTTTTCTAGGGCCTGCCCGGCTTCTGTCCCCGGAAAGCCCGGGCGCGCTTTTTTACGGGCAGGCGCCTTCGACCCCGGCCGGGCGGTCCTGCACCCGGCGGGAAAGGCGGGCACGAATGCCGTTGTCGATTCCGGAAGATTGCGCTACAATCGTCCCAGCCACGATTCTAAAAAAATCCAGAAAAAGCAGGTACCGCCATGACGCAGGACATCTACCGGCAGCTTCAGGAAAGGGTCGACCAGTATTCGGTGG
>JAJFUP010000188.1 GCA_021372395.1 Deltaproteobacteria bacterium
TGCTGCGCAGAACCTGGGCGCCATGATGGAACGTACGGTTAGGACGGGCACGGTGGCAAAGCGATTCAGGGGGACCTCCTCCGACAGGGTGCTCAAACACCTCACCATAGGGGCGAAGAGCGGGAGCATCGACGGGGACGATCCGGCGGGAAGACGGAACTGGTTCGTGGGCTACGCCCAGGACCGCAACACGGGTGAGGCGATCACCATCGGATGCCTCCTCGTCCGGGACGACTATTTCTGGATAGAGGCGGACACCCTTGCCCGGCTGATCATCAGGCACCACTTCTCCAAACCCCTCACCGTTGCCCGGAACAACTGAGCGCCGATCAGTATCCATCCGGGGCGCCTTCCAAGCGAAAAGCCGGAAAAGTCCTGCGGGTGGCGAAGATTTCTCCCATGCACGGGAAAGGGCGCATAGCCGGCAGCACAAGTACGCCCGTTCCCTCTCTGCTCCCGGGCCAAGAGAATGCCGTGGGCGGCATTGACCAGAAAACATCCCGATATTCCGATCTGATGAGCGCCTTGCCCTTGACACCCTGAATATGCCTGTGCTAGCAAGAGAGGCGGTTTCGGGACGTAGCGCAGTCTGGTAGCGCACCTGAATGGGGTTCAGGGGGTCGGAGGTTCGAATCCTCTCGTCCCGACCAGTTAAACCCCTCGATAATTCAAGAGATTTTACCTCTTCTGATTTGCAAAAACAGGACACACTGGATGACACTTTTTGTCATCCAGTGTCATCCACTGTCATCCAGAAGCCCCTGTTGAACAGGTTTTTCAGCGATCGCGTTGGGAAGCCCAGGTGACATGAAGGGCCCGACATAGCACCCGAAGCCTTTATCCCTGATTTGCTACACACATTCCTACACACTTTCCTACACACATTGGATGGTGAGAGCAGGGAAGGGAGAGGCTTTATGGGTGTGAAACGCTCTCACCCCCCACTGAGCGGACCGAAGGGGGAGTTCACACTCCCCCTTCGAAGAGAACATCCACAGGACAAGAAGAGCCTGGGCTTGGGATTTTCTCAGTACTGCCTCAGGTTCGTGCCCGTGATGGAGAAGGAGAACTCCGCCTGAGCCTTCTTCTTCGGACCCAGATCCATGGACCAGGTGAGCATGCCTTCCTGATCGGGCTTTACCTGCGGATCGGTCTTGATGAGATCCACGGTGATGGATTCATCCTGCGAGACCGGAACCTGATCTTTCACCAGCACCTTTGTCGGGGTATTTCGCGTGTTTTCCACGCTGATCGCATAGGCGTAGGTGGTGCGGTCCTTGCCGGTGAGCGTCTTCTCATGGAAGGCCTTGAGTTCCTTCCTCTCCACCTTGATGCCCTCGTCGATCCCCAGATCGATCTCGATCTTCTGCCCGGGCTCTGTTCGGCCCAGGTTTCCCCTGCCGGAAAAGACACCGTCCACAAAGGCTGAGTATGTCCCGGGGACGAGCGGCACATCCTCTTTCAGTGTGCACGTTGCCCTGAGAAAGACCTGAGGGCTGTATTTTGGCGCAGTGACCCTCGTGAAACCGGCATCGAGGGACTGTTTCTGGAGTTGGATGGTGTTGGGTGTCCCATCCCCTGCCAGGCGGATGTTTTTGGCCGCTCCTATGAGGTACGAGGTTGTGGTTGCTTCCACCTGGGGCGCTGCCTCTTCTTCAGGGGCCATACTCGGGGCGGTTTCCATCTTGAGGTATTCGCCCATTTCCCGGACGGCCTTCTGGGATACTGGGTATGGCTTATACAGGTACCACGGCTTGAGCTCGGGGGCCTGGATACCGTAGCCGGGCCTGCCGGTCGAGATGAACAGCTCCTTGATGTCCCAGTCCATGCCGCTTGACTGTCTGACCCTGGCAGACAGCTCGAGGGTCATCTTGCTCCTGTCCGGCAATGCGTAGATCCGGTATTCCGGCTTCCAGGAAGATCCTCTGATTACATAGGAGACCTCCATCAACCCGTCTCCCGAGATATTGATCCTGTACCCGGGGTTCCGGCTCACCACATTCACCTGTTCCTGAAGGTCCTTGATCTCGATCTCGAGTTTCTCCACCTTGTCGGAGAGGGCCACGAGGCGATTGTTCAAGCCGCTCACCTTGGCATCAATGAACCCGAGTGCATCTGACAGGCGTGCCTTTTCGAAGGCGGTTGCCTTCCCCTTTGACCCGGCTGCGTCGTAGACGATCGAGATCTGTTTTTCCACCATGGCCTGCTCCCTTTGGGTGGAAACAAGGGACGTCTTTTTCTTCGCGAGCGTATCTTTGAGGTCCTTCACCTTTCCTGATACAGACCGCATGGGCTCCACGCTCACGGACCCGAGTACCCCCTGTTTCAGCGGCACCAGGGTGAGGGATTCGGGGACCATCTCGGG
>JAJFUP010000208.1 GCA_021372395.1 Deltaproteobacteria bacterium
TCCTTTCATCCCGCCAGGAAATCTTTCAGTTTCGAATTGACCTCTGCAGGCTCGATCCGTGCCACCGCATGCTTATAAATAAGTATGGGCTTCTCGGTCTGGATTAATATGCAGAAGGGATCGAAACTCTTGACGAATCCCTCAACCGTACTGTTATCAATGAGGGTAACAACGATGGGGACCTTTTCCTTGCGCGCTTGATTGAGGAACTGGTCCTGTACGTTAAATACTACTTTACCCATTACAACCTCCTTGCAGTCATAGCTCCATTTCGGGATAGCAGTTTTTTGCTCATGTGGTAAATTTTTACCAATCGTTTCCCTTGTTCTATGTATTAATCATAATATTCTTTTGATCAAGTCTTTTTTGTGCTACAGCACGTTTTTTATATGGACATGCCTGTCAAGGGCAGATGGTGATATCCATGATCGAAATACCCCGGAATATCAGAGAACGGATAATCGAACTGCGCCGCAGTATTGAGCGCCACAACCACCTCTATTACGTGCTCGATTCCCCGGAAATTTCAGATGGAGAATATGACGCGCTCATGCGTGAGCTCTTACTCGTAGAGGACGAATATCCCGAGCTGAAAACCAAGGATTCCCCTACACAGAGGGTGGGGGCTCCGCCGCTCAAGGAATTCCCGCCCATGAAACACCGGTTGTCTCTTCTCAGCATAGACAACGCCATGGATAGGGATGAGGTAATGTCGTTCCATCAGAGAGTCGTGAAGTGGCTAGATAATGATAACATAGCATATTGCTGTGAACCGAAGTTCGATGGCCTTGCAGTCGAGCTTGTGTATGAAAAAGGTCTCCTGGTGCGCGGAGGGACAAGGGGAGATGGATCTGTTGGCGAAGACGTGACCCCAAATCTGAAGACAATAAAGAGCATTCCGCTCAGGCTCATGGGTACGGATATACCGGAACTGCTCGAGGTAAGAGGCGAGGTGGTCATGTTCAAGAAGGCATTCGACAACCTCAACAAGGATCGCTCCGAACAGGAAGAAGCTTTGTTCGCAAACCCGAGAAATGCTGCTGCAGGATCTCTTCGCCAACTCGATTCGAAGATCACGGCATCCCGTTCGCTTGTATTCTTCGCCTACGGTGTCTCTGACGCTGTATCCATCAGACTCGATTCCCAGTATGCAATCCTTTCCCGACTCAACGATCTCGGGTTCAGGATAAATCCCGACATCCGCCTGTGCCGCAGTATGGAAGAAGCCTGGATCTTTGCGCAACATATGCAGGAAAAGCGAGAGGGCCTTCCCTGTGAGATTGATGGGGTGGTCCTCAAGGTGGACTCCATCCCAGACCAAACCCTCCTGGGAATCAAGGCCCGTTCGCCCAGGTGGGCCGTGGCATACAAGTTCCCGCCCAGACAGGTAACAACGGTGCTGAAAGAGATCGGCCTCCAGGTCGGCAGGACCGGTACGATCACCCCGGTAGCGATCCTCGATCCCGTAAAGGTCGGTGGGGTAACCGTAAGCAGGGCAACCTTGCACAATGAAGACGAGATCCTGCGCAAAGATTTACGGGAAGGCGATACGGTCGTTGTCCAGCGTGCGGGAGATGTCATCCCTGAGATCGTGTGCCCGGTGATTACCAAGAGACCTCAGGATACAAGGCCGTTTGTCATGCCCGGACAATGCCCGGTGTGCCGTTCCGTTCTCGTCAAGGACGGGGTTCAATACCGTTGCGCAAACATCTCTTGCCCCGCGGTCATCAAGGGGGAGATCTATCACTTTGCTTCAAAAGAGGCCCTCAATATTGATGGTCTCGGGAGAAAGATCATTGACCAGTTGGTGGAGAAGAACCTGATCAAAGACATATCCGATCTGTACACGCTTACCGAAGAGGCTCTCCAGGGGCTGGATGGCTTTGGCGAGCTGTCAGCATCGAATCTGCTCTCATCCATACAATCCAGCCGGGATACGAGCCTGGAGCGTTTCATCTACGCACTGGGTATCCCTCATGTGGGCAGTGTTGCTGCACGGGAACTCGCCAACCGGTTCGGCAGTCTTGATGCTCTCATGAAGGCAAGGCTGGACGACCTGACGGGCATCCCCGGCATCGGCATGGAAATAGCTCGTTCCATCAATGATTTTTTTGATACAAAAGAAAACGGAGAGGTTATCGACAGGCTTCTGAAACACGGCATAAGGATCTCTGTGCCCCCGGAGGTCATCCGTCACCAGTCTGCTTTGAGCAACAAGAGCATCTGCTTTTCGGGAACACTCACTTCCATGCCACGCTTGGAGGCGAGGGCCAGCGCAGAGGCACTGGGGGCGCGAGTAGTGGATACAGTCAGCAAAAAGCTCGATATTCTCGTGACAGGGGATGAACCGGGTTCAAAACTCGGCAAGGCAAGGACGCTCGGAGTACAGATACTCTCGGAACAGGAATTTCTCGCAATTCTTCAACAGGGGAGGCAAGGATTATGAAGGCACTTCACCTGATGATACACGGACGTGTCCAGGGTGTATGGTTCAGGGCATCGACTCAGGAAGTTGCTGGGAAACTGAAGATAAAGGGATGGGTGAGAAACACTCCGGATGGAGCAGTAGAAGCCCACGTCCAGGGAAATGATGCAGCTGTCGATGAAATGCTCGCCTGGTGCCGCCAAGGACCTCCTGGTGCCCGCGTCGATAACATCGATTCAACAGAGGTCGAACCCGCTGAAGAGTTCAAGGCTTTTTCAATACGATATTACTAAACGGTTTTCTCCGAAGGGCTGAATCTGGACAAGGCCTTTCCATGGTAAGGGCAACTTCTCAAAGAGAAGGGTCTGCACTTTTTCGTGCTTGCATATTAGCTTTCTTTATTATATTCGATGGAGCGCTCCTTGCTCCAGGATGGGGCTACAAAACCACAAGGAGGATTGCATGAATCTCTATGAGATCATGTTCATCGTGAATCCCGACATCGGGGACGATGAACGCGAAAAGCTTATTTCACGCCTGAAGAATACCATCAGTAAAAACAAGGGCGATATCATCCGGCTCGATGATATGGGCATCAAGAGCCTTGCCTACAAGATCCAGAAGAAATTCCGGGGACACTATTTCCTCGTTTATCTGGAAGGGCCTGGCGCCATGGTGTCGGAGGTCGAGAGATTTTTCAAGCTCGATGAAAATATCGTGAGGTTCGTAATTGTGAAGCTCGAAAAGGGCGTTACGAGGCAAGATCTTGAACCGAAGGTTGAACCCCAGCCAGAGCCGGTACCGGCCGCAGAACAGGGAGAGGTAGGAGTCTGATATGCATGATAGAGCGCCAAGAACCCAGGGTGGCAGGCAGAGGCCATACTACAAGAGGAAGACGTGCAAGTTCTGCGAAGACAAGAAACTTCCCATCGACTACAAATCGCCCCACGTGCTCAAGGATCTCATCACTGAGCGTGGCAAGATTCTTCCGAGAAGGATTACCGGTACCTGCTCGCGGCACCAGAAGAAGCTGACCACAGAGATCAAGCGGGCCAGGATCATGGCCCTGCTGCCTTTCACTGTACACGACTAGGATCATGCCCCTCTTGAGCGGAGGAGGGAAGACCCAGTGGATTATCACCGGGCTCTTCCTTCTCTTCTCGTTTTTCATCGTTGCCATGACCGAGGTTGCCTTGCCGGCCATGGTGATTTTCCCTGGATTGTACTGCCTGTACGCAGAGAAGATACCGGTCAGATCGCACCTGTGGGTTGCCGTCATTCCGTTGGTGCTGGCTGTTGTTCCCGCAATGAGATTCGGGGTCCTCATGTATGGGGCGCTTCTGGTGACGGGCATCATCATGCAGATGCTCCTCAGAAAGGGTCATGCCGGGCTTGCCGTTGCACTGCCAACGACCCTGTTCTTTTCCCTGTTCGTACTTGCGGTGGTCTCCATTGCGCGGCAGGAATCCCTGAGCTTTCAGGGTGTGCTCTCCCAATGGGCGGCCAGGATACTGGACGAGGTGCAGGTCATCTACCAGGGGGTGCTTTCACAACAGGATATGGCGGTTTTCCGAACCAGCAGGCCGGTTCTCCAGGAACGGATAGCCATCATGTTCCCTTCCATTGTATTGACGAGCACAGCCACCATGCTATGGATGAACCTGCTCATTGTCTCGCGCGCTTTCAAAAACATTGTTTTGAGCGCATGGAAGGCTCCCGACTGGGTCGTCGCCGTCTTTATTCTCGCCAGCATCCTCACCCTCGTGAAGTATCAGTCGGCCCATGTCATCGGGCTGAATCTCCTGATCTCGGTGGGGCAGATTTATTTTTTCCAGGGGCTTGCAATTGTTGCATGCTTCATGAACGAGAGAAGATGGCCGGGTTTTATCAGGTGGCCTCTTTACATTTTGGTCTTGATACAGATATATATCATGATTGTTGTAGCCGGACTCGGTCTGTTTGATACCTGGTTCGATTTCAGGAAAAGGATAAGAACTGCAAAAGGAGATGAGCAATGAAGGTAGTACTGTTAGAGACGATGGAAGGCCTGGGATCTGTAGGCCAGGAGGTCAAGGTCAAGAACGGCTATGCCAGGAATTACCTCATACCCAAGGGGATGGCACTCGTAGCGACCGACAGCAATATCAAGGCGTTCAAGGACAAGATACAGTCACGTATCCGGAGCGAGGCAAAATCGAAGGAGCATGCGCTGAAACTCTCGGAAGAGCTCGCATCGATCTCCTTGAAATTCGAGGCAAAAACCGGCCAGGAAGGAAAGCTGTTCGGTTCCATAACGAGTGCCGACATCTATGATGCACTCAAGGGAAAGGGCTTCGAGGTTGACAAGAAAAAGATTGTCCTCTCTGATGCGATCCGTCAAGTGGGGGTCCATGAGGTTGCTGTCCGCCTCTTCCCCGAAGTGACGTCCATAATTAAGGTGGAGGTGGTTCCAGAATCACTGGAACACTGAGATGGACAGTACATCCATCCCCCTTCCGCATAGTGCGGAAGCCGAGGAATACCTGCTTGGCGGGGTTCTCCTGGAGAACTCTTCCTTGGAAACCATATCGGAGATCGTTTCTCCCGAAGATTTCTATAGCGAGAGGAACAAGATCATCTTCGACGTGATGCTTCGCATTACGGACAAGGGTCTTCCCATCGACCTCATATCGCTGACTGAAGCAATAGAGCAGAAGGGTAAGCTGGAAAAGGTCGGTGGAGCCACCTATATCTCCCAGCTCGCAGACCGCATCCCCACAACTGCAAACATCGAGTATTACGCCAGACTTATCAGGGACAAAGCGGTCTTACGGTCCCTGATCGTCGGTGCAGGAGAGATCATCAAGCAGGCCCGCACGCCCGCAGGGGAAGTGTCTGAGGTTCTCGAATCTGCAGAGCAGGTAATTTATGCCATCAATAAGCAGGTCAAGGAAAAGAAGGGCGGTCTGGTCAAGATCGGTGTGCCCCTCCAGGATCTCTACTACAACCTCGGACGCATGGCAAAAGGCGAGATGGACCAGGGGGTTGTGCCCACCGGGTTCAACGACCTGAACGATCAGTTGCTGGGCGGTCTTCACCGATCGGATCTCATTATCGTTGCCGGCAGACCTTCCATGGGAAAAACCTCCTTTGCCATGAACATCGCCCAGTATGTTGCCGTTACCGAACAGCTCCCTGTCGCGATCTTTTCGCTTGAAATGGGTATCGAGCAGATCGTCTTGAGGATGCTGGCATCCGAGGCCTGGGTCAACCAGAGCCATGTGAGGTCTGCAACCTCTCTGTCTCTACTCAAGCAGGATGACTGGAGCAAGCTGCTCGAGGCCTCGAGCATGCTTTCCGAGACCCCCCTGTACATCGACGACACGCCGGGCATCTCTCCTATGGAGATCCGGGCAAAGGTGAGGAGGCTCGTTTCTCAGGAAGATGTTCGTCTTGTCATCGTTGATTACCTTCAGCTCATGAGTTCAAAGACGCGGATCGATTCCCGGGAGCAGGAGATATCGGAGATCTCCCGGACCATGAAGGCTATTGCCAAAGAATTCAACATACCGGTAATTGCCATCAGTCAGCTCAACCGGAGGGTCGAGGAACGCAGCGACAAGAGGCCGATGATGTCGGACCTCCGCGAGTCGGGCGCAATCGAGCAGGATGCCGATATAATCTGCTTCATCTACCGAGACGATGTATACAACCCGGAAAGCCCCAAGAAGGGAATCGCCGAGATCATCGTGGCCAAACACCGGAACGGCCCTGTCGGTACCATCGAGCTGAAGTGGTTCCCCGAGTATACGAGATTTTGGGACCTGGACCAGAAGCACCAGTAGGTATTTAACCGAGTCTTCTAGAACTTCTTTCTGCGCATCGGATAATCATGCCCTATGTGAAGATCTTCGGATCTGATAGTATGGTGCTTTTCGATGGCGTCCCTGATCCTCTGAAGCGATCTCATCTCGATCTGCCGGACACGTTCGCGCGTCACCCCTATCTGGATTGCGATATCTTTGAGGGTTGCGGGCGGGTCGGTGAAGAATCTTTTCTCGATGATAAACACTTCCCTGTTGGTAAGGATGGGGGGATCGGATCTCAAGAGGTTCAGGAGATAGGCATGCCTCTCTTTGTAGGAATAGAAATCATCCTGATCCGGACCTTCGTACAGCAGGTGATCGAGAAGGCTTTCGTCGTGCTCGGATTCTCCGGCAATGGTGCTGTCGAGGGAAATGAGCCCCTTTGCGTGGGTAAGCCTTCCCGTGTGCACCTGATAGCTCTTGTGGATGAAGTTTTTGATGTAGGCCTTGATCCACCAGATGGCATAGCAGATGAACCTCACTCCCATGTCGGGATCGAATCGGGTGAGGGCCTTGACGAGACCCATGTTTCCTTCCTGCACGATCTCGAGGGGGCCATAGCCGAGGTGAAAGTAGGGTTGTGCGATCTTGACCACGAACCGCAGGTTCGAAGTGATGATCCTTTTGCCGCATTCGATGTTGCCTTGTCTGTACTTCTTGGCGAGATCGAGCTCATCTTCAGGGGATAGCAGGGAATAATCTTTGATCTTTCGGGTATAGATCTCGAAGTCAGATGTTGGATATCTGCTGCCCATAGACCCCCCCCATAAAGAGAAGAATGCAATATTAGCCTATATCTTTCACGGCTGTCAATAAGCAAAAAATGGTAATTTATCAGATAATATATCAAGAACAATATCAATGAAATAAACCATTCATAAAATGATTCAGGCATGACCTAACTTGCTCACACTGAGATTTTATCCATAAGAAGAAAGAATGATTTCTTAGTTCTCTAAAACAAATATCATTATCTGGTGTCAGATATACAATGAGATGTGGGTTGCTATGAATAGTGCAGATGCAAGGCTGTCATGCAGGGCGTAACGCTGCACGAGTTCATGATTGTTTCCCTGTGCGCGACATTATGGTACCTGATTTCCCATTGCAACATGGCCCTGAGGAGGTTACAAAGAGCACCGATGCATACATGCGACGATTCAGCGCACCATCCGGGTCCATAACATGGAGATCGAGCGCTTCTCCCTTCATATAGATTCCATGGCTTACGGGGGTAGGGGAGTCGGAAGGAGAGGGGACGGCAAGGTGGTCTTCGTAGACATGGCCATACAAGGAGAGACCGTACGTGCCTTTCTCACCGAGGACCACAAGAGCTATGCCCAGGCCGAGCCTGAAGAGCTCATCGAGGTCTCGCCGCACAGGGTATCGCCGCCGTGTCCTATCTTTTGTGACTGTGGGGGGTGTGACTGGCAGCACATAGCATACCTGCAGCAGGTGGTATTCAAACAGGATATCCTTTTGAGCCAGATTCGTGCCAGATGCCCACGGGAAGAACCGGAGGTCGCAGAACCTGCTGTCTCTGCAAAGGAATACGGGTATCGAACCCACACCATTGTCCGGTGTAACCATGAGGGTGGGTTCAGGATGGGGTTCTACCAGAAAAAATCCAACACCGTGGTGCCTTTCGACCGATGCCTTGTCCTCAATGAGCGCATCCAGGTGAAGCTCGATGCCTTCGGCGATATTTTGAGAACCACCCCCCTCAAGAGCCTTGCCTCCCTCGAGATCCATGCACCCCAGGATGAGGTGCTCGTCCGGGCCATGTGCAGAGGGAGAACAAACAAGAGAGACATGGAATCTCTGAGCATGGCCTTCAAGCACCTGGAGATTCAGGGGCTCTCATATCTCCCCCTTGAGGAAAGGCGGCGTGAATACACACTGGGTACGAATGCCTGCAGCTATGAGCTCCCTGTCCACGATACACGCCTGGTCCTGTCCACCGGCTTCGGAGGATTCATTCAGGCGAACAGAGCGGTGAACGAGGAAATGGTGACCCACGTTGCAGAGCTGGCCAAAGGCTCACGCAGGGTTCTGGACCTCTACTGCGGAAACGGCAATTTCACCTTGCCCCTTTCCCTCGATGCTGACGAGGCCATGGGCATGGAAAGAGACCCCGGTCTCGTGAGGCTTGCAAAGGCAAATGCCGGGGAGAACGGACTTGCGAATGTGAGTTTCTCCTGCATGGACGTGGTCAAGGGCCTTTCCTCCCTTTCGTACGAGAAGCACCCCGTTGACACCGTAGTCCTCGACCCTCCGAGAGAGGGTGCAAAGGGAGTCGTGCAGACTCTTGCCCGGATGAAACCGGACCGCATCATCTACATCTCGTGCAACCCGAGCACCCTTTCCCGGGACCTTGCCACACTCATCCAGGCAGGATACAAGCTCAGACAGGTCCGCCTCTTCGATATGTTCCCGCAGACGTACCACATCGAGTCGGTGTCATACCTTTTGCGGTGAATACCACTTCCCCTGGAGGCTGTTGCGGTTTTTGATCTAGACAAAGGATTCGGCACACTTGTATATGGGGTATGATGGTTGTCGGACTCGTATGCAAGAAGGATGATCCCGAGGCGCTCACTCTTTCGGCCAGGGTTACTCAATGGGCAAAGGACAACAAGTTCGATTGTCTCATGGAGGACCACATCGCCGATTTTTTTCAACAGGAGCATACCTGTGATGTCTGGGAGAAATCCGAACTCTTTATCGCCATCGGTGGTGATGGGACCCTTCTGAGGGTCCTGCGCATGCTTGCCCCTCGCGAGGCCCCCATATTGGGCATCCACATGGGATACCTCGGTTTTCTCACGGAGGTGACCGAGGACGAGGTTTTCGAAGCACTCGATGCCCTCAAGAATGGCCGGTACATCAGGGATGAACGCATCATGTTCGAGGCGACGCTCCTGCGGGGAGATGATGTCATCACCACGCAGCACATCCTCAATGACGTGGTGATCACCAAGGGTGCCCTGGCACGCATCATCGACATCGAGGTATGTACAGACTCCACCTATATCACCACTTTCCGGGCGGACGGACTCATCGTTTCGACGCCCACCGGATCGACGGCCTATAACCTTGCCGCGGGCGGGCCCATCGTGCATCCCCACGTCCCTGCCATGATTCTGAATCCTATCTGCCCGCACGTCTTGTCCAACCGGAGCATCGTGCTTCCCGATCTCCAGGAAGTTACCATGATCGTGAAATCCGGAAAGGCCTCGGACAACATCTACCTCACCCTTGACGGCCAGATGGGATTTCCCCTCAGGGCCGGCGACCGGATCAGGGTAAAGAGGAGTACGTTCAAGGCAATCATGTTGAGATTCCCGCAGAGGGATTATTTCAAGGTCCTCAGAAGCAAGCTCAAGTGGCAGGAGTAATGATTGAATTCCTGAAGATCTCTTCCCTGGCGATCTTCGAGGAGCTCGAGGTCGAATTTCTCCCCGGGCTCAACTGCATCACCGGGGAGACGGGCGCCGGCAAGTCGCTCGTCCTTGACGCACTCACCCTCCTGATGGGAGCCAGGGCAGGCCGTGAGCTGATCCGCCCCCAGAGCGACAAGGCGACCATCGAGGCTTTGTTTTCCGTATCAGGGAGGGAAGTGGTGCTGAGGAGGGAACTGCACACTTCCGGCAGCAACCGCTGCTACATTGATGACAAACTTGTAAGCGCCGCTCAACTCTCCGAGGTTTCGTCGGGCATCATCCACATTTACGGACAGCATGAATACCAGGATCTGCTGAGCCCGAAGCAGCACATGCGGATCCTGGAAGAGCTTGCCGGAATACGCAGGGAAGGGGTGCTCGCGTCATATGATGCCTACACCCGGGCACGGGAACATCTCCTCGAGCTCGAAAACCGGATCGAATCCTTTCAGCAAGATCAGGAATACCTCGAGTATTGCCTCCGGGAGCTGGAAGCGACCCCTCTCGAGGTAGGGCTCGAAGAACGGCTTACCCACGATCTGGAGACTGCCAGTGCCGCAGCTGAGCTCAAGATGTCGGCCCTTGCGACCCAGGACCTCATCTACTCCGGAAGCCGCTCCTTGACTGACCTGTCCTCCGAGGCACGTCAGCACATCAGCAGGCTGGTCTCCCATGACAAAAGCATGGAGCCTGTCCTTTGTACCATGGATACGATCATCGCGCTCCTCGAGGACGCTGACCTTGCACTCAGGCAGAGGATCGGCTCATACGAGCACGACCCTGAACGCATCGTCGCCCTCGAAGAGCAGCTTAATAACTTAAGGGAGCTGAAAAGAAAGCATCGGATGGATGAATCAGGTCTCCTGAAGCTTCGGGGCGACATCCAGACAAAGCTCGCCCTGCTCGACAACTCCGGTCAGAATACCGCCCAGGCCCGTGTCGAGGTGGAGGAGGCCCTTCAGGGTTACCGGGCCATGCTCCGGGAGTACATCGTGAAAAGAAAGGATTTCAGCCAGGGACTGTGCACCCGGATCACTCGTGATCTGAAGGACCTGGGAATGACGGAAACGCAGTTCACCCTTCAACAGCTCGACCCGGATGTGCTCGATGATGCGCTGCTCGATGCCGAGGGAGCGGCTGTCCCGCCGAGCACGCTGCTCAGGGGCGAGTTTCTCATTTCCACCAACGTGGGCCAGAATCTCCTCCCGCTGGTGAAGATCGCCTCCGGTGGAGAGCTGAGCCGCATCATGCTCGCCATCAAGGTGCAGCAGAAGACATTGAATGATGCGACCCTGGTCTTCGACGAGATAGACTCCGGGATCAGTGGGCAGACGGCCTTTGCCATTGCCGGAAAACTCAAGGAGCTCTCGAAACACGCACAGTCCATCGTCGTCACCCACCTCCACCAGGTGGCCTCCGTGGCTGACTCCCACTTCGTGATCACCAAGCAGACCTCCGGAAAGTCCACAACCTCGACCCTCCACCGGGTGAGGAGCATGGACAGGGTCATGGAACTTGCCCGCATGATGGGGGGAGACTCGCCGAGCACCACCGTTATCGAGCATGCCAAGGAACTCGTCCACGATCACGAGGGCCGGGCTTCCCAGTGAATGGATCGAACAACCCTGGTCTTGATTTACATTTGACTTTTCATACCCCGGGTGGTGTATGTAGGAAAATCTTCCGGGATGACATGAAATGATCAGAAAACCCTATGTTGCCGAGGTCAGTGAGATAAAAAGCCTTATCGAGCCGTTCGTGAAGGAGGGCATGATCCTCCCGAGATCGTTGCATTCCATCTACACCACGATCAGAGATTTCTGGGTCGACTCCAGGGACACGGACAGCTCTCTCGTCACAGGATGCAGCGCCCTTCACATCGTGTGGGAGGATCTCGCCGAGATACGGACGCTTGCCGTGAGAAAGGAATTCCAGAAAAGCGGGGTGGGAGCATCTCTGGTGGATGCCTGTCTGAAGGATGCGCGGGATCTCGGGGTGAAGAAGGTGTTCACCCTCACGTACATACCGGAATTTTTCCAGAAGGCAGGGTTTCAAGAGGTGGACAAGGCAAAGCTGCCCAACAAGATATGGG
>JAJFUP010000149.1 GCA_021372395.1 Deltaproteobacteria bacterium
TGTCCGATCTTCTCGCCACCCTCCCTCTGACCCGCATGATGGGCCCGAGGTTTCTCCCGGACAGGTTGAAGGACATCTCCTGCCCGACATCAACGGGGGTATCCGTCTCCACGTACATCCCACCCTTGCTGATATTGATCAGGCGGGCCCTCTTCTGCTCTCTCCCCTCGGGGGAGCAGGTTACGGCCCTGTCCACGTGCAGCCTCCTGCCCCTTCTCCTGTCGTCGAAATGGAGAGGGGTCCACGCACCTTTTCCCTTCACCGATGCGGGCAGGGCATTCAGGAGCATGCGCGTCACGACGATCCCGGTCAATGCGCCGGTTTCCAGGGCCTTGTCGTAGAGCCTGAGGAGTTTCTCCGATCTGGGTTCTCCCACATGTTCCATGGCAGTACTCCTTCTTTTTCCAAGGAAACGAAGTGTCAGCGGACAACCTTTCATGCCGCCCCGATCAGCTGATTCGCGCCCCAGGGCAGGTCGTTGAGTACACAGTTCAAGATATTATCAGAACCGGAAGATCACGCATGCGTAAGCATCGCATCAATGCAGTAAGAAAGTAATATTCAACCGCAGAGAGTCAAGGGCGAATATCCGGCAACAAGAAGATCCGGCACCAGGGGGTGGCGGATACCGAGGCCCGAGCTTTTCCCGGTCAAAGGGTTCCCCCCGGTCAATGGTCGGGGAAAGGCCCCTTCCTTGCCCGGGGACAATCGTCGGGAGGTCCGGGTGCCTGAATCCCGGGGAGGTCTTTCCCCTCCCTGCCGCGCAGGCGGTGGAGCCTGAAAGCCCTCATAAACAGAGAGACCGCCAGCCATCCGCTCAGGACAGCCATCGGCACGGTCAGCCACAAAGGCCGGAGAACGGCTGCCACGGACAGAATGGTGAGCACAGCAGCTGCGCTGAACATGATCTTGGCCTCGGCCGGGCCAAGGGTCCGGCGGTTTCTGATGGCAGCATCGACAACGCTGCCGACCCTGATGACCCCGACCCCTGCGCGCCCGATGCTCCCCTGTCCGCTCATCATGAGCCGGCGTGGGCGCCGGGGACGTTCCTGCACCAGGCAGACCCTGTTCTTCCCACCGAGCACGATCTCCGTCGAACGAGCCAGGTCCTCCAGGTACATCCTCTCCATGGATCGTGCGAATTCCTCGTCTTCCACCGCCACGTCCAGCTCGTAGTTGCCCAGCCAGCTCGATATATTGAGATTTGTGGACCCGATCCTGGCCCACCTGCCGTCCGCCACCGCGGTTTTCGCGTGCAGCATCGGGCCGTTCCATTCGAAGATCCTCACGCCGGCTTCCAGCAGCGGCTGGTACCCTGACCGGGAGATGGCCCTAAGGATCGGGATGTCGGTGGTCCCCGGGACGAGGAGCCGGACATCCACCCCGTCCCTCGCCGCTGCACAGAGAGACTGCACATACGGAGTCATGCCGACGAAGTATGCATCCGTCAGCCACAGAGACTCTCGGGCAGCCGCGGCAATCAGCTGGTCCATACGGAAGAGTCCTGCCGTGTTCGGGGCGCTTGCCACCACCCGCAGCGTCACCTCTCCTGCAGGATGTATGGCGCTCCTCTCCGACAGCTCGTCATCCGGCAGGGGAGGGCCCATGGTTCCCCACACATCTGCAAAGGCCTGTTCGATGTCAGCTACGGCGGGTCCCGTCACCATGACGCCGGTGTCCCGCCACGGTTCGATGGAGCGCTCCGGGTAGCCTGCCCACATGCGGCCGATGCACAGCCCGGTGACAAACCCGACCCGGCCGTCCACCGCGATCATCTTGCGGTGATCCCTGCCCAGCCAGCCAAAGGGCTGGTCGAAACGGGGCGGGTTGAAGCACCGAACCTCCACGCCAGCCTCCCGGAGACGTCTCCAGAACCTGCGCGACGTCTTGTTGCTCGTCCCGAGCCAGTCGTAGATCAGCCTGACGCGGACACCTTCTCTCGCCTTCGCGGCCAGGACCTCGGCAAACTCATTGCCCACCTCGTCTTCGTAGATCAGGTAGCTCTCGAAATGGATGCATTTTTCTGCGGAACGCATGGCGTCGAGCCATGCAGGGTAATTCTCCCTTGCGTTTTTCAGGAGCTTCACCCGGTTTCCCGGGATGAGCGGCGCGCCTGCGGCCCTCGAGAGGGCCTGTTCAGCGACCAGGCGGAGAGCAGGGTCCGTTTTCCCGAATGATCTCTGGAAGTATGGCCTGTCCATAGCGTTCCCGTTCAGCAGGGCTGATGGAAAATGCCCGCAAATATAAAAGGTAAGATCCATGCGGAAGAAAAGAAGGGCGGCAGCGGATATTCCCGGGCGGTCACGGGTTGAATTTCGCCGCCATGTCCTCCAGCTCTCCCCACCGTCTGTAGGCCTCTTCCAGTTCCTTTTCCAGGCTTTCCAGCCTCTCGTTGGCCGCGATGATGATCAGGGCATCGCTGTTCACCTGGAACGAGGGGTCGTTCAACGTGGCCATGAGGGCCTGCTTTTCGGCCTCCAGCGTCTCTATCCTCCCGGGCAGGCCCTCGAGCTCCCGCATCTCCTTGTAGGAGAGCTTGCTCTTCTCTTTCGGGGGCCTCTCAGGCCTTTTCTTCTCTCCCTCGGGCACTGTCTTGACAGGCTCCGGCTGCACGGGCCGCTGGCGGAGCCAGTCATCGTAGCCGCCCACGTATTCCTGCAGATGCCCCGCACCTTCGAAGGCGATGGTGGAGGTGGCCACATTGTTGAGAAAGTCCCGGTCATGGCTTACCATCAGGACGGTGCCGCCGTATTCCAGCAGACGGTCTTCGAGCATCTCCAGGGTTTCCGCGTCCAGGTCGTTGGTGGGCTCGTCCAGGACGAGGACATTGGACGGCACGCAGAAGAGCTTTGCCAGGAGCAGGCGGTTGCGCTCGCCACCCGAGAGGGTCCTGATCGGGGCCATGATCTGTGCCGGGGTGAAGAGGAAATCCTGGAGATAGCCCATGACGTGCCGGGGCACGCCGCCCACGAAGACCTGGTCGTTGCCCCCGGCTACATTCTCCCTGAGGGTGGAGGTTTCATCGAGCTGAGCCCTGAGCTGGTCGAAGTAGGCGATCCTGGCACGGGTACCCAGGCGGACCCGGCCCTGCTGGGGCGTGAGCTCGCCCAGCAGGAGCTTGAGCAGGGTCGTCTTGCCGCACCCGTTGGGCCCGATGATGCCCACCTTGTCGCCGCGCATGATCGTGGTTGAGAACGCTTCGATAATCTGCTGTTTGCCATAGGCGAAACTGATCTTCTCGGCGTTGGCCACCAGGCGGCCGCTGCTTTCGGCCTCCTGGATCATCAGTCGGGCCCTGCCCTCCTGCTCCCGCCTCAGGGCACGCTCCCTGCGCATCTGCACCAGGACCCTCACCCTGCCCTCGTTCCTGGTGCGACGGGCCTTGACGCCCTGCCTGATCCAGGCCTCCTCCCTGGCCTGTTTCCGATCGAGGTCGTGGCGCTGCTTCTCTTCCGCCTCCAGCATTGCCTGCCGGCGATCGAGGTAGGTGCTGTAATCGCAGGCAAAAGAGAACACCCGTCCTCGGTCGATCTCCATGATGCGCGTGGCGAGCTTCCGGAGGAAGGCACGGTCGTGGGTCACGAACATGATGGTCTTCTCGAACTTCAGCAAAAACTCTTCGAGCCAGCAGATGGCAGTGATGTCCAGATGGTTGGTGGGCTCATCCAGCAAAAGGAGATCCGGGTTTCTCGCCAGTGCCCTGGCCAGGAAGACCCGGCGTTTCAGTCCCGCGGACATGTTCCTGAAAAGGGTGTTTTCATCCAGGCCGGTGCGGGCGATCACTGTCCGGACCCCCTGGTGGTAATTCCAGGCCCCTGTCGCCTCCAGCTGGTGCTGGACCTGTTCGAGCCTTCCGAAGAGGCCCTGACCGGCACCTTCCTCAGCCATGCGCATCGTGAGATCGTGGTATTGCATCAGCAGCTCGACGTGCTCCCGGCCGCCGGAAGCCACGATGTCGTAGACCGTACCCGGCAGGTCGTCCGGCACATCCTGGGGCAGCATGGCGATTTTCACGTCCGTGCTTTTCAGGATCTCGCCCTGGTCCGGGGCGAGATCGCCATGGAGCATCCTCATGAGCGTAGTCTTGCCGGAGCCGTTCCGGCCTACCAGCCCGATCCTTTCTCCGGGTTCGATCTGGAGGGTGGCTCCATCGAGCAGGGGCGGACCCCCGAAGCTCAAGGAAACATCATTGACCCACACCAGTCCCATACCGTCTCGCTCGTTTTCGCCCGTCTCATCAAGGAGGAAGGCGGTTTCATTGCACCCGGTTCATGCCGGATGCCCCGTGTCAGAACAGGGGAGGCAGCACCGAGGTGCGCTTCTGCTCGTAGTTCGTGTCAGGAGGCAGCCCCTCCTGCGCGGCCATGGCGCCGGCCAGCTCATCGCAGCGTTCGTTCTCGTCATGACCGGCGTGGCCCCTGACCCACTCGAAGATGACGGTGTGCCGCTCGGTGAGCTCCAGAAGCTGCTCCCACAGGTCGCTGTTTTCGGCAGCATCGTTCGGGGTTCGCATCCAGCCGTTTTTCCGCCACCTTTTTGCCCAGCCCTTCATGATGCCGTTGACCACGTATTGGGAATCGGTGCGAAGAAGCACCTGTGCAGGCTCTTCGAGCCGGCTCAAGGCAACGATGCAGCCCATGAGCTCCATGCGGTTGTTGGTCGTCCTGCGGAAGCCGCCCGAGAGCTCCAGGCGTTCGTCCCCGTCTATCATGACGATGCCGTAGCCTCCGGGGCCCGGGTTTCCGAGGCTGGATCCATCGGTGTAGATCAACACGTGTCCTTCAAGGTCCCGGGGCTTTTCAGGAAGGCCTGCAGGGACTGGTTGCCCGGTGCGGGCAGCACTGCCAGGGTTCTTCAGCCACTTTTCCGCCTCGTCGCGGGTGGAGAAGCCCTTGTACCTGGCTCCGGCGACACCGCGGATCTGGGCTTCAGCGCCCCCGGGCCCGAACCACTCAGTGTAGATGCCCGGTTTGCGGCCTGCTGCCACGGCATACAGTTTCGGTTTCGTCTTTGCCACTGCGCCTGTCCCTCACATGTGAAGCGACTCTATGAATGCTGCTGCTGCAAGTCAAGATGAAAACCGGTGTCCTCCCCCTTGGCCCTGCCTCTCGATGGATTTGCACGGGCACCCTGATTTCCGTGGTGAAGGGCTTGGGCAGTGTGATATGATGTATGACATATTTTTTCATGAAAAGGCCTATTGAACGCAACGAGAGCGCTACAGCAGATTGAAGATGGAGGTCTCGATGGCATACACACAGTATTCCCAGATCTTTCGTGATCAGGTCAAGAAGAACGGCGACAAGGTGGCACTGCGTGCCAAGGATGACGGCACGTGGCGGGAGATCACCTGGAGGTCTTTCGGGGAGCAGGTAACCTCGCTCGCGAAGGCCCTCATCGACGAGGGTATCGGCATACAGGAGACCATCGGCATCTTTTCGCAGAACATGCCGGAATGCCACATAGCCGACATCGCCGCCCTGACCGTCCGGGCCATCCCGGTCTACATCTACCCCACCAACACGGCGAAGCAGGCGG
>JAJFUP010000235.1 GCA_021372395.1 Deltaproteobacteria bacterium
GAGTTTCCCAGCTTTCCCTTGGTCTGCCCCTCGAACTGGGGCCGGGGCAGAAGGACGCTGATGACGGCGCACAGGCCTTCCCGGGTGTCATCGCCCTGGATGGCGACCTTGGCGTTCTTCAGGAACCCCTTGTCCCGGGCATAGGCGTTCAGCGTCCGGGTGAGGGCCTTGCGGAACCCCACGACATGCGTTCCTCCGTCGTGGGTGTTGATGTTGTTGGCAAACGAGAAGAGGCTCTCGCTGTAGGTGGTGTTGTACTGGAGCACGCACTCCACCACGGTGTCGCCCTTTTCCCTGATGAAGTGGATGGGCTGGTGAATGGGCTTCTTCTTGGCGTTCAGGTAAGCGATGAAATCTTTGAGCCCCTCTTTGAACACGAACAGGGCAACGGTGTCGGTCCGCTCGTCCTCCAGCTCTATCCTCAGTCCCTTGTTGAGGAACGCCAGCTCCCGGAGCCTGTTGGCCAGGATGTCGAACTCGAAGGTCGTGGTCTCGAAGATGTCGGGGTCGGGCTTGAAGTGGACCGTGGTCCCCCTCTTGTCGGTCGCCCCGAGCTTCTTCAGCGCTGTTACGGGTATGCCCCGCTCGTACTTCTGGAGAAAGGCGAACCCGTCCCGGAAGATGTCTATCTGGAGGGAATCCGAGAGGGCGTTCACTACGGACACCCCCACGCCGTGGAGACCTCCGGAGACCTTGTAGATGGAGTTGTCGAACTTTCCCCCTGCGTGCAGCGTCGTGAGAACGACCTCCACTGCGGGCTTGCCCGTCTCCTTGTGGGTATCAACCGGCACACCGCGGCCGTTGTCGCTCACCGTGATGCTCTCGTCCATGTGGATCGTTACCTTGATGTGGTCGCAGTACCCGGCAATGGCCTCGTCCACGCTGTTGTCCACCACCTCGAAGACGAGATGGTGGAGGCCCTGGCCGGAGGTCGACCCGATGTACATGGACGGCCGGAGCCGCACGGCCTCGAAGTCGCCCAAGACCTTGATATCGTCCGCTGTGTATTCCTGCATGTGTGTTTCCTTTCCTTCGTGTTTCTAAAACCTCATGGGCATGATCACCCATCGACAATCCGTCTTCCCGCTGTCCGTGATCATGCAGGGGCCCTGTGGTCCCTTCAGGCGTATCTCCGCCTCTCCCTCGATGAAGGCGAGACAGTCCATGAAATAGCGCGGGTTGAACGTGATCTCCACATCCTCCCCCTCGTGCTGTGAGTCAATGGAGGTATCCACTTCTCCCTGTTCCGGGTTGTTGGCATAGATGCCCGTCTTGTTCTTGGTAAAGGAAAACTTGACGCAACTCGCCATCTCGGAGACCATGGCCGTGCAGACCTTGAGCATGCCGAGCAGTTCCTGGGCATTGATGCGCGTCACCAGGGGATATGCCTCGGCCGCCACGATGCTCCGGTAGTCCGGAAACTTCCCGTCGATGAGACGGACCGTGGCCGTCGTGTCTTTTGACACGTAGAGGAGGGATTCCTTCGCCAGCATCATGCCAGCCCCCTCGTCCTTCCCGTCCATGAGGCGCTTGAGCTCCTGAAGACCTTTGCGCGGCACGATGATGCCCTCCCCCATGTCGTGTTTCCCGGGGATCCGGTATCTGGCCAGGGAAAGTCTCCGGCTGTCGGTCGTGACCATCTCGATGAAGGTGTTCTTCGGTTTTTCCTCCCGGGTGACCAGGAGCGCCCCGTTCAGGGTATATTTGCTGTCGCTCTCGGACACGGGAGGGGTGGAGAAGATGGTCCGCTCGATCATGGGTTTCATGATGTCCACCGGGATGGAAAAGCCGGTGTCCAGAGAGGCGAACTCGATGGTGGGGTACTCCTCCGGGTCCATGATGTTCAGCTTGACGTGCTTGTTTCCCGCCTTGATGTGTGCCCGGGTATACTCCTCGGTCCAGATGAGCAGCTCCTCTTCGGGAAGCTCCCGGATGACGTCGTAGAAGCTTTTCGCATTGATGGCGCATGAGCCCGGCGCCTCCACGGTGCATTCGGTGCTGACCTGGATGGAGGTGTGGAGGTCGGTCGCCTTGATCCTCATCGATCCTTCTTCTGTCTCCAGGAGAACATGGCTGAGAATAGGCAGCGTGGACTTCCTCTCGGTAAATCCCTGAACCTTTGCAAGCATGTTCTGCAGATTGATCTTGGGGACCCTACACTTCATCTTTCTTTCTCCTCACTAAGTATTATACATATACTAATGAAACTGTCGATATGTCAAAAAGCCCTTCAACATATGAATAACACGTGAAATGTGTCTTTCCCTACCAGGTCGGTAACTCCCCTGCTACGCCACGGAAGAGCCTCCCTTTGTTCATATGTCCATAACCCGAGCCGATGTCCCATCTAAAAAGGAGAGCCGGAACGGGTGAGTTCGTCGATGATCCTCTTGAGCTCGTCCTTGGAAGAGACCTCGATGGTGATCTTCCCCTTGCGTTTCGACCACGAGCACACGACCTTTGCGGAAAAGCGATCGGAAAGGAGACCGGAGAGCTTCTCGAGGGAAGGGTCTTTCTTCCTGGCCGCGGCAGGCGCGTTCTTCGTCTTTACGGCCCGGCGTTCCGTCTCCCGGACACTCAAGGACTGCGAGAGGATCTTCTGAAAGAGGGAGAGCCTGTCCTTTTCCGAGTCCACCATGAGCAGGGCGCGCGCATGCCCCGGGGTGATGGTTCCCTCCCGCAGAGAGGTCTTCATCTCTTCGGGAAGAGAGATCAGCCGCAGGGCATTGGTGACGGTGGACCGGTCTTTCACCACGGACTCCGCGATCTCCTGGTGGGTGAGGCTGAACTGCTCCTTGAGCGTGTAGAAAGCCTCCGCCTCTTCCATGGGGTTCAGGTCTTCCCGCTGGAGATTCTCGATGAGGGAGAGCTTGAAAGACTCGTCGTCGGGCACCTCCCGGACGATGACAGGCACCCTGTCGACACCGACCTTCATGCACGCGTGGAAGCGCCTCTCGCCCGCGATGATCTCGTACTTGGTGTTGGTCCTGCGGACGATGATGGGTGACAGGAGGCCGTGCAGCTTGATGGATTCGGCGAGTTCGCCGAGCTTGGCCTGATCCATGGTCTTCCGGGGCTGTATGGGGTTCGGACGGATCTCGTCGAGGGAAAGCTCGATCAGCTGTGAGCCCGGCTCATTCAGGACGGCCGGAAACAGTGCGTCAATTCCCTTGCCGAGACGAGACTTCGCCTTCATTCTTTACCTCCCTGGTCAAGAGCTCTTTTGCAAGCAGCAGGTAGTTTTGGGCTCCCTTGGAAGAGATGTCGTAGAGACAGATGGGCTGGCCGAAGCTCGGGGCTTCGCACAGCCGCGTGTTCCGGGGGATGACCGTGTGAAAGACTTGGGAATCGAAATGCGACCTCATGTTGTTCTCCACCTCGTGGCTGAGGCGCGTCCGGGAATCGAACATGGTCAGAAGGAACCCCGCGATGGAAAGAGACGGGTTGAGGCGCTTCTTGACCAGCTGAAAGGTGTTCAGGATGCTCTTGAGTCCTTCGAGGGCGTAGTACTCGCACTGCACGGGGATGAGGAGGGAGTCGGAGGAGGTGAGCGCATTCAGGGTGAGCAGGCCGAGCGACGGGGGACAGTCGATCAGGACGTAATCGAAGGAGGTCTTCATGTCCGAGATGATACGCGAAACCAGGCGCTCCCGCATCGGTGCATCCATCAGTTCAACATCCACCCCGACGAGATCGGTGTGGCTGGGCGCCAGGGAAAGCCCCGGGAGTTTCGTGGGCAGGATGATGGAATCGAGGTCCGCCTGTTCGAGCAGGACGTGATAGATATGATGGGAGAGCGTGGATGGATCGATCCCGAGGCCGGTGGTGGCATTCGCCTGCGGGTCGAGATCGACGATGAGCGTGCGTTTTCCCAGCAGGGCAAGGGAAGACCCCAGATTGATGGCAGTCGTTGTCTTTCCCACACCCCCCTTCTGGTTGGAGATGCTGATTATCTTTTGGCACACCATGGAGCAGTACCACATATGCAGGCAAAGATGAACCTCAAAGTTTCACGTGAAACAACACACATAACCCCTCGATACCAAAACCATAAAACAGGATTTCTCGGTGCGGAACGAGCCCTGGCCCCAAGCCTTTCACCGGGGGAAAAAACGGATGAAGACGATGATGGCCAGGAGGATGACGGTGATCCACCCCATGGTGACATCGCTCCTGCGATTCACCACGTTCCCCCTGAGCCGGTCGAGATCCGCTCCGACGGTCTCCTCCGGTGCCAGGGCGCACAGGGCATCTATGATGCCGGAAAAATCGTCGAAGCTGTTCGGGATCAGGTAGTTTCTCTTCTTGGTGGAGATGCTTATGAACTGCCTGGTTCCCATGGTGATGCCGTCGAGCCGCGAGATCTCGTCGAGGGCTATCCTGCTGGACCCGAAGAGGCTCTTTATGGAGACCTCGCCGCTGCTCACGATCACCCGCTTGATCAGGTTGTTGAGGGTGAAG
>JAJFUP010000240.1 GCA_021372395.1 Deltaproteobacteria bacterium
ACATGGGCTCCCAGGCCGTGGCATTGTTCCGGGATGCGTGGAAGAGAGAGGCTCCCTTCGATCTCATCACCCTCGATATCACGATGCCTGAGATGGATGGAACGAAGGTCCTTCAGCAGATCCGTGAGTATGAGAAGGCAAAAGACATTCCGGGTGAGAAGCAGGCGAAGGTGTTCATGGTCACAGGCCAGTCGGACAGGAACACGATCGTTTCCTGCATCAGGGCCGGATGCAATGACTATATCATGAAGCCTTTTTCCTCTCAGGCCGTCATGAAGAAGCTCTTCGACAATGGGCTCGTGGCCGATCCCGGCAGCCCGGAATCAGAGGATGCACAGGGACCGGTGCCTGACGGGGCGAAACGCTCCATGCTCGACCGGATCATCGAACGCTTCAATCAAGGAGAGATCGAACTGCCGCCGTTGCCGAAGATCTCTGCGAAATTCAATGATCTTGCTGCGGGCAATGCGCAGCTCCAGGATATTGCGGACCTCCTCAAGCAGGATCCGGCCATCTCGTCCAAACTCATCAGCATATCCAACTCGGCGTACTATCGGGGGCTGGTGGAGAACGATACCGTGGAGAAGGCCATAAGCAGGCTGGGGCTTCAGGCCACGAGGCAGACCGTGGATGCGCTCTCCCAGAGGTCGCTCTACATCACTTCCCAGGTAAAATACACCGGGATCATAGAGACGCTGTGGGAGCATTCACTTGCGTGCGCTCATGCCTGCCAGCTCGTTTCGGAGAGCCTGAGCGCAAGGACAGGGTACGACCTGTTCACCATGGGGCTCCTGCATGACATCGGGAAGCTGTTTCTCCTGAGGGTCATGGGAGAGATCGAGAAGAATGGCCAGCAGGCCGACACACCCGCAGCCGAGGACCTGACGGAGTGGCTCGAAGAACATCACTGCAAGGCAGGCGGCATCCTTCTCCTGAAGTGGGGGTTCTCCGGGGAATACATCCGCGCAGCACTGCACCATGACGACCTGGGGGCTGCAGACAGCCTCACAGATGAGCTCCACATGGTGTACGTAGCCAACGAACTCGTGAAGTCAATGGGATACGGCACCCATGCCGGCTCCTCTTCGACCGGGCCCATGGAGAGCGAATCCGCCGGGAAGCTCGGTATCACGCCCGAGATGATGACCGGGATACAGAAAGAAGTGAGGAGCCGCATGGAACAGCTCAAGGTTTATCTCGAGTAGGGTCCTCTCCGCGAGGCCGTTGGCTTCGGGTTGAAGGCGGCTCCCTTGACCTGAAGCCGCAAGCCTGTTCTCTTCCGGGTGCCCTTTGTCCTCGCGCACGAAAAATCTTGTCAATTCAACGGGAAAAAGATACTTTTGTCATACGACAAGGTGAGCCCCGGCGCAAAGGTCATGCAGGGGAAAGGAGGATGCCATGAAGGTGCTCGCGATAAATTCCAGCCCCAGGATCACAGGCCAGAGCAAGACAGAGCTCCTGATGAGCCACCTGGTCTCCGGCATGGAGGCCGCAGGCGCACAGGTGGATGTGGTTCACCTCAGGACGAAAAAGGTCAGGAACTGCATCGGGTGTTTCACCTGCTGGACCAAGACCCCGGGGAGATGCATCCACCAGGACGACATGACCGGGGAGCTGTTCCCGAAGTTCATTGCATCGAACCTCGCCGTGCTTGCCACGCCCCTGTATCACTTCACCATGAACGCTTCCATGAAGGCCTTTGTGGAACGGACCCTGCCCGTACTGGAGCCCACCCTCGTGCGCAAGGGCGACATCACTTACCACCCGCTGCGGGGACCTCACCCCGGCATCGTGGCGCTCTCTGTGGCCGGGTTCCCCGAGATCTCGGTGTTCGACCAGCTCAGCGCTCACCTGAGGTTCATGTACAAGCAGGGGCTCCTGGGCGAGATCTATCGGCCGGGTGCCGAGGCCATGGTGCAGCCGGTGTTCCGGAAAGTGTGCGACGATGTGCTGGATGCCGTGTCCCAGGCAGGGAAAGAACTGGTGAAGAGCCTGAAGATTTCTCCTGAGACGATGGAACGCATCACCCAGCCCATCTGCGACTTCGAGCTCATGGCGCGGGCGAGCAACATCTTCTGGAAGACCTGCATTGCGCAAGGCGTCACGCCCGAGGAACTCAAGGCAAAGAGTCTCGTCCCGCGGCCCGAGAGCGTCGAGGACTTCATGGGGCTCATGCAGATGGCGTTCAGGCCGGAGCTCGCGGGAGACGTGAGCGCGGTCATCCAGTTCGCCTTCACCGGCCTTCTGTCGGGGTCCTGCTTCTTCACCATCGGGGACGGGGTCATCGATGCCTCGCCGGGCACTTCACCCCTGCCTGCGCTCACAATCGAGACGCCTTTCGACCTGTGGATGGACGTCCTCACGGGGAAGGCCGATGGTCAGAAGGCGTTCATGGACGGGAAGTACCGCGCGACCGGAGATCTCACCTGGCTCGTGCGGATGAAGGAGATGTTCGGCAGCTCAAACGTAGGGGGATGAACCTTCACGCGACGCCTCGCAGGGCAGAGAGGGCAGGGGCCTGACAAGCGCCTGCACGGGGCGGGAAAGGAGGAACCATGGTACCGGATTCTGCAGGACTCATTGAACAGCTCGGCATACGTACGCCGCTCATCGGGTTCTACGATGCGCCGGACACGTTCGGGTTCGAGCCTCTGACTGCCCCGGAGCAGGGTAAACACGTGTGCGTCTTCGCATTTTACGCAAACTGGATGAAGGGGGAGACGCTCCTCATCACGAAGGACAACTACGGGTGCGGCGGCGCGGGCACGTCCCTGTGCAGCCTGGAGACGAGGTCGAGACAGGATTACATCACCTTCCTCGCGGACACCGAGGGGCTCAAGGCGTCACACGAGATCATGGGGCGATGGATCGACGGCCGCCGGACCTACCATCCGCAGCACCCCAACATCCTCATTGGCCCTCTGCACAAGGGGAAGGAAGCGTTTCTCAGGAGCGTGACTTTCCTCGTGAACCCCGACCAGTTGAGCAGCCTGATCATTGGGGCCCACTACCATCACGCACCGGGAGAGCCGCCACCCGTGATAGCACCGTTCGGCTCCGGCTGTATGGAGCTGATCACGCCCTTCGACGATCTGTCCAGGCCCCAGGCCATCATTGGCGCCACGGACATCGCCATGAGGCAGTACCTCCCGCCCGACATGCTCGCGTTCACGGTGACACTGCCGATGTTCGAGCAGCTCTGCTCCCTCGACGAGCGGAGCTTCCTGTACAAGCCCTTTCT
Source organism: Deltaproteobacteria bacterium (assembly GCA_021372395.1). Classification (GTDB taxonomy): domain Bacteria; phylum Desulfobacterota; class Desulfomonilia; order UBA1062; family UBA1062; genus MWEI01. Next base: position 3,242 of record JAJFUP010000240.1, read on the forward strand.
GAAGAACCTCCGCAGCGCACGGGCGAAACAGAAAAAATGAGGCAGGGGGAAAGGTTTTTCTCGTTGCAGCAGACGGGTATGAAGGTGCCCGCTTCACGGGCAAGGCCAAGCGGTGAAGACAGGAGATATTCCAGGAGAGGCCTCCTTCTGCGCGGCGTGTCTTTCCTGTCGTAGTGAAGGCTGCTTCCGGCATGAAAGGAAAGCCTATGGCAATGGACTCATCCTCGATCAAGGACATGATTCTCCGGGAAGGCATCGACCTTGTGGGCATCGCCGACGCAGGCGACCTCCTCCTCGCCCATCCGGCCAGACCGCCACGATCGCTCATGCCTTCTGCAAAGAGCGTGATCGTCATGGCCGTCGCCCACAGCCTGGGTTCGGTCTACGCCCCGGACATCCGGCTCTGGACCAGGAACAAGATGCAGACCTCCCGGCTCCTTGACCAGGTTGCCGAGAAGGTGGGCAGGTCCCTCGAGCGTCAGGGCTTTCTCTCCCTTCCCGTATCGGCGGATAAGCCCGTGGAGATCCACAAGAGGGATCCGATAACCGGAAGGAAGCTCAATCGAACAAAGGTCCTGGGCCAGCTCTCGCTGAAGCACGCGGCAGTGAGCGCCGGGCTTGGCAACATCGGGAGGTCGAACCTGCTCATCACCGAGCGTTTCGGGCCCCACGTGAGGCTCTGCGCCATCATCACCTCGGCAGTGCTCGAGCCCGATACGCCGAGGGTGGGAGACCCGTGCCCGCAGGCGTGCAGGAGGTGCGAGGACGCCTGCCCGGTGGGCGCCCTGAAAGAGGGAAGGTACAACGTGGATCCCTGCTTCCAGTACTGGTCGTGGGGATTCGGGCTTCTCCCCCCTGCGACGCTCGGGGCGTGGCCGGCCTACCTGAAAATGCTCCTGGCCCATAACCGGAGCAGGGATTTTGTCGTGGAATTCGGCCAGACCATGATCACGGACGTGGACAACTGCATCGCGTGCATGAAGGCCTGCCCCATGGGTTCCGAGTGGAAGCGTCTGAGGCCCTGACCGGCGCGGTGTCGGGGCAGACCGCCGATAACGCATCCGGGCCCTTTACTTTCTCCAGCCCCTTTCGTACAATCGGCCCCGACCGGGTGTCGTGCGAAACGCCGTTGCGCTGAGATACCCGGGCATCAGAGGGAGAACCAGTGATACGGGACTTGGTGACGAGAAACAGGTCATTCCGGCGGTTCCACCAGGACCACCACGTCGGCATCGGGGATCTCCGGGAGCTCGCGGACCTCGCGAGGCTCTGCGCATCGGCCGGAAACCGCCAGCCGCTCAAGTACGTCCTCTCGAACGAGGCCTTCCTGAACGCCGTCATCTTCGAGCACCTCGGGTGGGCAGCGTTTCTCAAGGACTGGCTAGGGCCCGCTGAAGGGGAAAGGCCTTCGGCCTACATCGTCATCCTTGGTGACAGGGAGATCACCGGCTCCTTTGGAATCGATGCCGGCATCGCGGCCCAGACCATCATGCTGGGGGCCGTGGAGAAGGATCTGGGCGGGTGCATGATCGCATCCGTCGACAGGAAGGGCCTTGCCGAGGAGCTCCTTATCCCGGAACGCTACGAGATCCTCCTGGTGATTGCCCTCGGGAAGCCGGGAGAGGAGGTCCGGATCGAGGAGATGGTCCCCGGCGGAGACATCCGCTACTGGAGGGACAGTGACGGCGTGCACCACGTGCCGAAGCGCCCTCTTGACGAGATCATCCTGAAGAGGGGTTGAAGGCCCGTAAAAGACACACCATGCCGAGGAGGTAGGGATTCGATATGGATATAGTCACAGCCATACGGAGCAGGAAGAGCATCCGGGGGTTCAAGCCGGACCCGGTGCCCCGGGAGATCCTGGAACAGATCCTGGACCTCGCACGCAGGGCCCCGTCGACCATGAACACCCAACCGTGGGAGTTCGTGGTGCTCACCGGCGAGGTCCTCCAAAAAATCACGCAGGAAAATGTCAGAAAGCTCAGGGGCGGGGTCATGATCCACCCCGAGCATGTGATCACCGGGTGGCCCAGCAACAGCGTCTTTCGGGCACGCCAGGTGGAGGTCGCCAGGAGGATCTTCGACCTCATGGGGATACCGCGGGAAGACAAGGAGAAGAGAGCGGCCTGGATGGAGCGGGGTTTTTGTTACTTCGACGCGCCGGTTGCCGTCATCATCCTCACCGACCGGGCGCTCACCGAAGCAGGTCCCCTCATGGACATCGGCGCCGTGATGCAGACCATCTGCCTGGCAGCCCTGGAGCACGGGCTCGGCACCTGCATCGAGGACCAGGGAGTCATGTACCCCGAGAACATCCGTCAGGCAGTGAACATCCCCGAGAGCAAGCGGGTCGTCATCTCCATCGCCATCGGTTACCCGGACAAGGAATTTCCGGCCAACAGACTCGAGAGCCCGAGGGAGCCCCTCGACAAGATCGTCTCCTGGTACGGGTTCGAATGATGGCCCAACCACCCGGAGGGGGTGGTCCGGCAACAGCGGGCTGGAGAGGAAATTTCCCCGTGTTGACCGGACGGCCTCTCCCGGTCTATACGCGATATGAAAAGCGCAAGCTGCGGTCAAGATGACAGGGAGCTCATGAGATGGACATCTACGCATTCCTCGACAGTCACACCATAGCCTACGAGCGCTACGACCACGAGGCCGTGTACACCTGCGAGCAGGCGGACAGGCTCGACATCCCGTGCGACCAGGGCAGGACCAAAAACCTTTTCCTGCGAGATCGGAAGGCGAGGCGTCATTTCCTGGTCACGGTGGGGGCCGAAAAAACGGTGGACCTGAAAGGGCTGGAAACGGCACTCGAGGTGAAGGGTCTGAGCTTTGCCACCCCGGAGCGCCTGAGGGAATACCTCGGCCTCATGCCGGGCTCCGTCACGATCCTGGCCGTCATGAACGACACAGAGGGAAGGGTGGAGGTGATCGTCGACGACGGGGTG
>JAJFUP010000242.1 GCA_021372395.1 Deltaproteobacteria bacterium
TGAAGGAAGAGGTGAAGGAGGTGGTGGTCGCACCGGTGGCCCCCCTGGACAGCGACAACGACGGGGTGACGGACGACCTGGACAAGTGCCCCGGAACGCCTTCAGGCGTCAAGGTGGACAAGGACGGCTGCCCGCTGGACAGCGATGGCGACGGTGTGCCTGATTACCTCGACAAGTGCCCCGATACGCCAGCCGGTGTCCAGGTGGACAAGGACGGCTGCCCGCCTGTGGCCCAGCCCCCGGTGGTCGAGAAGGGAGCTTATGTCTTCAGAAACATCCTGTTCGATTACAACAAGGCAACCATCAAACCCGAGAGCGAGCCGATCCTGGACGAAGTGGCCGAGTTCCTGAAGGCCAACCCCGACATGAAGATGGAGATCCAGGGCCATGCAGACAGCATAGGCTCTGCAGAGTACAACCTGAAGCTCTCGGAGAGACGGGCTGCGGCCGTGAAGGCCTACCTGGTGAAGGATGAGGCCGTGAAGGGCGACAGGCTCACTACCAAGGGTTACGGGTTGACCATGCCTGTGGCATCCAACGATACCGCTGAAGGCAGGGCAAAGAACCGCAGGGTCGAGTTCAAGCCCATGGAATAGCAAGAGAATCTTGGGTTCGAAGCATACAGGAGGGACAAGCACGCAGAGGTTTGTCCCTCCTGTTCATTTTACCAACATGTATATTCGCAGGTGAATATCGAGTTCGCTGCACGTGAAGGTTTTGGGTATCGTACCTGGGGTTGGCCTGATCTTTTCATATATCTTCTTATTTCGAAATCTTCTGTTTTCAGATATTTCAAAAACTTCGTCAATTCCAGTCGCCTAAAATCCAACTTCAGGAAAAGATGTCTCAGGTTGTTTATTGAAACAGGACCCCATCATACACCCTTGTCCGGAACAATTTGATGACTATTATACATAACCTTCCGATACGCAGGACTTCATAGACTTCCTCGTGTGGTCCTGGACGCGAAAGGAGATGAGTCCATGATAAAGCGAGATAGCATGCTGATATCTCTGGTCTGCATCTGTCTGATAACCGTGTCCTTGGGGTGCGCCGCCACGCAGCACCAGCAAAGTGCCGGCCAGTACGTCGATGACTCGGTGATAACAACCAAGGTAAAAGCCGCAATATTTGAGGAACCAACGCTGAAATCTCTCCAGATCAAAGTGAAGACTTACCAGGGGGTGGTCCAGCTGAGCGGTTTTGTCGATTCGGATCAGCGCGTGAAAAAGGCAGGAGAGATTGCCGGCAGCGTTGAGGGTGTCAAGTCAGTGAAAAACGACCTGATTGTAAAATAGGAGAAGACAATGAAGAAGATCATCTTATTGCCGTTGTTCGTAGTTTTCGGATTAGCCTTGGTTTCGGGTTGCGTCACCATCAGAACATGGCCGGATTCCGAAAGGAATGCAGAGAACAAGATGGATGTAATCCAGGAGAAGATCGGGGATGGGCTGAAAACCGGCGCACTTAGCCCTGATCAGTCTCAGCTGTTTCTGACGAAGCTGAAGGATATTCGAACAGACTATACGGCGCTGAGAGGCAAACGGGTTTACCGGGACGAATGGGACAGGCTTCTTGCCAGGCTTGATGCGCTTGAAGAGGAGATCAACCGAGCGCATGCCCGGCCTTCAAAAATTGAAGAGCCAAGGAATGGGGACAGGATTGTCTCACTCCAAAGGAGAATTGATGATGGGAGAATCAGCGGGCGTTTGCCTCGAACGGAAGAGAGAGAATTTCAAGCACGACTGGACGCCATCCGGCGTGATTATTCGCGCATGACGGAAGAAGGCAGATCCACTTCGTACGAAGAGAGAACAGACCTTTCCCGTCGGCTTGACTCATTGGAAGCGGATCTCAATCGGTTCCGATAGAATTTTTCAAAGTTCAACTGACCAAGTCCGTTGAACGTGCCCGCGCATGGAGACATTCAGGGATAAACTGAAAAGAGGAGCGCTATGTTGTCAACTATTTTGATTATCGTCGTGATTTTGATGCTGGTAGGTGCAATGCCCACCTGGCCTCACAGCCGAGAGTGGGGTTACTACCCAAGCGGCGGACTGGGAATTGTCCTGGTCATTCTGATCATCCTGCTGCTACTGGGTCGGCTTTAGGCGGTCGAGCACTTTTGGTGTCTCGCGCAAAGGATCGCAGCAGGCGCTCTTGAACGTATGGCGGCAGGTTTGAATCTCAAATCGGCTGCCTTCAGCGGCCGGAGCATAAGCGGGAGCATACCTCTGTGGCCTGCTTTCGTCGTCAACACAGGGAGGATTAGATTATGCCCTTAATTCAAGTGGTGGTGGTCCTGATCGTGGTTGGTTTTATTCTCTGGCTCATCAACCGATTCATACCGATGGCGGGTTCCATTAAGACGATCCTGAATGCCGTCGTGGTCATTGCCGTTGTCTTGTGGCTCCTGAGCATTTTTGGAGTTCTCAGTTCCTTCTCCAATATCCACGTGGGGAGGTAAACTCCAAATTCGGCCCCAATGCATGTTGTTTTTGGGTGAGTTCTCGTTCTGATGAAACGCCAAGCATTGTACGGGGAGTGAACCAGGAAGGCATATTCATCTTATCATTGGCTCGTGATGATAATATTATTCGTTGATGATGAGATAAGAATCCAGCGTCTTCTCCTGGAAGAACCGAAAAGAGGATGGGTATCCTGTTTCAATTGCCTCTCATGGGAAGGAGGCTCTCTCCCTTTTAAAAAGTGAATCCGAAAGGCCCGATCTAGTCATCCTGGATCTCGGAATGCCGAAAATGAATGGGTTTGAAACCATTGGCTTGAAGTTATGAACTTAAATTTACGCGTGATCATCTTTTCAGCGTACAGCAGTTATTGGCGTTTGAATCCTAAAAGTCATCACGGAGCAACAGTGCGAACTGTCCCTAACGCAAGGGCTCAGGAAGAAGTGACAGCAGATTCAAAAACCAGGAGTGGGGATGTCAAAATCATTGAAAATCATCCTCTTGTCCGTCATCGGGTTCATGGGGCTGCTCATCCTCATCGCTGCTGCCCTGTATTTTGTTGACACGAGTGTATATACATCACGACTGGAGAGGGCTGCCTCTGAATCCTTGGGGCTGGAAATCCGCGTTGGCGGCCGACTGGGAATCGCTTTCTTCGGGGACTTGCATGTCAGGCTTGATGATGTGCACATCCGGAATCGTGAGATGGACATCGCCTCTGCTGAGCAAGCAAGCCTCGAGATCGCTCTTTTCCCTTTGCTCCACAAGGAGGTCCGGATCAAGAGGATCGGACTGCAGCGCCCCAGGATCACCATTACGCGGGACCGCGATGGCACGTTCAATTTCGAAAAACGGAAGAAGAGTAAACAAACACGCCTTCCCCTGGCACCCGACAATCTTTTTATCTCCGATGGTTTTTTCCTCTATGGGGACGACCAGTCCGGGAAAGGCATCGAGGTTGAACACTTCAACCTGGACGTACGCAGCTTGGGGATTGCCGGAGGGAACAGCGCGGAGCTTTTGAAAAATCTTTCCTTCACCGCAGAATTCGCTTGCCGGGAGATCCGGACGAAGGGCCTCACGATTTCCAATGCAAAATTTACCTGCAGGGGCAAGGATGGCGTCTTCGCTCTCACTCCTGTAACGATGGGCCTTTTCGGCGGACAAGGGTCAGGGAGCATCGGGGTAGATTTTACCGATCCTGTTCCCCGTTATTCCGTCCGGCTGTCCCTGTCAAAATTCAAGATCGAGGAGTATCTCAAAACCTATTTTTCAAAGAAGGTCGCACAAGGATCGATGGACTGCTCTGCAACCTTGTCGATGCGGGGGAATACCGCAAAGGAGCTCAAGCAGACTGCAGAAGGAGCGGTCACTTTACGTGGCGAGAATCTCACGCTCTATGGCCACGACCTCGACCGGGAGTTTGCCCGTTTTGAGTCCAGTCAGAACTTCAAACTCGTGGATGCAGGGGCCTTCTTTTTCGCCGGCCCACTTGGCCTTGCAGTCACGAAGGGGTACAACTTCGCGAGCATATTCCAGGGGTCTGGAGGCAGCAGCAGCATTGAGAAGCTCTCCTCCAGCTGGAAGGTGGAGCGCGGCATAGCGCAGGCCATGGACGTGGCCATGGCGACCAAAGAGAACAGGATCGCTCTCAAAGGAAGGATCAATTTCGTCGACGAACGTTTCGATGACGTAATCATAGCGCTGATCGACGCCCGGGGGTGCGCCAGGGTGCAGCAGAAAATCCGCGGCCCTTTCCGGAAGCCGGTGGTGGAGAAGCCGAACGTCCTGATGTCCCTCGCAGGGCCTGCGCTCAATCTGTTCAAGCAGGCCAGGAACCTCTTCACTGGTGAAAAGTGTAAAGCGTTTTACACCGGTTCGGTGCGAGCACCAAAGTAACGACAATCCTGCGCTGAGATTCCCATCGACCACGTGTTGCACCTGTTACCCACCCTGTCACCTGAAACGGATGGTTGAGTTCGAGGATTTTCACTGTTCGAGAAGGGAACCCGATTCGAGATAGTTTTCCCGTGACACTGTTCAACCCCAAAAATCTTTCCTTGCCCCACCTCATGGTAAATAAAGTTCATAAAGGTGCATCAAGTTACGCATTTGCACAGGATATCTCCCCTATCAAGAGGAGCAACACCTGAATATTTCGCGGTTATGATCCTGGCCTTATCATTGCTTATCTTTTGGTGATTCCTAATATAGAGAGCACGGCTGATCGTATGCTGTTCTGCTGAAGTTTTGATAAAACGACATCTCACGGAGGGGAAGCACTGATGAAGGCATGGAACTATATCTCACTGATACTGGTTGGACTCTTGGCCTTCACGTTGACATTCTGTGGAGGATCGAGCGATGGAGACGGAAATACGGGAAAGCTCTCACTTTCCCTCTCCGATGCACCGGCTCCCGAATACCAAGCAGTCTATGTGACCATTTCGCAGATCCAGGTCCACCGCGCCGATGCGGCGGATGGACAGTGGCAGACCATCCTTACCCCGCATGCCACCTACAATCTCCTGGACCTCATCAACGGGACGACCGCCCCGCTGGGTGTGGCTGACCTGCCCACAGGCACCTACACGCAGATGCGCCTCATCCTCGCTGACACACCCGACACCACCACAAACATACTGGGAGATTCTCACCCCTATGCGAACTATCTCATCACTTCTGCAGACGAGCCGGAGGCAATCGAACTGAAGGTGCCAAGCGGGTTCCAGACGGGAATCAAGCTCGTCCACAGCTTTGAGGTGGAATCGGGCCGCACCGTCGGCCTTGTGCTTGACTTCGATGCCGGCCGTTCCGTGGTGAAAGCGGGCAATAGCGGAAATTGGCTTCTCAAGCCGACGATCAAGGTCATCGGCACCGTGAATAATGCCACCTTGGCCGGCACCGTCACAGGCGAAGAAGAAAACCCGATTCCCGGGGCCACGGTGAGCGCTCAGGTATACGACGCCGATGCAGACGAAATTGCCATCGTCGCATCCACGCTCACGGACAGCGAAGGCAAATACCGGATGTACCTCGAACCCGGGACGTATACCATCGTGGTCACTGCAGACGAATTCAGCGCTGCATACACACAGGTCGTTGCTTCCTATGACACAGATTACACGGAAGACTTCACCTTGACTCCTTCCCCGATGGCTTTGATCACCCTAGACCTGACCCTGCCGCCGGAAACTCCGGAAGAAACTGCTACGGTCGAATTCCGGCAGTCATCGCCGTACGGCATGATCGCAGTAAAGGATGTGAATTATTCCGAAAGCTCGACCGATACCGCTCCATACACCGTGCATCTCCCCGATGGCGTCTACGATGTCGTGGCCACCTGTGGCGGCCTGCCCGCGATTGTCACTCCCGATGTAGAGGGTGGTGAACGGATCGCAATCGATTTCACCGAATAGTTTTCGTACCTCACTCTTGAAAAAAGCGGGGGGCATCCTGTCAATGCACGACGGGATGCCCTTTTCATCCACGCTCCGCCCTTCTTGCTCAGATATGGAGCACCTTTGAAAACCGCTCCGATGTCTCGGAGGTCCCCCCTGCGGCCCAAGTATATCCTGTCATCTTCATGAATGACCTGGGGATACGCACTCTTCCTTTCCTCCAGGTGTAAACAATGCGTATCCCCGGATCGTCTGTATGGCCAAGAAAGGAGATTCAAAAATGAGATCAACGATCGCACGGCCATTGTCCGGGAATATGATTGCCGCCATCATGGGGTTCTCTCTGTGCTTCATGACCGTTTCATTGCCTTCCTTCGCAGCAACCCAGTGGAACGTGGGAATTTCCGGGGGAAACGAAGGCATCGACGGGTTCAGCCTCTCCATAGGAGAATACTACCGGGTACCCGAGAGAGAGGTGGTTGTCATCCACGACCGGGGGATCGATGAAGATGAACTCCCTGTCGTGTTCTATATCGCCCAAAGAGCACAGGTGGACCCTGAAGAAGTTGTCGATCTCCGTCTCAGCGGGATGAGTTGGATGGACATAACCCTGTACTTTGGATTGAGTCCGGAAATATACTACGTGCCTGTCGTTATTCACCGGTACGCTCCTCCTTATGGGAACGCTTACGGGTATTACCACAACCACCCGCGAGGCGGCTGGAAGAGGAATGACCTTCGTGATCGCGACATCGTAAATCAGGTGAACCTGAAGTTCATATCAGAGCACCACCGGTATGCCCCGGAAAGGATCATGCGATACAGGTCCGAGGGACGCAGCTTCACTGCCATCGATCGTGACATCAGCACTGAAAGACATGGACATCCCAGGTACCAGGGCCGGAAGGACACAAATCGGAATGCGTACAGGCAGAATCCATACGGACAGAACCGGACCGGGCAGGATCAGCAGAGGCAGATCGTGACCAGGCCGAATCAATACAAGCAGAATGATTCCAATCAGAACCAGGCAAGGCAGGAAAAGAAAATACGGACTGCTTCGACCAAGCCGAATCAATACAAGCAGCATCAGTACGATCGGAACAAGAACAGACAGAACGAATATGTGCAGTCCATAAAAGATACGGGCAAGGTCAAGAAGTGGGAAGACGACTGAATAACGAGGGGGCTGAGCCTGCCGTAATCCCTTGTTGCATGCATGGGATTTCAAACGACTGCCTGGCGGGATCCGCCCCCTTGCATCACCGCACAAATGCGAAAATCAGCCTTCATCCAGTACCCGTCGAATGGTTTTCGCCATGTCCTTGGTTCCATAGGGCTTCATGATGAACTCGCGTATGCCCATGCTTTTCGACTGCTCTTCCGAGATATACTCGCTGTACCCGGTGCACAGGATGATGGGAATATCCGGGCGAATCTCCAGCAGTTTTCGGGCCAGAACCATCCCAGTCATAACCGGCATGGTTTGATCCGTAATGACAAGGTCGAATTGTTGGGGGTGTGCATGAAAAAGTTCCAGCGCTTCAACGCTGCTCGTTTTGGCGACAGCACTATAGCCCAGGGCTTCCAATGATTCTTTCACAACATCCACCAACGTTGCCTCATCATCGATGAGAAGGATCCGCTCGTTGCCTCCGGGGGGAGATTCGACGGCATCTTCCGCCTGCTTCTCCAGGTCGGCAATTCTGGGGAAAAACACATGAAAAAGGCTTCCTTTTCCGACCTCGCTGGATACCGTAACATGCCCGCCCTGGCTCTTGACAATCCCCTGAACCACTGACAGACCCAGTCCTGTCCCCTCGCCCGGGGCTTTCGTAGTGAAGTAGGGATCGAAGATGCTTTCCAGAACCGGCGGCTCCATCCCGTGACCGGTGTCCCTCACGCTCAACCCGACATAACGGCCCGGTTTCAAATCGGGCATGAGCAGCACGGCATCGAGATCGAGGTCGACCTCACGCAAGTCCACCTCGATAACGCCGCCCTTTTCACGCATCGAGTGAGCGGCATTGGTTACCAGATTCATCACGACCTGATGACTCTGGGTTGCGTTTGA
>JAJFUP010000248.1 GCA_021372395.1 Deltaproteobacteria bacterium
GGGATTCGTCAAGAGTTTCGATCCCTTCTGCATATTAATCCAGACCGAGAAGCCCATACTTATTTATAAGCATGCGGTGGCACGGATCGAGCCTGCAGAGGTCAATTCGAAACTGAAAGATTTCCTGGCGGGATGAAAGGAACACATGTAAAAACGTTCGGAATCATCTGGGTACTGCTTTTCTTCTGCACTTCTTCCCCTTTGCTTGCAGAGCAGTCCCTTGTGGTGTCCGGTATCAGTGCATTACAGGGTAACACAGTTACGCAGGCTGAAAAGCTCGCATTTGACGATGCCTTTGCCCGGGCATATCTTGAGATCGCGCTGAAGTATGTACCGTCCAGTTCATCCTTTGATCTCATGCGGAAGTTGCGCGGTTTCGCAGCTTCCCGTGGAAACCAGGATATCCTGCAGTACAAGATCATTTCCCGATCCCAGCAGGACAATGCCCTGCTCCTGGAGGTGGACGTCAGACTCAACGACGCCCCGCTGAAGGAATGGCTCCAGGCCCAAGGGCTCACTACTCCCCTCTTCCTGAGGCCGAAGATCCTCCTCATGATCTCCTCGCGGGGTCCTGGTCTGTCTGAACGGCATGAGTGGTGGAGCATGAAGACACCGAGGGTCTACAACCCCTTCGAGACACAATTCGCCCTTCGTCTCAGAGAACTGGGTGAAAATGTTTCCGATGTGCCCCAGAAGTTTTCGCTTCCGCAGTCGGGTATGGACAGGACCATCTACGTGGCGTCTTCATCTGGTGCTGCATATCTGATAACGGGTTCAGTATCCCATAAGCTCACACCGGAGTCTTCTCTGGACTCCCGACTGGAGCTCTCGCTCGTGGACATTGGCACCAAACAGATCGTTTCCACCTTGAATGTCTCTCTGCGTGGATCTGCAGACCAGAAGACCATGAACGATCTTTTGATCAGTTCGGTCATCGATCAGATCCGTTCACATATTGCGAAAAAGGTCACCGCCATCAACCCGATGGCGAAAGAAAAAAGTCTCTGCATCGAGGGAGTACGCGATTATACGCTCTACCAGGCCCTCATCAATACGCTACGATCCATGGACAACGTCACCAAAATAACCGTCTCCGGCATCAAAGGCCACACCGTCTGTCACACCCTCGAGATCGATGGCCGCCTCGAGAACGTCCTCGATACACTCAAACAGAAGCAGCTTGCCGAGGCTGACATCCTCATAGACGGTGATGCAGCGTCGATACGCATCCTGAATCCCTGAAAAGACATCCAAAGCCACACCACAGGATTTTCCGGTTCATCGTAATGAATAAGGGGGAAGGTCTTCCTCACCACCATCTGCGATCTATACACCAGGTTTTACTTTGTCAGGAAACCACACGAACATAGAAAAAGGAGGCGCCATGGTCACGACCCTGGCGCCTCCTTTGATTAGTCCTATACTCGCTGGTTGTCTTTACTGTTGTGTCTCTAGTATGTTTTCTACTGTTTCAGCCAGTAGTACCGCGTCATGGTCCGCTTATCCTTTGGATCATGCTTGTGCATGCCAGTATCCGTTCCGGTGATGATGAATGTACCCTTTTCCGTAACCACGATGGAAGGCTCCGACGGGATGCCGCTGCCGAGACTAACAAATTTATCAGCCTTTGTGAGTGTCGCAGCGTTTCCATCGAAATTCGCGAAGACCGCACTTCCGGTCTTGTAGTCCACTGCATAGAGTCTTGCCTCTCCCTCTCCGGTGGAAAAACAGAGATCCGTATCCGCGCTGGTACTGGATGTCGTAGGGCTGAATGTGGTGAAATAAATCACCTTGTTGTAGACGAGCGGCGTTGACACGATCTTTTCTCCCGAGTGCTCGAGGTCCATGCGCCAGCCGTTGCCCGTCTCGATTGCACTCAGGTGGGTTGTCTTCTCCGTCTCTGTCTTTGAGGAATCCTGGAGAATATCGCCCGTCACATCGACGAGGTCGCTGTCAGTGAGGGGGGCATCGTCATTCCATGTCTGGGGCCATGTGTTCCGGATGGCGTAAAACCGGTTAATCACGGTGGCATCGGATGGTTTTTCACGGTCGCCGCTTCCGATATACACGAAGTCTCCCCATGTCTCCTGGGCGATACCAGGGGCGTACATGAACTTGCGAAGCCTGTCGGTAGACTCTGCATGTGCTCTGAAGAGCAGCCTGTTCGACCAGACGCCGTCATAGGCAGTGCCGGTAGTGTGCCGCTTGCTTTCGAACACAAAGAGATCGCCGCCCACGGATGGCGCATAGATGACATCATCGCACCCATCATCATCATCGTCATACGACCTGAGATCAACCATGGAATATTTCATCTTGCTATAATTTTCATGACTGAAATTAAGGTGATTGTTCAGTGTTCCGTCTGTGGCATTTACGGCAAACACAGCCCGGCCTTTGGTATCGCCCGTGCCTGGATTCGCATTGTCCTGATTGGTGTCATATCCTCCGGCGATAAACAGGACATCTTCCTTGTCATTCGTCCCGCTGCCTGTTCTGATCTTACAGAAGACAGGGGTGGCCCAGGACTGACCCAGCTTCTCGTTGCCGCTGTCATTTCCCAGGATATTCTTTGCTATGCTGAATGCGAATGTCGGTGAGGTGTAGGTGCTGACATTGAGGGTAAAGTACTGGTTGTCAAGTTCTGCCCCGGTAGTGAGATTTTTTCCCCCACGCCTGAGCCCGAAGACAACATAGTTATCCCCCCCCGACTTGTAAACCAAAGGGGTCCCGTCCACGAAATAGTCATGAATTCCGTCTCCGGCGATATAGTTCGTGGCATGCTCGGACGGCAGATACTTGAGGTTCGGCAACAGGTCCCAGGGGATAAAGGCCCATGCCTCGTTCACTGCATCATCAGAAAGCACGTTCAATTGTGTTGATGTATCGATCCCCTTATCGTCGTCGACGAAGCAGTGCAGAAAGCCGTCGTTGGCACCCACGAAGAGCACGTTCTTGTTGTTCGCCCGATCATAGAGGATTGAAGGCTGTGAGTGAATGATGTCGCCGAGTATCCACTCGCGGGCCTTTATATCGGTGCTGTCAGGCGCATAGATACCGCTTGCAGTGACAAAATTGATGAGGTCATCGTGCTGTTCTGTAGTTGTCAAGCCGAGGTCGGAAGCCGTGATATTCGTGTTCGTCGTGTTGAAGGTGATCATGCCAGTGCCGGTCTTGTATGTTTTGAAAGATCTTGCATTCTGCCTCTTGAGCGCTGTGCCTGCCCCACCCTTATCGATCTCCATACCTTCGGTGCCGGTCGGCTCATCAGGATTCCAAGCGGACTGAGCTCCTTCTTTGATGGACCCATCAGGATCGGTAGCCACTTCTCCCGTTCTATCGAGGATCTCTCCATTCCTGCTGAACCCGAACTTCTTGATATTTCCCTTCCACAACCCCTTCTTTTCGTTGTCGGGAGAAAAGATACCCATATAGAGGCCATTATCGGCATAGGTTCTGTTTATCCTGTTCACCGGCACCACAGGAGAGACGAACTGAGAATTTTTTGTCAAAATATCGCCGATGATCCTGGAAAAGACATTGGACAGGCTGATGTTGCTTGCCGTGGTGTAGTATTGCCCCTGTCCGTGATTGACATCGGCGGTCCTTGTAAGGAGGTTCTGATCAATGGCAAAACCTATGGTGTAGGTAATGATATTCTGCTTGGAATACTGGCTGTCGTTGTATGTCTTTTCTCCCGATGCATCCAATGCATCGCTGTCAAGAATGTCATTATCATAGAGAAACTTGGCCACGTCGTCCAGGTAGTCACTGCCATTCGATGCGTATGCATGCCCGGATAAGTCATAATATTCGCTGCTGTGTAGGCTGGGCACATCATGGTCGTAATCTCCAATGGATTTGCCGTCCATATAGTTCGCGGCCGTCAGGATGGAGTTCCTGTCCTCGGTGGGTTCGCCGTCGGTCATGATAATGATGTAATTCTTCTGGCACCTCCACTGGATTGCCGGGGCATACTTTGTGGCGTAATTGATCTTATTTCCGGATGTGTCGTTATTAAACCATGATTTCTTCCCAGCAAAATAGAGACCGGCCTCTGCCAGGGTCTCGGCAAGGGGAGTCCACGTTTCTGCGTCCAGACCATCTATGATACCCTTTAATACGTCTTTCTCCGCCTGAGTAGTACGGTCGGCGCAGGGCGCAACAATCTTGCCGCCTTCACTGTTATTGAAAATCATTATCCCGAAGCGGACCCCATCAGTGGTGTCGATGAGTTTATTGATAGTCCTTTTGGCAACATCGATCTTTCTTTCCTGGTGAGATCCCGCAATCATATCATAGTTGAGGTAGTTTCCTGTCCGAAGATTTCTGGCAGTGGAATCCCACCTTGTGGCGCAGCCATATGGGGCATTACGCGTCGTATTTCCCTGCCAGTGTCCCTCGTTATTGAGAGCGGTTTGTGCTGCTGTACAATCTATCTCACCGGTGTCGACCACATGATTGGCTCCAATGTAGCGAAATTTTGACCAGCGATTATTGCTGTAATAATATACATAGGTCGGATCGTAGTCTCCATCGTACAGCTTCGTCTTGTCCCATGCTTCACCGGTACCGGTAACCGTGATGTTATCACCCATGCTGCCAGAATTATCGAAGATGATGAGGACATTCGGCGGCACGGTGATGAGGCTGCCTCCAAAGAGCTCTGTATCGTCTGCCCGGAGAAAACCGGGTACACTTGCGAGGAAACAGGTGATAGCAAGAATTAACACCTTTTTTATCATATCACCACTCCTTTTCGTTCGTGCTCCTGATTTCATGATCTATTCGGTGGCCGGCGGGAACACCTTGTATGCTCCCACGGTAAGTCTCTGATTTCCACCGTCATCTGCTGCCTCGAACGTGTAGAACCTCGATCTCAGAGAAGGATCGTACCCGGCGCCTTTCGG
>JAJFUP010000161.1 GCA_021372395.1 Deltaproteobacteria bacterium
TTTTCTCACCTCTCGGCTGCCGACCATGCGGATAATTATACGATAATCCTTGAGCTCCCAGCGCAGGCTCCCCGAAATGATCTCCGGAATAACATTCAGCAGGTCTCGAAAGACAAGGGCGACGCAGAGAGGCCAGCCGACCGATTAAAGGGAATCCATCGATGAGGGAGATCACGTTTGAGGATACGGAGAGAGTTCCGTGACCGTGGAAGGCTAAAACGGGACGGAAGTACGCCCAACCCTGTTGAGGTTTTCTTCAGGCTGCGTATCGCAGGATCTCAACCTCGACACCACTGCGGATGGCCTTGTCGGCCAGTCCCATGACATGCGCGGTCACATCCTGGGAGAGATAGTACTCACCGCAGTTCTCGCACACAACTGCCGGAACACCCTTGATGATGACCGTGGCCCGATCACGCTCCAGGGTCACCGTGGCAGTACCTTCCCGGGTCTGGCCATTCTTGCAGATCATGCAGTTCATTTCTTTCTCCTCGTTTTGAAGTCCTCACCTCAGAGGGTCGGACTCGGGACGTAAGCGGTAATCACGATACCTGTTTTCTGTTCCCTGTCAATGCCGAGGACGACATGAACAGGTGTGTTCCGTACAAATCCAAGCATGATACAGCTTGGATAGGGTATGTCATCAGGGTACTCAGCGACCTTTTC
This sequence comes from Deltaproteobacteria bacterium, assembly GCA_021372395.1. Classification (GTDB taxonomy): domain Bacteria; phylum Desulfobacterota; class Desulfomonilia; order UBA1062; family UBA1062; genus MWEI01. Next base: position 667 of record JAJFUP010000161.1, read on the forward strand.
TCCCTTCTGTCATCCATCCATTCTAGAGAATAATACTGAGCGCGAATATTTCAAATCAACTGTATAAATACAGTATACCAAGAGACATGTTCCGTCAACGGGAGGGTGCGTATTGGTCAAGTCAAGTCCCCATTTTACAGAAAAAATGAGGTCCTTGACGTTGCTAACATCTTTCCCATTTCCCCACCCACGAAACGCGCCATTCATGCTATACTACCCCCACTTTTAATTTCATGTGGGGAGACATCAGTTGCCAGGCCTGAGACTCATTGAGAGCAACCGGCTCGAGGTCCTTTCGCAGGCCCTTGCTGCGTCCTTGTCCGAGCCGCTCTCCTCGCCGCTCACGCCCGAGACCATCGTGGTGCAGAGCCGCGGCATGCAGCGCTGGCTCTCCATGGAGCTCGCCCGGATGCACGGCATCTGCGCGAACGTGCACTGGCCCTTTCCCAACGCCTTCGTGCTCGACATGTTCAAGCGCATCCTTCCGGATCTCGAGCAGCCCCCGCTTTTCGAGAAGGACGCGCTCACGCTGCGCATCATGGACTGCCTGCCCGGGCTCCTCGACCAGGCAGGGTTCAACCGGATCAGGGACTACCTCGAGGCCGACACCGCGGGCATGAAGCTCTACCAGTTCAGCTCCATGATGGCGAACTTCTATGACCAGTACGTCATCTTCCGGCCCGAGCTCGTGCTCGGCTGGGAAGAGGGGAAAGGTGAACCTGCGGGCTACCCGGAGAACTGGCAGGCCGCGCTCTGGAGAAAGGTCGTCGACGGGGTTGCGCCGTACCACCGCGCCCGGCTCAAGCAGGCCTTCGTCCGCGGACTTGGGCAGGCGGATGTCTCGACACTGCCCGAGCGGGTGTCCATCTTCGGCATCTCGTACCTGCCCGCCTTCCACCTGGAGGTGCTCAGAGGCCTGTCAGGTTTCATGGAGGTCAGCCTCTACTGCCTGAACCCCTGCAGGGAGTACTGGGCTGACATCGTGCCGGAAAGGCGCATCGCGAGGATTGCGGGGAGAGAGCCGGAGACAGACCTGCACCTGGAATCGCGCAACGACCTCCTGGCGAGTTTCGGCGGGCTCGGCAGGAACTTCCTGGACATGGTCCGCGACCTGGACCCCGAAGAGACGGACCTGTTCGTAGAGGTCGAGGGTACGTCCATGCTGGCAAGGGTCCAGGCAGACATCCTGAACCTGAGGGCGCCCGGCGAAGAGGGAACGGTCGAGGTGGAAAAGGGTGACTGCTCCATCCAGGTCCACTCCTGCCACAGCCCCATGCGGGAGGTGGAGGTGCTGCTCGACAGCCTGCTTTCCCTCTTCGAAAGGGACCCGAACCTGGAGCCCCGGGACGTGCTCGTCATGGCGCCCGACATCGAGGGCTACGCGCCCTCCATCCGCGCCGTGTTCGACCTGACCGGGGACGACAGCCGCCGCATGCCCTACAGCATCTCGGACCGGTCGTTCAGGAAGAGCTCCCAGCTCGCGGATGCTCTCATGGCCGTTCTCGACTTCCCGGGAAAGCGCTTCGAGGCCTCGCTCGTCATGGACCTCCTCGACAGGGAGCCGGTGAGGGCCCGGTTCGGCATGGACGAGGATGCGGTGCGCACGGTCCACGCATGGGTGACAGGCGCGGGCATCCGGTGGGGCAGGGACGGACGCGACAAGGAAGAGCAGGGCCTGCCCGGGTTCGAGGAGAACACCTGGAAATTCGGCCTCAAGCGTCTCCTGCTCGGCTATGCCATGGCAGGGGAAGGAGAGGGCCTCTTCGAGGGCATCGCGCCGTTTCCCGACATGGACCCTGCAGAGGCAGATCTCCTGGGGAGCTTCGTGGATTTCGTGGAGAGGCTCTTTGCGGCGGTGGAGGAGCTCAGGCAGGGGCGGGGGCTGGCCGAGTGGTCCAAGGTGCTCCTCAAGATCATCGACGAACTTTTTGCAGCCGACGAGGACACCCTGCGGGAGTTCCTGCGGCTGAAATCCGCGGTGCAGGACCTGGAGCAGGCCGCGCGGGATGCGGGGTTCGAGGGGGACGTGACCGTCGACGTGGTGCGGCACCATCTGGGCAGGGCCTTCGGCCATGCTGCGGAAGGGGCGGGTTTTCTGGAGCGCGGGGTCACCTTCTGCTCCATGCTGCCCATGCGGAGCATCCCGTTCAAGGTGGTCTGCCTCATGGGCATGAACCACGAGTCCTTCCCCCGCAGGGATTATGCAAGCGGACTCGACCTCATGGCCATGAAGGCGCGCAAGGGTGACCGGTCGAGACGCGAGGACGACCTCTACCTCTTTCTCGAGGCCCTGCTCTCGGCTAGGGACGTGCTCTGCATCAGCCATGTGGGACAGGGCATCCAGGACAACGCCCCGATTCCGCCGTCCGTGGTGGTGAGCAGCCTTCTGGAGTACCTGGACCGGGCCTTCGTAAGGCCGGATGGGCCGGTGAGCGCCCACGTGGTGGTGCGCCACTGCCTTCAGGCCTTCAACCCCAGGTACTTCACCCCGGGCACGGGCCTGTTCAGCTATTCGCAGGACAATGCGGATGCTGCCGGGGCGCTTCGGAGGGAAGGTTGTCTGGGCTCGGTGAAGGGGGTACGGCTCGCCGACCCGCAGGAGCAGGAGCGGATCGTGGACATGGAGCGGCTTCTTGAGTTCTTCCGGGGCCCGGCCCGGTTCTTCCTGAAGCACCGTCTCGGCGCTGCGCTGACCCGGGAGGAGGAGGCCCTGCTCGACCGGGAGCCCTTTGCCGTCACCGGGCTGGAACGCTACACCCTGCAGCAGCGCGTCCTTGCAAACAGGCTCGCGGGAAAGAGCGCAGAGACGGACCTGGTAAGGCTCAGGGCCGAAGGGGTCCTGCCTCACGGCGTGCCGGGGGAGCTGACGCTTTCCGGCATCGCAGGCGAGATCGATGCCTTCCTCCCACTCATCCAACGGGTCATGAAGGGCGGTGAGATGGTCAGAAAGACAGTGGCAGTGACCGTGGACGGCTACACCCTCACCGGGGCCGTGGACAGCCTGGACGGCTGCGGGGTCCTCTCGTTCCGCTATGCGGACATCACGCCCGGTGACCTCATGCGGGCCTGGGTCAGCCTGCTCCTGCTCCAGGCCGCAGATCCGGGGGCACCGGCGTCGGCATGCCACATGGGCAAGGGCAAACAGGTCTTTTTCAAGGCCGTAAATGACCCGGAGGCCGCGCTCAGGGCGCTTCTGGACGTGTACGGGCAGGGCCTGTGCCGGCCGCTGCACCTGTTCCCGAAGAGTTCGTACGCCTATGCAGAGGAAATGAAGAAGACCCTCAGTGCGGACAAGGCCATGCAGAAGGCGCATGAGAGATGGACAGGGGGCTGGCAGGGCAACGGCGAAGCAGGGGATGCGGCCATGCTGATCTGCTTTGCAGGGACCGACCCCCTGGATGACGAGTTCCGGGAGCTGTCTGCTGCGGTGTACGGAGCGCTTCTCGGGCACATGGAGACGGTAAAATGGTGAAGCCGCTCGACCTCACGGCCATGGGCCTTTCCGGCACGCACCTCATCGAGGCGAGCGCGGGCACGGGCAAGACCTACACCATCGCATCGCTCTTCCTGCGGCTTCTCCTGGAGGAGCGCATGCCCGTGGAGGCGATCCTCGTGGTCACCTACACCGTGCCGGCCACCGACGAGCTCAAGACCCGGATCAGGGACAAGCTCCGCCAGGCCCGGGACGCCTTTGCGCACGGCACCTCCGAGGACCCCTTCATTGCCTGGCTCATCGAAAAGGTGGGGAACCGGGCACAGGCGCTCGGCCTCCTGGACGACGCCTTGGCAAGGTTCGACGAGACCGCCATCTCCACCATCCACGGCTTCTGCCAGCGCATGCTCAAGGAGCTGGCCTTCGAGACCGCAAGCCCCTTCGAGACCGAGCTGGTAACCGACCAGACAGACATGGTGGCTTCCATTGCAGACGACTTCTTCCGTATGCGCATCACGGCTCAGGCCGTGCCCGAGTTCGTGTCCTTTGCCCGCGCGAGCAAGGTGAGCCCGGAGTGGCTCATGGGCCTCGCCGGCCAGAGGAACCTTTCGACCGAGATCATCCCGCAAGGCGCGGGCCCTGGCAGGGCAGAGGCCCTGGAGGCCCTGCTGGCCGCATTCCGGCAGGCGTTCTCGGCACTGGCCGAGGCGTGGCCCGAGGCCCGTGGCGAGGTGGAGCGGCTCCTCAGCGACCCGGCTACCATGAACCAGACGTCACACAAGGCCGCCCGGATACCCGGGTACCTGGAAGAGGTGGACCGCTGTCTGGCCATGGGCTCCGCGGCCCTGCCCGTGACCGGGTCCCTGGAAAAATTCACGCCTGCGGCCATCGGACATGCCACCAAGAAGGGCGCTGCAACAACGCCCGAACACCCGGTCTTCGCCCTGTGCGGGGCACTTCAGGAGGCGGGAAACGCGCTGAGCGCGGCCATGACAGACGAGCTCACCTCCCTGAAGGTCGAGTTCCTCGAATACCTGGACACAGCCCTGGCCAGGCGCAAGGAGAAAGCGGGCCTCGTGCACTTCGACGATCTGCTGGTGAGGATGCACCAGGCGCTGCAGTCCCGGGGCGGCGACGCGCTGGCAGATGCGGTAGCCGGCAGGTTCAAGGCGGCCCTCATCGACGAGTTCCAGGACACGGACCCTTTGCAGTACGAGATTTTCAGGAGGTGCTTTGCCGGGTCGTGCCTGTTCTTCATCGGCGACCCCAAGCAGGCCGTGTACAGCTTCCGCGGCGCTGACGTGTTCACCTATGCCCGGGCCGCCGCCGGCGTGGATGAGGCGCACAGGCACACCCTGATTCACAACTGGCGGAGCGATCCCGGGCTGATCGAGGCGGTGAACGCGGTGTTCTCGCGGGCGGATGAGCCGTTTGTCTTCGACTGGATCCGCTTCGAGATGGCCGAGCCTGCGCCCAGGACCGACCGGAAGGCGCTCGCCGGTCTCGATGAAGGCCCGCTCACGGTCTGGTTCATGGATCCAGGCGGGGTCCCTGAGCTCACGGTGGAGCAGGCGGGCAGGGCCGTGTGCAGGGCCGTGGCCTTCGAGATCTCCAGGCTCCTGAAACTCTCGGGTGAGGGAGGGGTGAAACTCGGCGGGGAGAAGCTCAAGCCCTCGGACATGGTCGTGCTCGTGCGCACGAACACCCAGGCCCGCATGGTGAGAGACAGCCTGCACGCGGCGCTCATCCCCACCGTGCTCTACAGCGACGAAAACGTGTTCGGCTCGCAGGAAGCCTTCGAGATGGAGGCGATGCTTGCCGCTCTGGCCGAGCCCCATCGCGAGGGGCTCGTGCGCACCGCACTCATGACCCGCATCTTCGCCCTTGACCCTGCTGCCATCGATGGGCTCAGTCAAAACGAGGCGGCGTGGGAGCACTGGATCGAGCGGTTCCGGGGATACCACGAGCTCTGGGCGCGCTTCGGCTTCACGCCCATGATCCGCAGGCTCCTTGACAACGAGGGAGTGCGGGAGCGCCTGCTGGGGCTTGCAGCCGGCGAGCGGGCGCTGACCAATGTGCTCCATATCTCCGAGCTCCTGGGCAAGGCGGAGGCCGTAGACAAGCTCGGTGTGCAGGGCCTGAGGAAGTGGCTCGCCGAGCGCAGGGATCCGACACTGCCCGGCAGCGACGAGTACCAGCTCAGGCTCGAGAGCGACGACGAAGCGGTCAAGGTCATGACCGTGCACAAGAGCAAGGGCCTCGAGTTCGCAGTCGTGTTCTGCCCCTTTGCCTGGGGCGCTGCTGGGATGACCAGGGGAGAGGGCGTCCTGTTCCACGATGACGACAACGCCAGCGTGCTGGACCTGGGTTCAAAAGACCAGGATCTCCACCGGACCAGGGCGGCCCGGGAGAATCTGGCGGAGAACGTGAGGCTCCTCTACGTGGCGCTCACGCGGGCCAGGAACCGGTGCTACGTGGCCTTCGGCAAGGTGAAGGGGGCCGCGGGCTCGGCCATGGCCCACCTCATGAAGAGCATGGATGCGGCGGACCCGAGGCAGGCCCTGGAGGCGCTCCTTGCACGAGGCTCGGGCCACGCCCGCCTCACGGATATCCCGCAGGACCGGCCGGAACCCCCGCTCCTCACGCCGGACGCCGCAAATGAGCCTGCGGCGAGGGTCTTCGGGGCGTCCATCGAGCGCACCTGGGGGATCGCCAGCTACACCTCGTTCATAAAGGGCCTGCACCCGACCGCGAGCCCCGCAGACCGCGACACCCTGCGGCCGGGCATGGCCCTGGGCACGCCTGTCCCCCCGGCAGGAACGAGGGACATCTTCTCCTTTCCACGGGGTGCGCGCGCAGGCACGCTCCTGCACGAGGTCTTCGAGAAGCTCGATTTCACGGCCCATGAAGCGGCCATTCGGGCCATTGCCGAGGAAACGCTTGCCGGCCATGGGTTCGACAGGACATGGGCAGGGGCCGTCTTCGAAATGGTCGTGAAGGTCCTGGAAGCCGACCTGGCCGGGGTCAGCCTGTCCGGCGTGACCAACGACCAGAGGCTGACCGAGCTGGAGTTCCTGTTCCCGTTGAAGCCGCTCACGCCCGCACGTCTCGAGGAGGCGCTCTCCTGCTGCGTGCCGGGAGGCATCCCCTTCCCGACTCCCCGGTTCGCCTTCGACCCGGTGAAGGGGTTCCTCACGGGCTTCATGGACCTGGTCTTCCGCCACCAGGGCAGGTACTTTCTCGTCGACTGGAAGTCCAACCATTTGGGCGATCGCGTGGAAGACTACGGGAAGGACGCCCTTCTGGAGGCCATGGTGAAGAACCACTACGTCCTCCAGTACCACCTCTACTGCGTGGCC
>JAJFUP010000285.1 GCA_021372395.1 Deltaproteobacteria bacterium
ACCGAAGACTTCTTCGAGGTGCCTGGCGTGGGTGAGCAGACCCATGACCTCGTACCTGTAGTCGTACAACCCGAAGAGGGCACCGAGCCCGACATCGTCTATCCCGCCTTCCATGGCCCTGTCCTGTGCCGTCACCCTCCACGCGAAATCCGCCTTGGGGCCTTTTCCGTGCATCTCTCTGTAGGTAGCATGGTGGTAGGTCTCCTGGAAGAGCACATAGGTCCCGATCTCTGCCGCCTTCAGCCTGCGGAAGTCTTCCACGGTCTGGGGAGCAATCTCCACGTTGATGCGCCGTATCTCTCCACCGTTCTCGGTGGTGGTGGCATAAGCAGTCTCGATGGCTTCGATGAAGTAGTCCATGGAACTCCTGCTCTGGTGTTCTCCGCAGAGCATGAGCAGGCGCTTGTGGCCTTCGCGCTCCAGGACCCTCACCTCGTCGGCGATCTCCTCCATGGTGAGAGCCTTGCGGTTCAGCTCCTTGTTGTCCAGCCGGAAGCCGCAGTAGAGACAGTTGTTGGAGCAGTAGTTGGAAATGTACAGAGGGGCGAACAGTACGAGACGGTTCCCGTATATGCTCCTCTTGATGGACCTCGCGGTCTTCAAAATCTCGTCTATGAGCTCCCGGTCCCCGGTCTGGAGAAGGATCGCCGCCTCTGACGGCGTCAGCCCCTTGAGCTCGGTCGCCTTTTCAATCACCTCTTCTACTCGGCGCCGGTCAGGGTTCCTGGCGGCCTCCAGCATATCGGTAAGCGTCGCATCGTTTATAAAGTCCTGCATATTTATCTCCTTACGCCCTGGTGAGGACGGACTTCACCTCTACATCGGCCAGCAAACCCAGCTTTCCCGTCAGTGCGCCGATGTCGTCGGTTGTCCCGTTGATGATGAGTGCGATGATGTTGATCCCTTTCGGCTCATAGGGCATGCCCATCCTGCCGATGATGACCTGCCCGTGCTGAGTCAGTATCTCGTTGACCTTCATGGCGGATTCTCTTCTGTTATGGATGATGACGCTCACCACACCGATTCGCCGCGATCGTTCTTCCATGATCTTTCTCCAAAAAAAAGGTCTTCACCCGCGAGTTCGGGTGAAGACCCTGGTCTTTCTACCGTATGAACCCTGAAGGTCAGTCGAAATACCTTCCTCGCAGGCTGTTTCGTTTCTGCTGTACTCTCGTCTCTGAGAGCCCTGTGACCTCTCTAGTCTACCTCGTTATGAGGAAGATCGGTGCCGCGTTTCACATAGTGCGTGTGCAGCAGCTCGTGAGACTTGTGTCCGAGAGGCTCCTTGAGGAAGATCTCGTAGATCCTCTTGACGGAGGGGTTCTCATGGGACTGCCGGAACTTCTGGACCGCCCCGTCATCCTTGTACAAGGCTTCCGCCCTCTTCAACCGGATTTCGTTGGTGGTGGGTATGGGCTGGCCACCGCCGGCGATGCACCCCCCAGGGCAGGCCATGATCTCGATGAAGGCGTAGTCGGCCTTTCCCTCGCGGATCTTGTCCATCAGCTTGCGGGCATTCCCGAGGCCGTGGGCTACGGCAACCTTCACCTCGCCCAGCGGGCCGACATTCACGGATGCCTCTTTGACTCCTTCGAGCCCGCGCACCGGGGTGACGTTGAGATCCTCGAGGTTCTGACCGGTAACCACTGCGTACACGGTCCTCAGCGCCGCTTCCATGACACCTCCGGAGGCGCCGAAGATAGTTCCTGCACCGGTGTATTCACCGAGCGGGTTGTCGTAGTCGCCGTCCGGCAGGTTGACGAAGTCGATGCCCGCCTGTTTGATCATGCGGCCGAGCTCGCGGGTGGTGAGCACGTAGTCTACATCCTGGAACCCGCTGTCGCACAGCTCGTCGCGCTGGCACTCGAACTTCTTTGCCGTACAGGGCATGATGGAGACCACCACGACATCCTTGGGGTCGATGCCTGCCACCTGGGGATAATAGGTCTTTGCCAAGGCACCCAGCATCTGCTGTGGAGACTTGCAGGTGGAGAGGTTATCGAGCAGGTCAGGGTAGAAGTGCTCACAGAACTTGATCCACCCGGGCGAGCACGACGTGATCATGGGCAGTTTCCCGCCCTCTTTCACCCTCTTCAGAAGCTCGTTGCCTTCCTCGATAATGGTGAGGTCGGCAGTGAAATTGGTGTCGAAAACCTTGTCGAATCCAAGCCTTCGCAGTGCGGAGATCATCTTGCCCGTGACCAGTGACCCGACCGGCATCCCGAACTCTTCGCCCAGAGCTGCACGAATGGCCGGGGCTTCCTGCACCACCACATGCTTGGTGGGATCCTGCAGTACCTTCCAGACCTCGTCTATGTAGTCTTTCTCATAGAGTGCACCCACCGGGCAGGCCATGACACACTGGCCGCACATGGTGCAGTTGGTATCGATGAGCGACAGGCCGAAGGGAGGACCGATGAAAACCTTGTCGCCGCGGAATGCGGGCGAAAGGACCGACACGCCCTGGACATTCTCGCACACACTCACGCAGCGATAGCACTTGATGCACTTGCTGGGGTCCCGGACAATGGAGGGACTGGACGTATCCAGGTGCTTCTCCTTCTCCAACGGGTACTGGAAGCGCACCTCCCTCAGCCCCACCTGCTCGGCGACCCTCTGGAGGTCGCAGTTGTTGTTGCGCACGCAGATGTTGCACTCGGTGGGGTGATTTGCAAGGATCAGCTCGACATTGAGCTTTCTTGCCTTCCTGACGCGTTCCGTGTTGGTCTTAATGATCATACCCTCGGACACGGGGAATACGCATGAGGCAACGAGGTTTCTCTGACCCTCGACCTCGCACACGCAGACCCTGCATGCGCCCGGGAGATGCCCGATCTCGGGCCAGGCGCAGAGGCTGGGAACTTTTATGCCTGCAGCCTTGGCAGCGTCCAGAACGGTGCTGCCTTCCGCCACGCTCAACTTCACGTTGTCTATCGTTAAGTTTACCATATATTGTCTCCTGTTGTGTCGTTCGAGTTCCCGGGCTATCCTAGAGCTCTCCGTCGCACCGCAGACACCTGCAGGCTTCCTTGTAGGCAGTCTTCTTGGAGTAACCCAGCTCGACCTCTTTGAAGCTGATCATCCTCTCTGACAGTTTCAGCTCGGACATCTTTGCCTTCGGCGTTTCGATGACTTCCTCGTCCACCTCGAAGGGGATTTCGATATCATCGCCGGCCGGCTCTTTGTAAGCCGGTTCGCCGTTCTTCTCACGAATGTAGCTGTCCATTCCGGCAGCCGCACTGTGACCCATGGCAATGGCCTCCACCACCGTGGCAGGTCCTACGGCAACGTCGCCGGCGATCAAGACGCCGTCGGCCGTAGTGTTGACCTTGGCCCTGCCGAACACCTTGACTCCGCCCCATTTGTCCTTCTCCACGCCGGAGCCGTCCGCGAGGAACGAGGTATCGGCGTTCTGGGAGATGGCAGGAACGATCGTGTCGATGGACAGCACGAACTCGCTGCCCTCGATGGGTATCGGTTTGCGCCTGCCGGAGCGGTCGAACTGACCGAGCTTCATGCGCTGGCACTGAACGCCGGTGACCTTGCCGTCCTTGCCGATGAGCTTGATGGGGGCAACGAGGTACTCGATCTTCACACCCTCATGCTCGGCTGCAACGATCTCGTTCTCCCATGCGGGCATGTCCTTGCGCTCTCTGCGGTACAGGATGGTCACATCCTTGGCGCCAAGGCGGACAGCAGTCCTGGCAGCGTCGATGGCGGAGTTGCCGCCGCCTACGATGGCCACCTTGGAGCCGATGTTCACCTTGTTACCGAGGTTGACTTCCCGGAGGAATTCCACAGCGCCCCAGACACCGCTCAGGTCTTCGCCCTCGATGTCGAGCTTCCAGCTCCTGTGCGCGCCTACCGCGAGAACGATGCCGTCGTAGTCTTTCTGGATCTTCTCATAGGAGATATCCTTGCCGATCCGGGTGCTGGTCTTGATCTCGACGCCCAGGGCCTCGATGTCGGCCACTTCCTGCTCGATGATGTTTCTCGGCATCCGGTACTCGGGGATGGCATAGCGCATCATGCCGCCGGCATGGGGGAGTTCCTCGAACACGGTGACCTTGTAACCCCGCAGAGCGAGATCCTGTGCCGCCGTGAGACCTGCAGGCCCTGCACCGATGACCGCGATCTTCTCCTTCCTGGTGACCGGAACCGCTTCGACCTTGGGATGCTTGCCGTTGTCTGCGATGTAGCGCTTGAGCCAGGCAATGGCCATGGGCTCGTCGAGCTGACCCCTGCGGCACTTGTTGGCACAGAACTGCGGGCACACCCTGCCGCATACGCCGGGGAACGGGTTGGTCCTCTTCATGACCTTGTACCCGTCCTCGAGGCGGTTTGCTCTTATCAGTGCTATATAGGCAGGAATGTCCATCTCGATGGGGCATGCATGCTGGCACGGGGACTTGAACAGCGCCGAGCAGACGACCGCCGGGCACTTTTTGTCGTAGATGTGGGCCTCGTACTCGTCCCTGAAGTAGCGGATCGTGGAGAGAACGGGGTTGGGAGCGGTCTGGCCGAGTCCGCACAGCGCGGAATCCTTGATGATGGCTGCGAGCTCTTCGAGCAGCTCGATATCGCCTTCCTTGCCCTCGCCGCGGCAGATCCTCTGGAGGATCTCGAGCATGCGCTTGGTGCCTTCACGGCACGGCGTGCACTTTCCGCAGGACTCTTCCTGGCAGAACTCCATGAAGAAACGGGCGGTGTCCACCATGCAGGTGTCCTCGTCCATGACGATGAGGCCGCCTGAACCCATGATGGCGCCGAGCTTTATGATCTCTTCGTAGTCGGTGGGCGTGTTGAGCGCCTCGGCCGGGATACATCCGCCGGACGGGCC
>JAJFUP010000172.1 GCA_021372395.1 Deltaproteobacteria bacterium
GAGATACGGTGGGACATCCCTGTCCCGGGAAGACCGCCCGCCACCCTGCCGCAGAATTACGTGGTCCTCAACATCGGGGCCACCACGAGCGCAAAGCGCTGGACACCCGAGGGGTTCGCCTCCCTGGCCCAAGGCATCATGGAGCACCATGCCATGCCCTGTGTGCTCACGGGCGGCCCCGGGGACATCCCCACGTCACGCCTCATCGATGCACGCGTCAGGGACCACCTCGTAAACCTGGTGGGAAAGACCTCCGTGCCGGAACTCAAGGATGTGCTTGCCGGGGCAAAAGCCGTGGTGAGCTGCGACACGGGCCCCATGCACCTTGCGGTGGCGCTCGGGAAAGAGGTGGTCACCCTCATCGGCCCCACAAACCCGGGGAGGACGGGCCCGCTGAAAGGGAGGATCGTCCGGCAGGACCTCCCCTGCATGCCATGCAACAGGAGACGCTGCAAAGATCCGGTGTGCATGAAAGGGATCACGGCGGAGATGGTGATGCAGAAGCTCGAGGAGATACTGTAGGAACGGGCTTCCTCCGCAGCATGCCCCCTACGTCGCCTGGTTCAGCACCTTCCTGGCCGCCTCCAGGACGCTTTCCACGCTGATATCCGTCATGCACTGCCGGTGAGGGCACGGCTCCCGCATGTAGCAGGGGGAGCAGGAGAGTCCCTGTCTCACCACGATGCTCCGTTCGTTCCGGGGCCCCACGTAGAATGGGTCCGTGGGGCCGAACAGGCCCACGACCGGGATATCCACGGCAGCAGCCATGTGCATGACCCCCGAATCGATGCCCACGAAGAGCTCTGCCCTCTTCAGGACCCCGCAGAGCTCCCGCAGGCCGATGCTGCCTGAGAGGTCCACGACCTCCCCGGCGCCCCCCCTTCGAAAGGCTGACGCATATCCGGCAATGGCCCCGGTGCATTCTCTCGTGTCCCTGCCTCCCACGAGCACGCTGGCAAGCCCGAGCTGCTCGGAGAGCCCGGCGATGAGACGGCCGAACTTCGCCTCGTCCCAGGCCTTTACGAGCCTGCGCCTGGACGCGCCCGGAGAGATGACCGCATACCGCCCGGGCAGCCCGTGAATCGGGGCAGTATCCTCGACGTGGAGGAGACCCACGTAGCTCTCCTTCGTGACGGGGACCCCGAGCCGCCTCAGGAGGTTGGCGTTGTTGTACCAGGAGGGGTGCCCCTGGATGACCTCTTTGACATTCAGTGCCCTGTCCCAGGGGAAGTGGGCGAAACCGGCCTTTATCCCTGCACCGCTCAACCCTGCGAGCAGGAGGCCTTCCTGCGAACGCGCCAGGGTGATGAACAGATCGTAGCGTTCTTTCCTCAGGCTCTTCACGAGGCCATATTTTGATCGAAGCGTTTCGTGGCGGAGGATGATCCGGTCCACGTACGGGCTGTCCCTGAGAAGACCTTCCAGGGAAGGTCGCAGGACGGAGTGGATGGAGGCGCCGGGAAAATCGTCCCTGAGGGACTTCAGGAGCGGCAGGGAGAAGAGGAGGTCGCCTATCTGATTCAGGTGGGTGACGCAGATCTTCCGGGGGTCCATCTTGGATGAGCGGCTACAGGAAGAAATTGTTGTCCTCCACCTCCGGGATCTCTGAGACGTCCTTGCCCGAAGAGATGAAGTTTTCGATCCACCAGTTCACATGGTGGTAGAAGCACACCACGGTGTTGCATTCCAGGTGGGCGTTGAAGGTCCGCATGGAGTGCTCCAGCCGCTCCTGGGTGAAATCGAAGTTCGCCTTCCCCTTGTACCCCACGCTGTCCCCGATCTTTCCCTGTTCCACCCCCCTCAGGCCGGGGCAGTGGAAGATGCCGGCAGGCGCCAGAACCGTGCGGAAGAACTGGCAATGGCAGACCTCGGGTTGGACTTTGAGCTCGTGCACCTTAAGGTTGAGCATGGCCTCGAGGTTCACGCTCTCGAGGATCTTCACCCCGTCCCGGGAAGCCTGCCTGGCCCCATCGAGGTTTGTCTTGATCTTCTCTATGACCCGGGCCTCCCGCTCTGCGTCAGGCGTGTCGAAGAGCGACTCCTTCTGGTTTCCTTCCAGCCGCATCAGGCAGGGCTTGAAAGAGACATAGTCGAAAGAGAAGTCTTTTGCCAGGCTCACCGCCTGGGCCATCTCATCGACATTGGGGCAGAGCTCGTACCCGTTGACCATGATGCCTTCCCACACGATCACGTAGGAGTACCCGAGACTCACCCTGGGGTTGAGTGCCTTGATCTCACGGGCGCCCTGAAGGATGCCCTCGAGGCTGGTCCTTCCCCGGGGCCTGTGCGCCTTGAAGAAAGTGCTCTCCTTCCCGGCATCGAGGGAAATCCTCAGCCAGTCTCCGTCCTCGAGCACGTCGGCCACCTTGGCGACCTTGTCCAGCCTCGAGCCATTCGTGACGATCCCCACCTGGATCCCCCTGTCACGGATGAATCGTACAATGTCCTCGAAGTTCTTGTGGATCGTGGGTTCGCCGCCTCCTATGATGATGACCGAGCGCAACCCGTTCTTCTGGAGCGTTTCGATGCTCCGCTTTATCGTGTCGAGGTCGAGGTAGTCTCCGGTATTGAGCAGCCGTGAATCCACACAGTGGGGGCACGAGAAGTTGCACGCCGTTGTGAGGTCAAGGTTTAGCGAGATGGGCCCGAACTTCGGCAAACCCGCCGTAACCGATGTTGCCCGCAGTTCCCTCTGCCAGGCGATGTACTGCCTGAGACTCTCGATGATCGATGCCTGTCTCAGCTTGGCGCTGAAGTCGTGTTCCCTGTGCTCCATCTGTTCCATGCTGTCCTCTCTCACGTGTGGCTGTATGCGGTATAGATTTCCTTGAGGAGAGATGCGGTCTCCACGATGTGCCGCTCTCCCAGTGCCGGGTTCCCCCCGGAGCCTGCCGCAGCGAGAAAATCCCGGACGGAAAGCTCCAATGGATCTGCTATTTTTAGGGTTTTACCCGGGCAAGTCAAGTGTATTGTGTAGGTGTCGGGGTCTATGAGCCGTTGCACGATCCTGCCATTGAACCCGAAGGAAAACGTCCGCGGCTGTGCCGATTCCCTCACGAGATCCACACATACCCTGCAGGTCGCGGACCGGGTCAGGTAAGAAAAGGTGATCCTCAGGGCATCATCCCCCCCAAAAAAGGAAAGGGCGTCGATCCTGCCTGTTCCCGCAACACAGTGCAGGAGGCTCAAGGCATGGGGTACGGAATCCGGAATCATCTCCCTGCCGGAAGACAGGGGCGAGAGCCTGATGGCGAACTGCTCGACCCGTGATGGATCGATCTTTCCGCAGAGCTCCTCATAGTCGGGGAGGCAAAACGGCCACTGCGAGTTCATGGCAATCACCACACCTCGCTGCCGTGCCTGCCGGAAAAGGCCCTCTATCGTGGTTGCCGGGTCAGAAATT